>NZ_NCUI01000024.1:0-300000 GCF_002096435.1 Streptococcus oralis subsp. oralis
GCGAAAGCCGATGCCAAGGCGAAAGCAGATACAGCGAAACAAGCAATTGACACTGCGACGACAAACTCAGAAGTTGATCAAGCAAAGAATGATGGAACAACTGAGGTCAACTCAGTAAACCCAACCGCTCAAAGTAAGCCAGCAGCCAAGCAAGCGATCGATGATGCGCTGAAAACTAAGGAAGCAGCCATTGATTCACGCACCGATTTGACGGATGAAGAGAAAGCTGTTGCGAAAGCCGATGCCAAGGCGAAAGCAGATACAGCGAAACAAGCAATTGACACTGCGACGACAAACTCAGAAGTTGATCAAGCAAAGAATGATGGAACAACTGAGGTCAACTCAGTAAACCCAACCGCTCAAAGTAAGCCAGCAGCCAAGCAAGCGATCGATGATGCGCTGAAAGCTAAGGAAGCAGCGATTGATTCACGCACCGATTTGACGGATGAAGAGAAAGCTGTTGCGAAAGCCGATGCCAAGGCGAAAGCAGATACAGCGAAACAAGCAATTGACACTGCGACGACAAACTCAGAAGTTGATCAAGCAAAGAATGATGGAACAACTGAGGTCAACTCAGTAAACCCAACCGCTCAAAGTAAGCCAGCAGCCAAGCAAGCGATCGATGATGCGCTGAAAGCTAAGGAAGCAGCGATTGATTCACGCACCGATTTGACGGATGAAGAGAAAGCTGTTGCGAAGGCAGATGCCAAGGCGAAAGCTGATGAAGCTAAGAAGAACATCGACGCTGCGACCACAAATGCAGAGGTCGACCAGGCTAAGTCAACTGGAACAACTGAAGTTAACGCAGTCAATCCAACTGCGCAAAGTAAGCCAGCAGCCAAGCAAGCGATCGATGATGCGCTGAAAACTAAGGAATCAGCCATTGATTCACGTACCGATTTGACGGACGAGGAGAAAGCTGTTGCGAAGGCAGATGCCAAGGCGAAAGCTGATGAAGCTAAGAAGAACATTGACGCTGCGACCACAGATGAAGCAGTATCTCGAGCCAAGACTGATGGAATAACTGAGGTCAACGGAGTGGAGCCAACCGCTCAAAGTAAGCCAGCAGCCAAGCAAGCGATCGATGATGCGCTGAAAGTTAAGGAAGCAGCCATTGATTCACGTACTGATTTGACGGATGAAGAGAAAACTGTAGCGAAGGCTGATGCCAAGTCTAAGGCTGCCGAAGCTAAGAAGAACATCGACAACGCAACGACAGATGAAGCAGTATCGCAAGCCAAGACTGCTGGAACAACGAGCATTGCCTCAGTTAACCCAACTGCGCAAAGCAAGCCAGTAGCCAAGCAAGCGATTGATGATGCCCTTAAAGCTAAGGAAGCAGCCATTGATTCACGTACTGATTTGACGGATGAAGAGAAAACTGTAGCGAAGGCTGATGCCAAGTCTAAGGCCGCCGAAGCTAAGAAGAACATCGACGCTGCAACCACAAATGCAGAAGTTAACCAAGCTAAGTCAACTGGAACAACTGAAGTTAACGCAGTCAATCCAACCGCTCAAAGCAAGCCAGCAGCCAAGCAAGCAATCGATGATGCGCTGAAAACTAAGGAAGCAGCGATTGATTCACGCACCGATTTGACGGATGAAGAGAAAGCTGCAGCGAAGGCAGATGCCAATGCGAAAGCTGATGAAGCTAAGAAGAACATTGATACTGCGACCACAGATGAAGCAGTATCGCAAGCTAAAACTGCTGGAACAACTGAAGTCAATTCAATCAATCCGCAGCCAGTAGCGAAGCCAGTAGCCAAGCAAGCGATCGATGATGCGCTGAAAGCTAAGGAAGCAGCGATTGATTCACGTACCGATTTGACGGATGAAGAGAAAGCTGCAGCGAAGGCAGATGCCAATGCGAAAGCTGATGAAGCTAAGAAGAACATTGATACTGCGACCACAGATGAAGCAGTATCGCAAGCTAAAACTGCTGGAACAACTGAAGTCAATTCAATCAATCCGCAGCCAGTAGCGAAGCCAGTAGCCAAGCAAGCGATCGATGATGCGCTGAAAGCTAAGGAATCAGCCATTGATTCACGTACCGATTTGACGGATGAGGAGAAGGCTGCAGCGAAGGCTGATGCCAAGGCGAAAGCAGATACAGCGAAACAAGCAATTGATACAGCGACAACAACTGCAGAAGTTGACCAGGCTAAGTCAACTGGAACAACTGAAGTCAACGCAGTCAATCCAACCGCTCAAAGTAAGCCAGCAGCCAAGCAAGCGATCGAAGATGCCCTGAAAACTAAGGAAGCAGCCATTGATTCACGTACTGATTTGACGGATGAAGAGAAGGCTGCAGCGAAAGCCGATGCCAAAGCTAAGGCCGATGAGGCTAAGAAGAACATTGACGCTGCTACCACAAATGCAGAAGTTGACCAGGCTAAGTCAACTGGAATAACTGAGGTCAATGGAGTCAATCCGCAGCCAGTGGCGAAGCCAGCAGCCAAGCAAGGAATCGATGATGCGCTGAAAGCTAAGGAAGCAGCGATTGATTCACGTACCGATTTGACGGATGAAGAGAAAACTGCAGCGAAGGCAGATGCCAAGGCTAAGGCCGATGAGGCTAAGAAGAACATCGACAACGCGACAACAGATGAAGCAGTATCGCAAGCCAAGACTGCTGGAACAACTGAAGTCAACGCAGTCAATCCGCAGCCAGTAGCGAAGCCAGCAGCCAAGCAAGGAATCGATGATGCGCTGAAAGCTAAGGAAGTAGCTATTGATTCACGCACCGATTTGACGGACGAGGAGAAAGCTGTTGCGAAGGCAGATGCCAAGGCGAAAGCTGATGAGGCTAAGAGAAACATCGACACTGCGACCACAGATGAAGCAGTATCGCAAGCCAAAACTGCTGGAACAACGAGCATTGCCTCAGTTAACCCAACTGCGCAAAGCAAGCCAGCAGCCAAGCAAGCAGTAGAAGATACCCTGAAGACTAAAAAACTTCCGAATACAGGAACAGCAGAATCGCTAAGTACAATGGTAGCAGCAACTAGCGCTATTCTGGGGTTAGCTCTTCTAAGTCATCGTCGAAAAGAAGATGATGAAGTCTAATTAGGATTTTATAGCTATATTCGTAAATTGACTTTTTCTTCTAGTGAACTAGCAAGTAATATTTAGCAAAAATTTCTCCTAGTGGTAATAACTACTAGGAGAAATTTTATATTAAGCAACTACATAGAGTTAACATTCATCAAAAGGAAGTTATATTGATTAGTTTTGTAGCTGAGGGTTTATTTCTTTTGTGCTATACTTAAGATATGCATAGAAAAACAGTGATTGATTTTAGGGCTTTGGGGGAGAGATACACCTTCACTCAGCCTATCAAAGAGTTAAAAACGAGAGATTTAGCAGAAGTGGCAGACTTGCTGGCACAAGTGGAAAGCTACCAAGAGCAAGGTTACTATGTAGTGGGCTATGTCAGCTACGAGGCTGCACCTGCTTTTGAGGAGAAACTAGCAGTTCATAAAGCTCCTTTACTGGCAGAGTATCTGTTATATTTTACAGTTCATGACAGGGTAGAAACATCGCCTATTCCTCTGACTTATGAGGAAGTAGATCTGCCTTCAAAGTGGCAAGAAGTAACATCTGCGACAGACTATGAAAAGGCGATTGCCCAAATTCACCATCATTTGCGTCAAGGGGACACCTACCAGGTCAACTACACCGTCCAACTCAAGCAAGACTTAAACGCCAATCCTTTTGCCATCTACAATCGTATGGTGGTAGAGCAGGAGGCGGGCTACAATGCCTATGTGGAACATGATGAGATGGCAGTGATTTCCATGAGCCCAGAACTCTTTTTTGAGCAAAATGACCGAGAATTAACGACTCGCCCAATGAAGGGAACAACCCAGCGGGGAGTGACTGACCAAGAAGACCTTGCCCAAGCTAGCTGGCTAGAACAGGATCCTAAAAATCGCTCTGAAAATATGATGATTGTGGACCTCTTGCGCAACGATATGAACCGTATTTCTGAGGTGGGGAGTGAGCACGTGGAGCGTCTGTGTCAGGTGGAGCAGTATTCGACCGTTTGGCAGATGACTTCTACCATCAAGAGTCAGTTGCGACCGGATGTGGACCTAGTTGAAATCTTCCGTTCGCTCTTTCCATGTGGTTCCATAACGGGAGCACCGAAAATTGCGACCATGGAAATCATCAAGGACTTGGAGCCCCAACCACGCGGAGTCTACTGCGGAACGATTGGTCTCTTGCTTCCAAATGGGCGACGGATTTTCAATGTCGCCATTCGGACTATTCAACTGCATCAAGGGAAAGCCATTTATGGAGTTGGCGGAGGGATTACTTGGGATAGTACTTGGGAATCTGAATACCGAGAGGTTCATCAAAAGGCGGCTATTCTCTATCGTAAACAAGCACGTTTCCAATTGATTACAACTGGGAAAATCAGCCAGAAAAACTTGTTGTTTGAAGAACAACATCTGGAAAGACTGACAAAGGCTAGTCGATATTTTGCCTATCCTTTTAATCCGGAAGAACTGAGACAAAAGATAGAGAAAGAGTGCCAAGTTTGTGATGCTAATCAAGACTACCGCTTGCGAATCATCCTCAGCAAATCTGGAGGGATAGAACTCATTCGCCAAATCTTAACACCCCTCAGTCCAATTTTCTGCAAAGCCAAACTTTGTCTGCAAGAAACAGATTTGAATCAAGCGTTTACCTACTTTAAAACAACTCATAGACCACACTTAAGTCTATGGGAACAGGAAATCATTTACCATAATGCAGCAGGAGAATTGCTTGAAACCTCTATTGGAAATCTGGTCTTAAAAATTAATGGTAAACTCTACACACCGCCTATCAGACTTGGAATTTTGCCAGGAATTTACCGTCAGCATTTGCTGGAAACAGGACAAGTAGAGGAAAAAGTCTTGACTGTGCCAGACTTGGACCAAGCGGAAACTATCTATGGCTGTAACGCGGTCAGAGGCTTGTATGAGTTGAGGATTGAATCTTAATAAAGCAAACTTTGGAATAAAGAAAGTGATTAAATGAGAATAAATTCACGCAAACCTTTGCACAAAATGGACGATTTTGTTATACTATATCTGTAAGCATTTTCAATTAAAAAGGAGAAGACGATGAGTCAAAAGATTATTGGGATTGACCTTGGTGGAACATCTATCAAGTTTGCGATTTTAACTCAAGAAGGAGAAATCCAAGAAAAATGGTCTATCAAGACCAACATTTTGGACGAAGGAAGCCACATTGTAGATGATATGATTGAGTCTATTCAGCATCGTTTGGACTTGCTTGGATTGTCAGCTAAGGATTTCCGAGGCATTGGAATGGGATCACCTGGTGTGGTTGACCGTGAAAAAGGAACTGTTATCGGTGCATATAACCTCAACTGGAAAACCCTTCAACCGATTAAAGAAAAGATTGAAAAAGCCTTGGGGATTCCATTCTTCATTGATAATGATGCCAACGTAGCTGCTCTTGGTGAGCGCTGGATGGGGGCTGGTGACAACCAACCAGACGTTGTCTTTATGACACTTGGTACAGGTGTTGGTGGCGGTATCGTGGCAGAAGGCAAATTGCTTCACGGTGTTGCTGGTGCAGCAGGTGAGCTTGGCCACATCACTGTTGACTTTGACCAACCAATCGCATGTACCTGTGGTAAAAAAGGCTGTCTTGAGACAGTTGCTTCTGCAACAGGGATTGTCAACTTGACTCGTCGTTATGCAGATGAATACGAAGGCGATGCAGCCTTGAAACGCTTGATTGATGACGGAGAAGAAGTAACTGCTAAAACTGTTTTTGACTTGGCTAAAGAAGGGGACGACCTTGCCTTGATCGTTTACCGAAACTTCTCACGTTACTTGGGTATCGCTTGTGCTAACATCGGTTCAATCCTCAACCCTTCAACGATTGTTATCGGTGGTGGGGTGTCAGCTGCGGGAGAATTCCTTCTCCAAGGCGTGCAAAAGGTTTATGATGAAAATACCTTCCCACAAGTACGCACATCAACTAAATTAGCTCTCGCAATTCTAGGAAATGACGCTGGAGTTATAGGAGCAGCATCACTTGTATTGCAATAAGATAATAAAAGGAGAAAAACACTACTTTAAAGCCAGTGATTTTCCTCCTTTCTTTTTTTATGCTATACTAGTTAGGACAATAAATGAGGTGAGAGTAAATGACAAAAGCAGATACGATTTTTAAAGAGAATATTGAACGAATCCTCAAAGACGGTGTCTTTTCTGAGCAGGCTCGTCCCAAGTACAAGGATGGGACTGTTGCCAACTCCAAGTACGTAACCGGTGCCTTTGCGGAGTATGACTTGGCCAAGGGAGAATTTCCTATCACAACCCTACGTCCCATTGCAATCAAATCTGCCATCAAGGAAGTGCTCTGGATTTACCAAGATCAGTCTAATAGTCTAGAAGTGCTAAATAGCAAGTACAATGTTCACTACTGGAATGACTGGGAAGTAGGAGATACGGGAACCATTGGTGAGCGCTATGGGGCAGTTGTTAAGAAACACGACATCATCAACAAGATTCTCAAACAGTTGGAAGCCAACCCTTGGAATCGTCGTAATATCATCTCACTATGGGATTACCAAGCCTTTGAGGAGACAGATGGTCTTCTTCCATGCGCCTTTCAGACCATGTTTGATGTCCGTCGCGTTGATGGGGACATCTATCTAGATGCGACTTTGACCCAGCGCTCTAATGACATGCTAGTGGCCCACCACATCAATGCTATGCAGTATGTGGCTCTTCAGATGATGATTGCCAAGCATTTTGGCTGGAAGGTTGGGAAGTTTTTCTATTTTATCAACAACCTCCATATCTATGATAATCAGTTTGAACAAGCGGAGGAGTTGCTCCGTCGTGAGCCGTCAAACTGCCAACCACGTTTGGTCTTGAATGTGCCAGATGGGACCAATTTCTTTGATATCAAAGCGGAAGACTTTGAGTTAGTTGACTATAATCCGGTTAAGCCACAGCTGAAGTTTGATTTGGCTATTTAAGAAAATAAAAAGAAGTTGAGATTTCTCAACTTCTTTTGTTGCTTAATGTGATACGCGGCGGCGAGCTGCTTTTTTGCGGTTTTCTTCGATGAAAGCTGCTTTTTGCTCTTCTGGCTCAATCACTTTCTTTTTAATTGCGTATACTGCACCTACAACGGCAGCGACAGTTCCTGCGACACCTGTTACAAGACCTTTAGCGAATCCTTTAGCCATGAGTCTTCCTCCTTTATCTTCCCGATCAGCCAGACTCCTCAAGTGGTAGCATTTTTCTGACCGACCTTTTTGTGATATAATAATAGTAACGAAAAAATGGAAATTTTTCAAGGAAAAAAGATGAAAACAAAAATAATTGTGATTGTTGGACCGACTGCTGTTGGGAAGACAGCCCTTGCTATTGAAGTGGCCAAGCGCTTTGGTGGAGAGGTGGTCAGTGGTGACAGTCAGCAAGTATACAGAGGGTTGGATATTGGGACGGCCAAGGCCAGCCCAGAGGAGCAAGCAGCTGTTCCTCATCATTTGATTGATGTCAGAGAGGTGACCGAGTCTTACTCGGCTTTTGATTTTGTTTCAGAAGCTAAGAAGGCTATTGAGGATATTCAAAGCCGTGGCAAGCTAGCCATTATTGCTGGTGGGACAGGGCTTTATGTCCAGAGCTTGCTGGAAGGCTACCATCTAGGTGGGGAAACACCTCATGAGGAGATTGTAGCTTATCGGGCTAGTTTGGAGCCTTATTCAGATGAGGAATTAGCCCATCTTGTGGAGCAAGCAGGTCTTGAAATTCCCCAGTTTAACCGTCGTCGTGCTATGCGGGCCTTGGAAATTGTCCATTTTGGTCAGGATTTGGAAAATCAGGAAAGTCCTTATGAACCACTGATTATCTGCTTGGATGATGAGCGAAGTCGACTTTATGAACGGATTAACCATCGTGTGGATCTGATGTTTGAAGCTGGACTTCTAGACGAAGCCAAGTGGTTGTTTGACCATTATCCAGATGTGCAAGCTGCTAAAGGGATAGGTTACAAGGAACTCTTCCCCTATTTTAGAGGAGAGCAGAGTTTGGAGGAGGCTAGAGATAGTCTCAAGCAAGCGACTCGTCGATTTGCCAAGCGCCAGTTGACCTGGTTCCGCAATCGCATGCAGGTAACCTTTTATCAGATAGGAGAATCTGGTGTGAAAGAGCGTATTTTAAGCCAGATTGAGGAGTTTTTAGATGATTGAAACGGAGAAAAAAGAGGAACGTGTCCTACTCATCGGTGTGGAATTGCAAGGCATGGACAATTTTGACCTCTCCATGGAAGAATTGGCCAGTCTGGCTAAGACTGCTGGAGCAGTCGTAGTAGGTAGTTACAGGCAAAAACGTGAAAAATATGATTCCAAGACTTTTGTTGGCTCTGGTAAGTTGGAAGAGATTGCGCTCATGGTGGATGCAGAAGAAATTACTACTGTCATTGTCAATAATCGCTTGACTCCACGGCAAAATGTCAATCTAGAAGAAGTCCTGGGTGTAAAAGTGATTGACCGTATGCAGTTGATTTTGGATATCTTTGCCATGCGGGCTCGAAGCCATGAAGGGAAACTCCAAGTCCACCTAGCCCAGCTCAAATATCTCTTGCCTCGCTTGGTTGGTCAAGGGATTATGCTCAGCCGTCAGGCAGGGGGAATTGGTTCCCGTGGTCCAGGGGAAAGCCAGCTGGAACTGAACCGTCGTAGCGTTCGCAATCAAATCACAGATATCGAGCGCCAGCTCAAGGTGGTTGAGAAAAATCGAGCGACTGTCAGAGAAAAACGCTTGGAGTCAAGTACCTTTAAAATCGGTTTGATTGGTTACACCAATGCTGGGAAATCAACCATCATGAACACCTTGACCAGTAAGACCCAGTATGAAGCAGACGAGCTGTTTGCGACCCTGGATGCGACGACAAAGAGCATCCATCTAGGGGGCAATCTTCAGGTTACCTTGACTGATACGGTTGGCTTTATCCAGGATTTGCCAACAGAATTGGTGTCCAGTTTCAAGTCAACCTTAGAAGAAAGTAAACATGTAGACCTTCTGGTTCATGTCATCGATGCCAGCAATCCTTATCACGAGGAACATGAAAAAACGGTTCTGTCTATCATGAAAGACTTGGATATGGAGGATATTCCTCGCCTGACCCTTTATAATAAAGCGGATTTGGTGGAGGATTTCACGCCTACTCAAACGCCGTATGCCCTCATTTCTGCCAAGTCTGAGGATAGTCGTGAGCAGTTGCAAGCATTGTTTTTGGAGAAGATCAAGGATATTTTTGAAGTCTTTACCCTGCGCGTGCCTTTTTCAAAGTCCTACAAGATACATGATCTAGAAAGTGTGGCGATTCTGGAAGATCGTGATTATCAAGAGGACGGTGAAGTCATTACAGGCTACATTTCCGAGAAAAATAAATGGAGGTTAGAGGAATTTTATGACTGATATTAAAACCTTGGCTCTAAAGTATGGAGGTTATACAAGTCTGGATAAGGTCTATTTAGATCAGCTTCTAGCTAGCAAAACAGAGCAAGAGCAGTTGGCTCTCATCACACCTCCCCCCAGCGTAGTGAATGCTTACTTTGCTGAACTCTACCAGAAAAAGAGTCCTGAGGCTGCGACGGATTATTTTGCAGAACTCAGTCAGGAACTGAACCTCTACAATGCTGAGCCAAGTTTCACCTTTGAAAATAAGCCTTTTATTCGTCTTAATTTATCTGGCAAATCCTTTGGCTTTTGCTATGAGGAAGAAGGTCTTGGACGGATTTTCTCTGAAAATGAAGAGGGAATCTCGGATGACTTGCTCTTTGAGATTGCACAAATTTTCCCCCATCAACTCGTCTTTGAAGAGTCTGGAAAGATTTACATGAAGGATGCCGGAGACGAAGAAGTTGTTAGCGTAAAAAGTCTCACAGCTTTGACTGATTTGGAAAGTTTAGCAGATGGTCGCAAGCGTCTCAAAGGCTACAGTCAAGAGGATTTACTGCAAGAAGCTGTTGCTTTTTCTGGCAAGCGCTATTTCCGATCGGAAAATCGCACAGCCATGTTATATATTGATTAATTAGAAAGTATCGAATGGATATTCAATTTTTAGGAACGGGGGCTGGTCAGCCCTCTAAAGTCCGCAACGTCTCTAGTCTCGCCTTGAAACTTTTGGACGAGATTAACGAAGTCTGGCTCTTTGACTGTGGAGAAGGAACGCAAAATCGTATTCTGGAAACCACGATTCGACCACGTAAGATCAGCAAAATCTTTATCACTCACTTGCACGGAGATCACATCTTTGGATTGCCAGGATTTCTCTCTAGCCGTGCTTTTCAGGCTAATGAGGAGCAGACAGATTTGGACATTTATGGACCACAAGGGATCAAGTCCTTTGTCTTAACCAGTCTTCGTGTGTCAGGTTCTCGTCTGCCTTACCGCATTCATTTTCATGAGTTTGACCAAGATTCTCTAGGGAAAATCCTTGAGACCGATAAATTCACTGTGTATGCAGAGGAGCTGGACCACACTATTTTCTGCGTTGGTTATCGTGTCATGCAAAAGGACTTAGAAGGTACCTTGGATGCTGAAAGACTTAAGGCTGCTGGTGTTCCATTTGGCCCGCTTTTTGGAAAAATCAAAAACGGTCAGGACGTTGTTCTAGAAGACGGAACTGAAATCAAAGCTGCTGACTATATCTCAGCGCCACGTCCAGGTAAGATTATCACCATTCTGGGTGATACCCGAAAAACCAATGCCAGTGTGCGTCTAGCTGTCAATGCCGATGTCTTGGTTCACGAGTCGACTTATGGCAAAGGAGATGAAAAAATTGCCCGCAACCACGGTCACTCAACCAATATGCAGGCAGCACAAGTAGCAGCAGAAGCCGGTGCTAAGCGCCTCCTGCTCAATCATATCAGCGCTCGTTTCCTCTCAAAAGATATCAGTCAGCTCAAGAAAGATGCGGCAACTGTTTTTGAAAATGTCCATGTGGTTAAAGACTTGGAAGAAGTGGAGTTATAATTCTTCAAGTTCGTTGAGAGGGAAATAAGATGACTGTTGAAAATCGTTTATTGGATAAAGCAGAATGGTATTTTGAAAATGCATTAACCAACTACTTGCACAGCTATTCATTACAAAAAGAAGAGCTAACTCAAAAAGATTATCGGGAGATTTATCGTTGGGCTGCGAATCATATCGGTTTTTTCGTTACTTGGCTCATCCTGCATGATGCAAAAGAAATGATGTTTCCTGATGAAGAAACGGTATTCCAAAGTGTAAAAAACGAGCAAACTTTGGGTGTTGATTATCTTTTAGACTGGTGCGATGGTAAACTGGGAACAATGGATATCACAAAGGATTTTCAGGCTTTTGTAAGTGACTATTATGAACATCAGTATATGGATGATTATTCCGAATTTGTAGTCAATGACTTATATGACTTGCCTTTAGAATTTTTAGGTAGCTGGGAGGATTATCATCTGTTTGCTCCTGTCATTGATCAAGCTTATGCTCATTATTTAGCTGGAAAAAGATTTCATTAATTGACCAAAACTTTGAAAGGAATAGAGATGCGAACCATCATCATCACTGGGGCAAGCGGTGGCTTAGCCCAAGAAATGGTCAAACTCTTGCCAAATGACCAACTCATCTTACTAGGTAGAAACAAGGAAAAATTAGCCCAACTCTACGGAAATCATCCTAATGTGGAATGGATTGAAATCGATATTACTGATGACTCAGCCCTAGAATCCCTGGTAGTTGACCTCTATCTCCGTTATGGCAAGATTGATGTCTTGATTAACAATGCTGGCTATGGAATTTTTGAAGATTTCGACCAGATTTCTGATCAAGATATTCACCAGATGTTTGAGGTTAATACCTTTGCCCTGATGAATCTGTCTCGTCGTCTTGGAGCTCTCATGAAGGAAAGTCGAAAAGGGCATATCATCAATATCGTCAGCATGGCAGGTTTGATAGCGACTAGTAGGTCCAGTCTTTACTCAGCGACCAAGTTTGCGGCTATTGGGTTTTCAAACGCTATGCGCCTCGAACTGATGCCCTATGGTGTCTATGTAACGACGGTTAATCCAGGACCGATTCGTACTCCCTTTTTTGACCAGGCTGACCCAGATGGGACCTATCTCAAGTCGGTTGACCGCTTTCTCTTAGAACCAGATGCGGTTGCTAAAAAAATTGTCAAGACCATAGGAAAAAATAGACGAGACCTCAATCTCCCAGTTTTGTTGAACCTAGCCCATAAGTTTTATACCCTCTTTCCCAAGCTAGCTGATAAGTTGGCTGGGGGGATCTTTAATTATAAGTAAAAGGAGTTCCTTACAAAAGGAACTTTTTTATACTATTTAACTAAGTGCCAAAAAAATGTTTGTTTTTGTTCTAAATCTACATTCACTTTTTTCGAATCTTCTACAAATTTTAGAAAAAACAATCAAAAATATGATTTTTTGAGTTTAGGGTATTGAAATTTCCTATATTATTTTATAAAATAAGGGTAAAAGGCTATGAAAAAGTAATACGCTTACAAACAAATGGAAGCGGTTACTAAAGGAGGATTTTATGGAAAAAGGCCATTGGAATCGTAAAAGAGTCTACAGCATTCGTAAGTTTGCCGTAGGCGCTTGCTCTGTCATGATTGGAACCTGTGCGGTTCTATTTGGAGGAAGTGGCATTGGAGAATCACCAGTTTTCGCGGATGAAACTCCTATCACCCACACTGTGGAACAAGCAAAAGAGGAAAGTCCGGCAGTGGAGGAAAAAGAAAATCAAGCTGTAGCAGAGCACAAGGATGCTGCAAGTGTCGATCAAAGTCAAGCCACTCCAATTGAAGCAAGCAAAGCCGAGAAGAAAGAAGAGGAACCTGTAGCTCCAAAAGAGGAGAAAGCATCTCTAAAACCTGAAGAAACTGCTCCAAAGGTAGAATCTCAAGCTTCAAGTCAAGAAAAGCCTGTCAAGGAAGATTTGAAAGCTGCGACAAATGAAGAAGTGAATCAAATGATTGAAGATAGAAAAGTGAATTTTAATCAAAATTGGCACTTTAAACTCAATGCGAATCCTAAAGAAGCTGTGAAATCAGATGCAGACGTATCAACATGGCAAAAATTGGATCTCCCACACGACTGGAGTATCTTTAACGATTTTGACCATCAGTCACCTGCCCAAAACGAGGGTGGACAGCTCAATGGTGGTGAAGCTTGGTATCGTAAGACCTTCAAACTTGATGAAAAAGATCTCAAGAAAAATGTTCGTGTGACCTTTGATGGTGTCTACATGGACTCTCAAGTCTATGTCAATGGCCAGTTAGTGGGACATTACCCAAATGGTTACAACCAGTTCTCATACGATATCACCAAATACCTTCACAAAGATGGTCGTGAGAATGTGATTGCTGTCCATGCGGTCAACAAACAACCAAGTAGCCGTTGGTACTCAGGTAGTGGTATCTACCGTGATGTGACCTTGCAAGTGACAGATAAGGTTCATGTTGAGAAAAATGGGACAACCATCTTAACACCAAAGCTAGAACAACAGCAACATGGCAAGGTTGAAACGCATGTGACCAGCAAAATTGTTAATACAGACGATAAAGACCATGAACTGGTGGCAGAGTATCAAATCGTTGAACGTGGTGGTCAGGCTGTGACAGGTTTGGTTCGTACAGCGAGTCGTACCTTGAAAGCACATGAGTCAACAAGTCTTGATGCGATTTTAGAAGTTGAACAACCAAAACTCTGGACAGTTTTAAATGATAAACCTGCCTTGTACGAATTGATTACGCGTGTTTACCGTGATGGTCAATTAGTCGATGCTAAGAAGGATCTGTTTGGTTACCGTTACTATCATTGGACTCCAAATGAAGGATTCTCTTTGAATGGTGAACGCATTAAATTCCATGGTGTTTCCTTGCACCATGACCACGGAGCGCTTGGAGCAGAAGAAAATTATAAAGCAGAATACCGTCGTCTCAAACAAATGAAGGAGATGGGCGTTAACTCCATCCGTACAACTCATAACCCTGCAAGTCCACAGACCTTGCAAATCGCAGCAGAACTTGGTTTGCTGGTTCAGGAAGAGGCTTTTGATACATGGTATGGTGGCAAGAAACCATATGACTACGGGCGTTTCTTTGAAAAAGATGCTACTCACCCAGAAGCCAGAAAAGGTGAAAAATGGTCTGACTACGATCTTCGTACCATGGTCGAAAGAGATAAAAATAACCCAGCTGTCTTCATGTGGTCTATCGGGAATGAAATTGGTGAAGCCGATGGTAAACCTCATTCTCTAGCAACGGTTAAACGCTTAGTAAAAGTGATTAAAGATGTTGATACTACACGTTATGTTACCATGGGAGCAGATAAGTTCCGCTTTGGTGATGGTAGCGGTGGTCATGAGAAAATTGCTAATGAACTGGATGCAGTTGGTTTCAACTATTCAGAAGACAACTACAAGAAACTTCGTGCGAAACATCCAAACTGGTTGATTTATGGTTCAGAAACATCTTCAGCAACCCGTACACGCGGTAGCTATTATCGTCCTGAAAGTGAATTAAAACATAGTAACGGGCCTGAGCGTCATTACGAACAGTCTGACTATGGTAATGACCGAGTTGGCTGGGGTAAAACGGCAACAGATTCATGGACGTTTGACCGTGACAACGCTGGCTATGCTGGACAGTTTATCTGGACAGGTACGGACTATATCGGTGAACCTACACCATGGCACAACCAAAACCAAACTCCCGTTAAGAGCTCTTACTTTGGTATCGTAGATACAGCCGGTATTCCAAAACATGACTTCTACCTCTACCAAAGCCAATGGGTTTCTGCCAAGAAGAAACCGATGGTACACCTTCTTCCTCACTGGAACTGGGAAAATAGAGAATTAGCAGACAAAGTTGCTGACTCAGAAGGCAAGATTCCAGTTCGAGCTTACTCAAACGCTGCAAGCGTTGAATTGTTCTTGAACGGTCAATCTCTCGGTGTTAAAAAGTTCAACAAGAAACAAACCAGTGATGGCCGTACCTACCAAGAAGGTGCCAATGCTAAGGAACTCTATCTTGAGTGGAAGGTTGCTTATCAACCAGGTACTTTGGAAGCTGTAGCTCGCGATGAAGCTGGAAAAGAAATTGCACGTGATAAGATCACGACTGCAGGCCAACCAGCAGGTGTTCGCCTCGTCAAAGAAGAACACGCAATCGCAGCCGATGGAAAAGACTTGACCTACATCTACTACGAAATCGTAGATAGTGAAGGAAATGTGGTACCAACTGCCAATAATTTGGTTCGTTTCCAATTGCATGGACAAGGTCAACTGGTCGGTGTCGATAATGGGGAACAAGCTAGCCGTGAACGCTACAAGGCACAACCAGATGGTTCTTGGATCCGCAGAGCCTTTAACGGTAAAGGGGTTGCCATTGTTAAATCAACTGAACAAGCAGGTAAATTCACCCTTACTGCCCACTCTGATCTCTTGAAATCGGACCAAGTCACTGTCTTTACAGGTAAGAAAGAAGATCAAGAAAAGACTGTTTTAGGTACAGAAGTACCAAAAGTACGTACTGTTATCGAGAAAGAACCGAAAATGCCGAAGACCGTCGCTTTTGTCTATAGTGATGGCAGTCGTGAAAAACGTCCAGTAACTTGGTCTTCAGTTGATGTGAGCCAAGCTGGAGTTGTGACAGTTAAAGGTATGGCAGACGGACGTGAGGTAGAGGCTCGTGTTGAGGTTCTAGCAATTGCGAAAGAACTGCCTACTGTAAAACGTATTGCCCCAGGAACAGACTTGAGTGCTGTTGATAAATATGTTTCTATCGCTGTAACGGATGGAAGCGTTCAAGAATACGAAGTTGATAAGTGGGAGATTGCGGAAGCAGATAAAGCTAAACTGTCAGTTGCAGGATCACGTATTCAAATGACTGGCCAACTGGGTGGTGAGACTATTCACGCTACCCTTGTAGTAGAAGAAGGTGAGGCTGCAGGACCTGCAGTACCAACTGTAACGGTTGGTGATGAAGCTGTCACAGGACTTACTAGTCAAAAACCAATGCAATACCGCACTCTTGCTTACGGTGCATCCTTGCCAGAAGTTGTAGCAAGTGCTGAAAATGCGGATGTTACTGTAGTCCAAGCAAGTGCAGCAAACGGCATGCGTGCAAGCATCTATGTTCAACCAAAAGATGGTGGACCTCTTCAAACCTATGCAATTCAATTCCTTGAAGAAGCACCGAAAATTGACCACTTGAGCCTACAAGTAGAGCAAGCTGACGGTCTTAAAGAAGACCAAACAGTGAAATTGTCTGTACTCGCTCACTATCAAGACGGAACACAAGCAGTTTTACCAGCTGATAAAGTAACCTTCTCTACAAGTGGTGAAGGGGAAGTCGCAGTTCGTAAAGGAATGCTTGAGTTGCATAAGCCAGGAACAGTCACTCTGAAAGCGGAATATGATGGAGCTAAAGGCCAAGTTGAGCTCACTATCCAAGCCAACACAGAGAAGAAGATTGCGCAATCTATTCGTCCAGTGAATGTAGTCACAGACTTGCATCAGGAACCAAGTCTTCCAGCAACAGTAACAGTTGAGTATGACAAAGGTTTCCCTAAAACTCATAAAGTCACTTGGCAAGCTATTCCGAAAGAAAAACTTGACTCCTATCAAACCTTTGAAGTTCTAGGTAAAGTTGAAGATCTTGACCTTGAGGCGCGTGCTAAAGTCTCTGTAGAAGGTATTGTTTCGGTTGAAGAAGTCAGTGTGACGACCCCAATCGCAGAAGCACCACAATTACCAGAAAGCGTTCGTACCTATGATTCAAATGGTCACGTTTCATCAGCTAAGGTTACTTGGGATGCGATTCGTCCAGAGCAATACGCCAAGGAAGGTGTCTTTACAGTTAGTGGTCGCCTAGAAGGTACGCAATTAACAACTAAACTTCATGTTCGCGTATCTGCTCAAACTGAGAAGGGAGCAAATATTTCTGACCAATGGACCGGTTCAGAATTGCCACTTGCCTTTGCTTCAGACTCAAATCCAACTGATCCTGTTTCAAACGTCAACGATAAATTGATTTCCTTTAATGACCGCCCAGCTAACCGTTGGACAAACTGGAACCGTAGTAATCCAGAAGCTTCAGTTGGTGTCCTATTCGGAGATTCAGGTATTTTGAGCAAACGTTCAGTTGATAATCTAAGTGTCGGATTCCACGAAGACCACGGAGTTGGCGTACCGAAGTCTTATGTGATTGAATATTATGTCGGTAAGACCGTTCCAACAGCCCCTAAAAACCCTAGCTTTGTAGGTGAGGAAAACCATGCCTTTAACGATCCTGCAAACTGGAAAGAGGTAAGCAATCTCAAAGCACCAGCTCAATTAAAAGCTGGAGAAATGAATCATTTCAGCTTTGATAAAGTTGAGACCTATGCGGTTCGCATTCGTATGGTTCGACTTGATAGCAAGAAAGGAACGTCTATCACAGAAGTACAAATTTTTGCGAAACAAGTTGCGGCAGCCAAACAAGGACAAACAAGAATCCAAGTTGACGGTAAAGACTTAGCAAACTTTAACCCTGATTTGACTGACTACTATCTTGAGTCTGTAGATGGAAAAGTTCCTGCAGTAACAGCAAGTGTTAGCAACAATGGTCTCGCTACCGTCGTTCCAAGTGTTCGTGAAGGTGAGCCAGTTCGTGTTATCGCGAAAGCTGAAAATGGCGACATCCTAGGAGAATACCGTCTACACTTTACAAGCAATAAAGATTTGCTCTCTCGTAAACCAGTTGCTGCGGTCAAACAAGCTCGCTTGCTACAAGTAGGGCAACCACTTGAATTGCCAACTAAGGTTCCTGTTTATTTCACAGGTAAAGACGGTTACGAAACAAAAGACTTGGCAGTAGAATGGGAAGAAGTTCCAGCAGAAAAGCTGACAAAAGCAGGTCAATTTACCGTTCGAGGTCGTGTCCTTGGTAGTGATCTTGTTGCTGAGTTCACTGTACGAGTGACAGACAAACTTGGCGAAGCTCTTTCAAATAACCCAGAGTATGATGAAAATAGTAACCGCGCCTTTGCTTCAGCCACTAACGACATTGATAGAAACTCCCATGACCGTGTGGACTATCTCAATGACGGAAATCATTCAGAAAATCGTCGTTGGACAAACTGGTCTCCAACACCATCTTCTAATCCAGAAGTATCAGCAGGTGTGATCTTCCGTGAAAATGGTAAGATTGTAGAACGGACTGTAGCGCAAGCCAAACTTCACTTCTTTGCAGATAGTGGTACAGATGCACCATCTAAACTCGTTTTGGAACGCTATATTGGCCCAGATTTTGAAGTGCCTACCTACTATTCAAACTACCAAGCCTACGATGCAGCTCATCCATTCAATAATCCAGAAAATTGGGAAGCTGTGCCTTATCGTGCGGATAAAGACATCGCAGCTGGTGATGAAATCAACGTAACATTTAAAGCTGTCAAAGCCAAAGCCATGAGATGGCGTATGGAGCGTAAAGCAGACAAGAGCGGTGTTGCGATGATTGAGATGACCTTCTTTGCACCGAGTGAATTGTCTCAAGAAAGTACCCAATCAAAAATTCTTGTAGATGGAAAAGAACTTCCTGACTTCGCTGAAGATCGTCAAGACTACCAAATCACCTATAAAGGTCAACGTCCAAAAGTCTCAGTCGAAGAAAGTAATCAAGTAGCTTCAACAGTTGTAGATAGCGGAGACGATAGCCTTCCAGTACTTGTTCGCCTTGTTTCAGAAAGTGGAAAACAAGTCAAGGAATACCATATCCACTTAACTAAGGAAAAACCAGTTTCTGAGAAGACTGTTGCTGCTGTACAGGAGGAACTTCCAAAACTCGAATTTGTTGAAAAAGATTTGGCCTATAAGACAGTTGAGAAAAAGGATTCAACACTGTATCTAGGAGAAACTCGTGTAGAACAAGAAGGAAAAGTTGGTAAAGAACGTATCTTTACAGCGATTAATCCTGATGGAAGTAAGGAAGAAAAACTCCGTGAAGTGGTAGAGGCTCCGACAGACCGCATCGTCTTGGTCGGAACAAAACCAGGAACCTCTCTTCCAGAAGACGAAGTGAAGAACCTAGTCCTCGACAGACCCGAACTTATAGTCAAAGAAGAAACAATTGACTTCAAGGTTCAGGAGCGTAAGTCTGATAAGTTGTACCTAGGAGAAACTCGTGTCCTACAAGAAGGTCAAAAAGGTATTCGTCTTCACTTGATTGAAGTGGAAAATGGAAAACGTCAGCTTAAAGAAACTTACGATAAAGTCGCTGCTCAAGATCGTATAGTAGAAGTTGGAACTAAACCAGGAACCTCCCTTCCAGAAGATGAAGTGAAGAACCTAGTCCTTAACAGACCAGAACTTGTAATTGAAGAAGAAACAATTGATTTCAAGGTTCAGGAACAAAAGAATGATCAGCTTCCAGCGGGTCAAACTCGTGTTCTCCAAGAAGGTCAAAAAGGTATCCGTGTTCACTTGAT
The DNA here is from genome assembly GCF_002096435.1 of Streptococcus oralis subsp. oralis. Classification (GTDB taxonomy): domain Bacteria; phylum Bacillota; class Bacilli; order Lactobacillales; family Streptococcaceae; genus Streptococcus; species Streptococcus oralis_AA. The sequence goes on from NZ_NCUI01000024.1 coordinate 19,511, forward strand.
CGAAGTTGAAAATGGCAAGCGAATTGAAAAAGAAAGCTATGATAAAGTCATGGCTCAAGATCGCATTGTAGAAGTTGGTACGGCTAGTGAAACAACTAAACCAGTACCTCAAGAATCTACAAAACCACAAGTATCAGAAAAAGCAGATACAAAAGAAATTGTTTCAAGTGAAGCTAGTCATGTTCAAGAAGAACAGTTACCAAATACAGGAAGTGCAGAAAGTCAAGCAGCTCTAGCAGCAGGTTTAGCTCTTCTTGGCTTGAGTGCAGGTCTAGTGGCCACTAAAGGTAAAAAAGAAGACTAGAATGAATAAGTATTTCTTCTAATTGTATCTCAGAAAGACCAGGGAAACCTGGTCTTTTTGTATTCAATTCAAGACAAATAAAAATCCCAAATTTATATTATATTCAGAAAGAATGTTGGATATTATATAATTCTACTTGATTAGCAATTATATAAAGTAGTTGGAATAAATATTAAGATAATTCAAACTTATAAATAAATGCAATGTTTTCGTATGTTAATTTTAAGTGCTTCTTATAAATGTAAGCTAGTTTTGTAGGCGTTCTGTCTCTTGAGAGAAAGCTTTATGTTGATAAAATAAAAATATAAGTTAAAATTTTACACAGTGTCAATATTTTATAAAGGGTAATAACCTTATATTATTACAAAAAAAGTTAATTTTGTTTTATAATAAAATTAAAGGAGGTTTCTATATTAAAAACAGAACCAATATGATAAATAATTGCAATTGCATACTGTAAGAACGTCTGTAAATGTGATGTAGTTTCATCAATGCGCCTCATCCATTTTAATGAATTTGAAAGGAGATGTTGTTGAGTTTTAACAATCATAGTTGGTCGTTTTATGTTTTCGGTTATTTAGAAAGGAAGAAAATGAAGAACAAGAAATTTTGGTTATCCATCCTAACTTCTCTGGCATGTGTTCTAGGGATAATCCTTGCTCCCAATTCAGCAGAAGCGAAGGAGCTAAAGAATGTTATCAGTAATATCGGAATTTGGGAAGTTGATAATGGTAAATTTATAAGTCCGGATGAAAATGGAATTTATAACCTTTCTCCAGAACACCATGACTACTCAAACTATAAGTTCTCTGTGGATTATGATTTGAGTGCCTATGATGGCAAATTGGAGGACGGTGACACCTTTACATTTACCGTCCCAAGTCCGTTAACCGTCAGAAATGATAGTTTTGACCTGAAAGACAAAGAAACGGATCTCGTTATCGGGGAAACTCAAATTGTATCAAATGGGGATAGTAATGGTGGTAAGGTAACCATCACATTAAAGAATCTGAAAGCTTACCTTGAGAAAAAAGGTGGCTATCAAGTTCAAAATGTCAAAGGGACATTCTTTGTTGGTTTTAGTTCTAAAAATGAACTAAGCAATGAGACGCTTCGATTTGATAAAACGGAAACTATAAATGAAATTACACACCAGATTAAGGTAAAAAGAGGAGAAGCATCTGATTATTCTGAAGGTATTGGACGTGCGAATTTTAGTAAGTATCATGGTCTGATTTACAAAGAGGATTGGACATCTAGTGCTCTAAATAAGAGTGGACAATATTTACACAGTTGGTATGTCCGAGCCAATCCTAAACAAGCTGCCTATAACAAAATTGAAATTCATGACTGGGTTGATCCAAATGCCTCACCGATGCAGATGATTCCAGAAACATTTAAAGTTACGGCAGGTTGGTACGATAAATCTTATTACTTTAAAGATGAGGTGGTCTTAGAAGCTGGTAAAGATTACCAAGTTAGTTGGAATGAGTCATATACCGATTTTACTTTAACAATTAACAATGCTTCTTCAATTGTTGCTAAGAACGGGAAACCCGCAGCATTTCGAATTAATTATAAAACAAGTGCTCCAGCTGATGGAACAAAAGTTCAGAATAATGCTGAAATGAAGGGTGATGACCAGATTCTTACATATGACGACTATAGTAATAAGACAGTCGTTAAGCAAATCGGAAACTCAGTCGTTGCATCTGGTGGTACAATTCAGTTAGAAACTGGTTACCGTATCATTCTTTACAAGGTCGACGAGCTGACTCATGACCGTCTAAAAGGAGCAAAATTCAAGATTACTCCTCCAGTAGGAGCTACGGCTAAAGAGGAAATTGTAACGACAAATGATGACGGAATTGCTGAGTCATCTATTTACTCAGAGAGTGATATCAAGAAAGGGAACTTTACGGTAACCGAGATTGAGGCTCCTGAGGGATATGAGTTGAATCCTACTCCATTTGAGATGACTGTTGGACAAGATGGAGCTATCAAAACAGTTACAAATAAACGTAGCAAAGCTAAAGTTAAGATTAAAGCTAATAAAAAACTTACAGGACGTGAGTTGAAGGCTGAAGAGTTTGAATTCACTTTAACAGACCAAGATGGTAAGGTGAAAGAAACTGTGAAGAATGACAAAGACGGAAACATTGCTTTCTCAGAATTGGAATTCGACAAAGCAGGGACTTATACCTTTAAAATTGCTGAAAAAGCTGGCAGTGATACAAGCATCAAGTACGATACTAAAACTGTCACGGCTACAGTTACTGTAGTAGATAAGGGCAAAGGTGCACTTGAAGCAACTGTTTCTTACGATGACGAAAAATCTTTCGAGAATACTTACACTCCAGCAAAAACGGAAGTTCCTGTGAAGAAAGTATGGAAGGACGAGAACAACCAAGATGGTAAACGCCCATCTTCTGTCACAGTTAAATTGCTTGCAGACGGTCAAGATACTGGTAAGACACTTGAGCTCAATGCCGCAAATGGTTGGGCTGGAAGCTTCAAAGACCTTGATGCTGATAAAGGCGGAACACCTATCCAGTACACGGTAGTAGAAGTAACTGTTGCTGGTTACACTTCTGAAATTACTGGTGATGCTGCATCTGGATTCGCCATCACAAATAGCTATTCACCAGAAACAGTTGATGTAAAAGCAACTAAGAACTGGGATGACGCTAATAACCAAGACGGCAAACGTCCAACTAAGATTACAATCAATCTTTTAGCAGATGGTCAGAAACATGATTCGAAAGAAGTTCAAGCAGCCGCAGATGGAACTTGGACTGTCGAATTCACGAAATTAGCAAAATATAAAGATGGCAAAGAAATCAAATACACTGTAACAGAAGAAGCCGTAGCCGAATACGAATCAACTATTACAGACTTTACGATCACAAACAAATATGCTCCTAAAGCAATCGACTACAAGGTAACAAAAGTATGGAACGATGCGAACAACCAAGACGGCAAACGTCCTGAGTCCGTAACGGTTCAACTTTATAAAAAAGTAGGAGATGCAGATCCAGTAGCTGTTGAAGGTAAGAAATTAACCTTGACAGCTAAGGATAAGACGGACGCTAACACTTGGGTAGCATCCTTCACAAATCTTCCACAATACGAAGCTGGTAAAGAAATCACTTACTCAATCAAGGAAGTGGATGTGCCAGCTGGCTATGAAGCCTCTGTGACTGGTCAAGTAGTGACAAACAATTACACACCAGAAACAGTAATTCTTTCAGGAGCTAAGGTTTGGGATGATAACAACAACCAAGACGGCAAACGTTCAGATAAAGTGAAAGTTCAAATTCTTAACGGCGACAAGGTTGTTCAAGAAATTGAAGTTTCAGAAAAAACTGGTTGGAAGTTCGAATCTAAAAAACTTCCTAAGTATGAGAATGGTAAGGAAATCAAGTACACTGTCAAAGAAACTGCTATGACAGAATACAAAGCAACCATCACTTCAGACAAGGATGGTAAGTACACCATTACTAACGAACATACTCCAGAGAAAACATCTGTAAAAGGTAAGAAGATCTGGAAAGATGAAGATAACAAAGATGGCATCCGTCCAGCATCTATCACCGTAAAACTTCTTGCAGATGGTAAGGAAACTGGTCAGACAGCTACAGTGTCAGAAACAAGTGGCTGGACTTATGAGTTTACAGGTCTTGATCGTTATCAAGAAGGTAAGGAGATTGCCTACACTGTTGAAGAAGTGAATGTTCCAGATGGTTATACAGCTTCAGTAGAAGGTTACAACATTACAAATACGCACACTCCTGAAAAACCAACACCTGGCAAACCAAATGAACCAGGTAAGCCTAAAAAAGGTGGGGAATTGCCTAATACAGGAAGCGAGTCTAACCAAGTGGCTCTAGTAGCTGGAATCGCCCTTCTTGGATTGGGAACAGGATTCTTGGCAAGACGCAAAAAAGAAGATTAAGTTTTTTAAACGGTATCTTTCACGAAATTTTGCAACACAGTTTAAAAGTAGAAACAAGTGTCAATGGAAATTGGCACTTGTTTTTTTGTAACTGACCCTGGTTCTACTACCGGATACAAGTGGATAGTTGCCACTTACTGAAAAGCTATTGTTTTTGCGATGAATTCCTCTATAATAAGTGACAAATAAAAAAAGGAGATGCTACATATGATTGAAACAAGATTACAAGATAAATTGAAGTCAGGTTTGGAGGTGGAAAATTTTCAAAAAGATGGGGCTATCTATCTGTCTCTTAATCCAGATTATTTATCTGGAGATAATGCTAAATACATGACCATGTACAACCGTATGGCTCGCTGGTATGATATGAGTGAGAAATGGATAGGACCACTTCTCCACGGCAAGGCAATTGATAAGTTGAGAAAGGATCTGATGGAGGAAATAGAATGGAAGGATAATTTATCTGTTCTTTATGTCTCTATCGGGACTGGCCAAGACCTCCGTTATATTCCTGAGACAATTGACCTGAAAAGTTTAGACTTTGTAGGGGTAGATATTTCTATCAGTATGCTAAAAAAATGCCAGAAATCTTGCGCTAAAAAGACCAATCTGCAACTTTTCCATGCTTGCGCGGAGGATCTCCCCTTTGCGGATAATAGTTTTGACATTGCCTACCATATTGGCGGAATCAATTTTTTCAATGATAAGGCCAAGGCTATGCAGGAAATGCTACGAGTGGCGAAGCCAGGGACTAAGATTTTAATTGCAGATGAGACGGCTGACTATGTGGATCAGCAATATAAGAAAAATCATTTTAGTAAGGATTATTTTAAAGACGCTACTGTTGATTTGAGTGAAATTGAGAATGCTGTTCCAAGCGAAGTTAAGGAAAAGGAAATGAAACTTCTTTGGGATGGCAAATTCTACGCCTTGACATTTAGGAAATAAAAAAAGTATCTTGGTAGAGCTTAGAAAACAAGTTATGAAGATAAAAACATTCCCTTAGACAGCTGTCTGAGGGAATGTTTTTTATGGGAGCATCATCAATTCGACAACCATAGCAATGTAGATGATTAAGGTAAGGAGAAAACCGGCTCTCCAGAAAAACTTGATGAATTTAGGGTAATAAAAACTTCGTTTTTTGACAAGGAAAAAGACTACAAGGAGGATTGCTAGGAGAGAAAGTGCGACTCCAAGTCGCGGTAGAAAGTTGTGGGTAAAGGCTTTAGCAGTAATTAGGTAGTACTCAAATACCAAAAGTGGAAAAGCTAGATCCGCGAAATTAAATCCTATTCTCCTAAGTCCGAAAAGCTTGGTGACAATAAAGCAAACCACCAAGGTTAATATCAATAATAAAATAGATGCTATTTTCATTAAAATCATACCCATATTGTATCATAAAAAAACGCTAAAGGAAATGAGAAACAAGGGAATTTGTTGGAAAGTCAGGCTTTTGAGATTGTAGGTGTTTTTTGTTATAATGAAAGTTATGAAATCTTATAATACCTTGAATGATTATTATCGAAAACTTTTTGGAGAAAAGACTTTCAAAGTTCCTATTGATGCGGGATTTGACTGTCCCAATCGGGATGGAACTGTGGCTCATGGGGGGTGTACCTTTTGTACGGTTTCAGGTTCTGGAGATGCCATCGTAGCACCAGATGCCCCTATCCGTGAGCAATTTTATAAGGAAATCGACTTTATGCACCGCAAGTGGCCGGATGTTAAAAAGTATCTGGTTTATTTTCAAAACTTTACCAATACCCATGAAAAGGTGGAAGTGATTAGGGAGCGTTATGAACAAGCCATCAACGAACCAGGTGTAGTAGGAATTAATATCGGAACGCGTCCGGACTGTTTACCAGACGAAACCATCGAATATTTGGCTGAGTTATCGGAGCGCATGCATGTGACGGTAGAATTGGGCTTACAGACTACATATGAAGCAACCTCTGACTTGATTAACCGTGCCCATTCCTATGAATTGTATGTTGAAACAGTAAAACGCTTGAGGAAATATCCCAAGATTGAGATTGTTTCCCATCTGATCAACGGTCTTCCTGGGGAAACCCATGAGATGATGGTTGAAAATGTCCGTCGCTGTGTTACGGATAATGATATTCAAGGAATTAAACTGCACTTGCTTCATCTTATGACCAATACGCGTATGCAGCGAGATTACCACGAAGGACGCTTGCAACTGATGAGTCAGGATGAGTATGTCAAGGTCATTTGTGACCAACTGGAAATCATTCCCAAGCATATCGTCATCCATCGAATCACAGGAGATGCACCCAGAGATATGTTGATAGGTCCCATGTGGAGCCTTAATAAATGGGAAGTGCTAAATGCTATTGAAACTGAGATGCGACGTCGTGGAAGTGTGCAAGGATGCAAGGCTGTAAAACAGGAGTTTAAAAATGAAAAGACCACTTGAGATGGCACATGATTTTTTAGCGGAAGTTGTGACAAAAGAGGATATCGTAGTGGATGCGACTATGGGTAATGGCCACGATACGCTATTTTTAGCCAAGCTAGCCAAGCAAGTCTATGCCTTTGATATCCAGGAGCAGGCTTTGGAGAAGACGCAAGAGCGTTTGGATCAGGCTGGAATGACAAATACCCAGTTAATCTTGCAAGGTCATGAGACACTTGATCAGTTTGTGACAGAAGCTAAGGCAGGGATTTTTAATCTGGGTTATCTGCCTTCTGCTGACAAATCCGTCATCACTCAACCTCAGACTACTATCGAAGCATTAGAAAAGCTGTGTCATTTGCTTGTCAAGGGGGGACGGATTGCTATCATGATCTACTATGGTCATGAAGGAGGAGATACTGAGAGGGATGCTGTATTGGAGTTTGTTAGCCAGTTGAACCAACAAGAGTATACTGCTGCCATTTATCGGACTCTCAACCAAGTTAACAATCCACCGTTTTTAGTTATGATTGAAAAATTAGAAAGGTATAGACATGGATAAACAATACCTTCGTGAGAAGCTTGAGGCAATGCGCCAAAATTTTGTCGAGTCAACGCTTCACGAGCGAGCAGTCGGAGTGCTCGACGAAGCACATATGAGCAAGAAAATGCTTAAAATTAAGAAAAAACTAGTGGCTCTTGAAATGGAACGATGCCAGAAAAAAATTGAGCACAAAGACTGTTCTAAGATTGATCAGAAAATCCAAGAGCAAAAGGAGATTTTTGAATCTTGTTGTAAAAAAGATTAAGGAGGAATTGTGTGGAATTACTCATTTACTTGATTCTATTTTTATTTGTCTTAATCATTTCAACCACGACCAATAAACTTCTCCCTTTTTTGCCCCTTCCTCTTGTACAAATTCTTTTGGGGATTGGGATTGGCTTATTTGTTCCCGATGCGGACTTTCATCTCAATACAGAGCTGTTTCTGGCCATGGTTATTGGTCCCTTACTTTTCCGGGAGGCAGAAGAAGCGGATATTACGTCCATTTTGAAGCACTGGCGGATTGTTGTCTTTCTGATTTTTCCTGTGATTTTTATCTCGACCTTAAGCTTGGGGGGCATGGCTCACTTCCTTTGGATGACTCTTCCTTTGGCTGCCTGTTTAGCAGTTGGAGCGGCACTTGGGCCAACAGATTTGGTTGCCTTCGCATCTCTTTCTGAACGTTTTCGTTTTCCAAAACGGGTCTCTAATATCCTAAAAGGGGAAGGACTCTTAAATGACGCTTCTGGTTTGGTTGCCTTTCAGATGGCTCTTGCTGCTTGGACAACAGGAACGTTTTCTTTCAGCCAAGCTGGAACTTCCCTAGCACTTTCTATACTTGGTGGTTTTGTAGTCGGTTTTGTGACGGCTATGGTCAATCGTTTTTTGCATAGCTTTTTACTGAGTGTACGAGCGATAGATATAGCCAGTGAACTATTGCTAGAGCTAAGTTTGCCGCTCATGACCTTTTTCATCGCAGAAGAGTTTCATGTTTCAGGGATTATCGCAGTAGTGGTTGCAGGTATTTTGAAAGCCAGTCGCTTTAAGAAAATTACGCTCCTTGAGGCTCAGGTAGACACCGTGACGGAGACCGTTTGGCACACCGTGACCTTTATGCTAAATGGATCAGTCTTTGTTCTCTTGGGAATGGAATTAGAGTTGATAGCAGAGCCGATCTTGTCTAATTCTCTCTACAATCCCCTTCTTTTACTGCTTTCAGTTGTCGTTCTGACCTTCTTACTCTTTGCGATCCGCTTTGTCATGATTGCTGGTTTTTACTTTGTGAGGACGCGTCGACTTAAGAAAAAAATTCATAAGTACACGAAAGATATGCTTCTTTTGACCTTCTCTGGTGTCAAAGGGACAGTATCTATCGCGACTATTCTCCTCATACCAAGTCATTTGGAGCAGGAGTATCCTCTGTTGCTCTTTCTCGTAGCCGGCGTTACACTATTAAGCTTTCTAACAGGTTTACTGGTCCTCCCTCACTTATCTGAGGAACAAGAGGAAGGCAAGGATCATTTGATGCATATTGCGATTCTGAATGATGTAGCTGCAGAATTAGAAAAAGAACTGGACCATCACAAGAATAAACTTCCTCTTTATGCAGCTATTGATAATTATCATGGTCGGATTGAAAACCTCATCCTTAGTCTGGAAAATAAGAGAGTCCAAGAGGACTGGGAGTCCCTCAAGCTTCTTATCTTGAGTATTGAGAGTGACGGTTTGGAGCAAGCCTACGAAGAAAATAGAATCAGCGAGAGTGGTTATCGAGTTTACCAACGTTACCTAAAAAACATGGAGCAGAGTATCAATCGGAATTTCGCTTCTAGAGTGACTTATTACTTCCTAGTTTCCTTACGGATACTGCGCTTTCTACTCCATGAAATGTTTACCTTTGGCAAAACTTTCCGTAGTTGGATGAATGAAGAATCTCGTAAACTACTAGCAGTTGACTATGATCAGATTTCAGAGTTGTATTTGGAAAATACAGAGCTGATTATCGAGAGTTTGGAAAACCTCAAGGGGGTTTACAAGAGTTCTCTGATTAGTTTTATGCAAGAGTCTCGTCTACGCGAGACGGCCATTATCGGAAGTGGTGCCTTTGTTGAGCGGGTTATCAATCGCATCAAGCCAAACAATATCGATGAAATGCTACGAGGTTACTATCTCGAACGTAAGGCAATCTTTGAATACGAAGAAGCTAAACTGATAACAGCCAAGTATGCCAAAAAACTACGACAAAATGTGAATAATTTAGAAAATTATTCTCTGAAAGAGGCTGCGAATACCTTACCTTATGATATGCTAGATTTAATCAGAAGAACTTAGATGATGAAGAAAATGACGGAGGATGGAACATGAAAAAGTGGTGGAATGAGCTGATGGACAGGCCCTTATTGAAAGCTTTTTTGCATTATTATCAAGCATCTGATAGTGAGTTGACCAGTGTTGCGGTTGCCTACTATTGGTTGATTTCTATCTTTCCTTTGCTAATGATAATGGTCAATATTTTGCCTTATTTTCAGATTCCGGTCTCAAATTTCTTACTGACGATCAAGGAATTTTTGCCTGATACGGTGTATGATGTGGTCGCCAAGATTGTCCGAGAAGTTCTGACTCAACCATCAACTGGTTTGCTGAGTTTTGCCGTTTTATCTGCACTCTGGACCTTTTCGAAATCAATGGATTTCCTCCAAAAAGCCTTTAACAAAGCCTATGGAGTGACTAAGAGTCGAGGAATTATCTCCCATCAGTTGATGAGTCTACTTGTTAGTTTTGGCTTGCAGATTCTTTTTGCCTTAGCCTTGTTTTTGAGTATGTTTGGTCGTATGTTGCTTAACCTCCTCAAAACTTACTGGCAATCCGACAGTCCGCTATTTTCCTACCTGCAAGACTTTACAGGCCCTCTGGTCTATGCCTTGATCTTTGCCATTCTGGTCATGATTTATTACTTCCTTCCAAAAGTAAAAGCACCACGAATCCGCTATGTTTTACCAGGAAGTGTCTTTGTATTGCTAACTCTTATCTTTTTATTGAATATCTTTTCTGTCTACGTCAATAGTTATGTTAATCATCTGGTTGATGTCCGATTTTTCAGTTCCATTATCGTGGTAGTCATGATGTTCTGGTTTATTCTTATTGCAAAGATTTTGATTATCGGAGCAGTTATCAATGCCAGTGTTCAGAGTTTGAAAGATCCAAAGTTTGGTATAGAATAATTAGAAAAATCCCTATTAGGTTTCCTAATAGGGATTTTCTTAATAGATAAACATGGCATCTCCAAAACTGAAGAAGCGGTAGTGTTCTTGGATGGCATGGTGATAGGCATCTAGGACTAAGTCACGACCGGCAAAAGCAGAAACTAGCATAACAAGAGTTGACTTGGGTAGGTGGAAGTTGGTTGAAAAAGCATCCACAACCTTCCAGTCGTAGCCTGGTTTGATAAAGATATTGGTCCAGCCAGAATCTGCTTGGATTTGCCCATTAAACTTGGAACCGATGGTTTCCAGTGTGCGGATCGAAGTGGTTCCGACAGCGATGACGCGACCTCCATTTTCCTTAACAGAGCGAAGGGTGGCAGCTGCTTCCTCAGAAAGTTGGTAGAATTCTGAGTGCATTTCGTGTTCATCCAGATTGTCAACAGAGACAGGTCTAAAGGTTCCGAGTCCGACGTGAAGAGTGAGATAGACTAGATGAACACCCTTGGCTTGGATTTCTGCTAGCAGTTCTTTAGTAAAGTGGAGACCAGCAGTCGGTGCTGCAGCAGAGCCACTCTCTTTAGCGTAGACCGTTTGATAACGTTCACGGTCATCCAATTTTTCATGGATATAAGGTGGTAGTGGCATTTCACCCAGACTTTCCAATACTTCTAGGAAAATTCCTTGGTATTCAAAGCGGACAATGCGGCCCCCGTGGGTCAATTCTTCCGTAACAACAGCGCTGAGGCGACCATCGCCAAAGTTGACACGAGTACCAACCTTGAGGCGTTTGGCAGGTTTAGCCAGAACCTCCCACTCATCACCTGCAGTATTTTTGAGCAGGAGAAGTTCCACATGACCTCCTGTCTCCTCTTTTTGACCATAGAGGCGGGCAGGGAGAACGCGAGTGTCGTTCATGACAAGGGCATCACCAGGTTCCAGCATGTCGATAATGGAGTGGAAGTGTTTATCCTGAATTTCTCCCGTCTCGCGATTAACGATAAGGAGTTTAGACGCATCACGTTTTTCAAGTGGCGTTTGGGCAATCAATTCCTCAGGCAAGTGGAAATCAAAATCAGCAGTATTCATTTTTTCATCATTCTTTCTAAGTTCTAATCCTATCCATTATAACACGTTTCAAGTTTGGGTGCTCTTTTTTTAGAAATTAAATCGTTTTCACTTGACAAAAATTGGTCTATACCATATAATAAATATAGAAACATGGAGGATATAAAATGAAAGTTATTAAAGTTGAAAATCAAGTCGAAGGTGGAAAAGTTGCTTATGAGATTTTGAAGGAAAAATTGGCCAATGGTGCTCAAACATTAGGACTTGCGACAGGAAGCAGCCCGCTTGAGTTTTACAAGGAAATCGTTGAGAGTGACCTTGATTTTTCAAATCTGACTAGTGTGAACCTTGATGAGTATGTAGGGCTTGATGGGGACAATCCACAATCTTATCGTTACTTCATGCAAGAAAACTTATTCAACCAAAAACCATTTAAAGAAAGTTTCTTGCCTCGTGGGGTTAAGGACAATGCTGAAGAAGAAGTAGAACGCTATAATCAAATTTTGGCTGATCATCCTGTTGATTTACAAATCTTGGGAATTGGTCGCAATGGACATATCGGCTTTAACGAGCCAGGAACTCCATTTGATAGTCAAACGCATCTAGTAGAACTTGACCAGTCTACAATCGAAGCGAATGCTCGCTTCTTTGACAAGATTGAAGACGTCCCAACTCAAGCCATTTCAATGGGAATTAAAAACATCTTGGATGCCAAGTCAATTATTCTCTTTGCTTACGGTGAGTCAAAAGCAGAAGCCATTGCTGGAACAGTGTCTGGCCCAGTGACTGAGAAGCTCCCAGCAAGTAGTCTACAAAACCACCCTGATGTGACTATTATCGCTGATGCAGAAGCGCTCAGCTTGCTTGAAAAATAAAAATTACACGAACCACTTGCTCTTTGGAGTGAGTGTTTTTTTTGATTCTTTATTAATAGCAGGAATTTTTTATTATATTCTAAGAAAGGTTAATTTAGTTTGTAAAATAATTTATTTGAAAGATAAAACATTAATATAAATATTCCTAAAAACAAACATAAATAACGCTTAATATGATAATATTTAAAAGCTTTGCTTATTTATTAATAGAAAAAAAGTTATTATTCTAGGATAATTTAGTAGCTAAATCATTAAAAATAATGTATAATATCTTAAAAAATAATTTTAGGAGATTCTAAAATAATGTATAATATCTTAAAAAATAATTTTAGGAGATTCTAATGGGAAAAGAATTATTTAATCCACACCTTCGTAAGTTTTCTATTCGGAAACTAAACGTGGGTGTTTGCTCTGTGCTCTTGTCTACCTTGGTTCTATTGGGAGTGACGTCTCAGGTTAGCGCTGATGAAACAAGCGCTTCTGGTGTCCAAAATGAGATTTCTCGAACGGATCTTGCTGAACCATCAGCAATTTCTACAGCACCAGCAAACTCTGAAACATCACCAAAACCTGCAACTACTGTAGTTGCTTCAGCTACTGAGGTTCCTCAATCCGCTGAGAATAGTAAACCTGCAAACTCAGCTTCAGAGTCTATTGAGAAACCAAAGAATGAACAGCCAGTTGTTTCTGAAACGCCTCAACCTTCAGTTGAGAAGCCGGTTGCTTCTACGGAAATGAAGCCTGCAGAGAGTGCCAATTCAGCTTCAACTGAAGCTAGCTCAGAAGCTGTAAGTGCTTCAAGAGCTGTAGAACAACCAGTAGCGACTAGGGAGGCTACGCAACCTACACGTTCTCGCCGAGCACGTCGAGATGCTACACCTACTGGTTTACGTGATGGAGATCCTAACAACACAATTGAAAAACCAACTTTAGCAGATTCTGAAAAGAAACGCCCTGCAGATCTAGTTAAGCAAATTAACTGGTTAGATTTTGGTGATAGTCAGGCATTTAAAGGACTTGATACTGACGGTTCTCTTAAAGTAGGTAGTGTTTATGAGAAGGAAATTTCTCCAGGATATGTCGTTAAATTAACAGTTACGGAACTAAAACCTTTCCACTCAACTGAGATTTATCGTGATCGTGTAGCAGGAACTTCTTATGAAAATAGTTATGATCCTGATGCTAAAAACACCTGGTTTAGATATGTACCTGCAGACTATAATCGCCAAGTTAAAGAGGGCGACTCTGCACGACCAAAAATCATTGGTGCTCCTATGAACCAATGGACATCTCTTCGTGAGCAGGGAATTGATACTAATGGACGTAGAACCCAATTGCAGGTTCCTAAGAATGGTGCAAGTTATGGAGTGAAGTTTAAGGTTGAAGCAACATATCTAAACAAGCCTGTTAAGGCCACAGTGGTTATGGCGGATGGAGAAGAAGCAAACCCAGGTGAATATGCTATCTTTACGACCAATGGTAAAGGATGGGAACATTTAGCTGAATGGAAACGTGTGTCACCACAAGGTAAAGTGATTACAGATACCTACGCACCAATGAATCCTAATCGACTTGGTCAGTATATTGGTGACAATGCAACGATTCCAACGATTGACTGGACAAAATTTACAAATCCTGATCAAAGAACAGGTGGCTTAGGCTCACAAGTATTTGGTCCAAACACTTCTAAAGACCATACTGTGCCAATTGTGATGACTCGTGAAGCATCAGAAGTTGGAATTTATATTGCATCTTCTGGTCAGCAAGGTGCTATGATTGGTTTCATGGTTGTAGATACTGGAGATGCTCCTGAAAGTTATGGAAATGCAGTTCATACTATTTCTGGTTACAATGCTGCTACGGGAGCACAAAATCCACAACCTTACCTTGGTCGAAAACCTGCTGATATTGATACTACGTCAGGTAATGATTGGACCCATGATGATAGTACAGATCATGCTGATGAAGGGATTGATCAGCTTTTACCAGCAGACTTAGTTGGTAAGACTCATGAGTTATTCCAAGCAGATCGTCTTCGTGATGGTGATTATTCGCTTCGTTTCCATGCTTCAGCTAATGGAAATGAAAAAGCTTATGTTCGAGCTTGGATTGATTTCAATAATAACGGTAAATTTGATGAGAATGAAGCTAGTGATTTTACAGAAGTAACAAATGAAGGCGACTATACCGTTACTTTTAGAAATCACCCACCTATGAACGATGATAACGTTAAGAAGCTAGGAATGCGTGTTCGTATTGCTTTGAACCAAGGTGATATCGAGAAACCGACTGGCACAGCCTTTAGTGGTGAAGTTGAAGACTTACAAGTTAACCTTACTTATCCACCAAAAGGTGAGAAGAAGGAAACAAAGGGCTTACGCGATCAACAACAACAAACAAGCTTACGCTTCACACCTCGTGGTTATTCTAAAGAAGACGAGAATGCTAGAACAACCATTGATACTAATAAGGCGCCTGTCGTTTTAGATAATAACGGACGTGAATTAACAGCAGATGCAGAAGGTTGGTATACAACCGCAGAAGGACGTTACAAAGTGACGCCAAATGGTGACAATGTTGATGTTGTCTTCGTTCCGAAAGCTGGATACGTTGGGACTACATCAGGTATTAACATCCGTCGCTTTGATAGCAACGGTGCAAGCACAGAATGGACTGCAAAAAATAATTCAGAGCCTGTTGTCAACCAACCTCTAAATTCTATGGATGCTCGTTATGTTCCTACTGTAGTTGATTTTACTGAACATCGTTCAACTGATGCTCAAGGTTTACCGCAAGTAAAAGATATTTTATTTACTGATGGGAATCCAGCTAACACACCGGTTCAACCATCTGCAAGTAATCCTGCTACTTTCTTGGATGGAAACGGAGAACCTATCTCAGGAACTAGTATTCCTGCAACATCAGGTGGTAAAGAAGTTGGTACCTTTAACCTAGATCCAACTACGGGTCGAGTAACCTTTACCCCAAATAAATCATTTGTAGGAACTGTTGATCCGATTAAATTAAAAGTAAATGATGCAAGTGGTAATGATCACTTTGCCACTTATCAACCAACTGTTACCCGAGTTGTTCCAACATCCCAAAACGCAAGTTCTGAAGGTATTCAAGGTGCAGAGCAATCTGGGAACTTGGTCTTCACTCCAGGTGATAACCGTATTCCAATTGATGAATCAATTGCACCAACTTTTGACAACGGTCAGCCAACGAAAGAGGTTCCTGGCGTTGGAACTTATAAGGTGGATAGTACAGGTCGCGTTACTTTCCAACCAGTTCCTGGCTACTCTGGACGTCCAACTGCAGAAACTGTTAAGCGTGTAGATAAGAACGGAACAGAAGTAACAGCTACCTATCAAGCGGATGTTAAGGCTGCAACTCCAACAGGGCAAGGAGCAGAGACTACTGGACTCCAGGGTCAAAAACAAGATAGCCACCTTACCTTTACTCCTGGTCAAGCAACTATCAATGGACAAAATGAGACTGTACCATTTGCACCAGAAGGTCCACAGTTTGTGGTTGATGGACAAGTTCAACAAGGTAACAGCTTACCAGTACATGATGCTAGCGGTAAACTTCAAGGAACTTATACTGTTCAACCGAATGGGGATATTAGCTTCCAACCAGCACCTGATTTCTATGGAACGCCAACTCCTGCAACCCTCCGTGTGACAGATAAGAATGGTTCTACTGCCGAAGCAGTATATCAACCTACAGTGACTAAAGTCACTCCAACAAGTACAAATGATACATCAACTGGTCTGCAAGGACAGCCACAAAGTGGTAAGCCAACCTTTACAGCAGGCGATCCAGCTGTTCCACTGGATGATACAAAACCAATGACTTTCGAAGATGGTCAGTCAACGAAGACCGTTTCGGGTGTAGGTGAATACAGCATCAATTCTGATGGTTCTATCACCTTTACGCCAGATAAGAAGTACGTTGGCACACCAGATCCAGTAATGGTTAAACGCGTGGATAAGAACGGTACAGAAGTCACTGCGACTTATACTCCAACAGTGACTAAGGTAACCCCAACTTCAACGGACGCCACTTCAAATGGTATCCAAGGTCAACCGCAAAAAGGTACCCCAACCTTTACAGCAGGCGATCCAGCTGTTCCACTGGATGATACGAAACCAATGACTTTCGAAGATGGACAGTCAACGAAAACAGTTCCAGGTGTAGGTGAATACAGCATCAATCCAGATGGCTCTATTACCTTTACACCAGAAAAACAATATGTTGGCACACCAACTCCAGTCACAGTGAAACGTGTAGATAAGAACGGTACAGAGGTTACTGCGACATATACACCAACCGTGACTAAGGTCACTCCTACAGGAACTGGCGCAACCAGCACAGGTCCTCAGGGTGTTCCACAAACGGGTACTCCAACGTTTGCTGGTGGTGATCCACTGGTTCCAATTGATGAAACAGTCGAGCCAACCTTCGCAGATGGAAGCAAAGAGAAGTCTATTCCAGGTCAAGGAACTTACACAATTGCGCCAGACGGAACAGTAACCTTTACTCCAGACAAGCAGTTTGTAGGCACACCAGACCCAGTGACGGTTAAACGCGTGGATAAGAATGGCACTCCAGTTACTGCGACCTACAGTCCAGAGTTTACGAAAGTGACCCCAACAGGAACAGGTGATAAGACAGAAGGACTTCAAGGTCAAGTCCAAGAAGGTAAAGTGACCTTCACTCCAGGCCATGACTCAGTTCCATTCCCAGCTGATTCAACTCCGCTATTTGACAATGGTACAACTGTGAAAGAAGTGCCAAATGTTGGTAAGTTCGAAGTGGATGCAGACGGTAAGGTGACCTTCACTCCTGATAAACAGTTCAAGGGTGAAACACCAGAGCTTGAGTTGACTCGTGTGGATGCCAACGGAACTCCTGTTACTGTCAAGTACCAAGCGGTAGTGAAAGAAGTAACACCAACTTCAACAGACGCCACTTCAAATGGTATCCAAGGTCAACCGCAAAAAGGTACCCCAACCTTCACAGAAGGTAATCCATTGGTTCCAATTGATGATACGAAACCAATGACTTTCGAAGATGGACAGTCAACGAAAACAGTTCCAGGTGTAGGTGAATACAGCATCAATCCAGATGGCTCTATTACTTTTACACCAGAAAAACAATATGTTGGCACACCAACTCCAGTCACAGTGAAACGTGTAGATAAGAACGGTACAGAGGTTACTGCGACATATACACCAACCGTGACTAAGGTCACTCCTACAGGAACTGGCGCAACCAGCACAGGTCCTCAGGGTGTTCCACAAACGGGTACTCCAACGTTTGCTGGTGGTGATCCACTGGTTCCAATCGATGAAACAGTAGAGCCAACCTTCGAAGATGGAAGCAAAGAGAAATCTATTCCAGGTCAAGGAACTTACACGATTGCACCAGATGGAACTGTAACTTTCACTCCAGACAAACAGTTTGTTGGGAACCCAGACCCAGTCACTGTCAAACGTGTGGATAAGAATGGCACTCCAGTCACTGCGACTTACAGTCCAGAGTTTACGAAAGTAACCCCAACAGGAACCGGTGCAACAAGTACAGGTCCTCAAGGTGTTCCACAAACGGGCACTCCAACCTTCCAAGGTGGTGATCCACTGGTTCCAATCGATGAAACAGTAGAGCCAACTTTCGAAGATGGAAGCAAAGAGAAATCTATTCCAGGTCAAGGAACTTACACGATTGCACCAGACGGTACAGTGACCTTCACTCCAGATAAACAGTTTGTTGGAAACCCAGATCCAGTTACAGTTAAACGTGTGGATAAGAATGGCACTCCAGTTACTGCGACTTACAGCCCAGAGTTTACGAAAGTAACTCCAACTGGAACAGGTGATAAGACAGAAGGACTTCAAGGTCAAGTCCAAGAAGGTAAAGTGACCTTCACTCCAGGTCATGACTCAGTTCCATTCCCAGCTGATTCAACTCCACTATTTGACAATGGTACAACTGTTAAAGAAGTGCCAAATGTTGGTAAGTTCGAAGTGGATGCAGACGGTAAGGTGACCTTCACTCCTGATAAACAGTTCAAGGGTGAAACACCAGAGCTTGAATTGACTCGTGTGGATGCCAACGGAACTCCTGTTACTGTCAAGTACCAAGCGGTAGTGAAAGAAGTAACACCTACAGGAACTGGTGCAACAAGTACAGGTCCTCAAGGTGTTCCACAAACGGGCACTCCAAGCTTCCAAGGCGGCGATCCACTGGTTCCAATTGATGAAACAGTAGAGCCAACCTTCGAAGATGGAAGCAAAGAGAAATCTATTCCAGGCCAAGGAACTTATACGATTGCGCCAGACGGAACTGTAACTTTCACTCCAGACAAACAGTTTGTTGGAAACCCAGATCCAGTCACAGTCAAACGTGTTGATAAGAATGGCACTCCAGTTACTGCGACCTATAGTCCAGAGTTTACGAAAGTGACCCCAACAGGAACCGGTGCAACAAGTACAGGTCCTCAAGGACTTCCACAAACAGGCACTCCAAGCTTCCAAGGTGGCGACCCACTTGTTCCAATTGATGAAACAGTTGAACCAGCTTTCGAAGATGGAAGCAAAGAGAAATCTATTCCAGGTCAAGGAACTTACACGATTGCACCAGACGGAACTGTAACTTTCACTCCAGACAAACAGTTTGTTGGAAACCCAGATCCAGTCACAGTCAAACGCGTGGATAAGAACGGCACCCCAGTCACTGCGACTTACAGCCCAGAGTTTACGAAAGTGACCCCAACAGGAACCGGTGCAACAAGTACAGGTCCTCAAGGTGTTCCACAAACGGGCACTCCAAGCTTCCAAGGTGGTGATCCACTGGTTCCAATCGATGAAACAGTAGAGCCAACCTTCGAAGATGGAAGCAAAGAGAAAACTATTCCAGGTCAAGGAACTTACACGATTGCGCCAGACGGAACTGTAACTTTCACTCCAGACAAACAGTTTGTTGGAAACCCAGATCCAGTCACAGTCAAACGCGTAGATAAGAACGGCACCCCAGTCACTGCGACTTACAGCCCAGAGTTTACGAAAGTAACACCAACTGGTAAAGATACTTCTTCAGTTAACATTAAGGGTCTTGTTCAAACAGGCACCCCAACCTTCCAAGGTGGCGACCCATTAGTTCCAATCGATGAAACTGTGGCAGCAACATTTGAAGATGGATCAACTGAAAAAGTGATTCCAGGTGAAGGAACTTATGCAATTTCACCAGATGGCATCGTCACCTTCACTCCAGAAGCTAATTTTGTAGGAAAGGGAACAGGCGTAACGATTGTCCGCAAGGATAAGAATGGTACTCCAGTTACTGCAAGCTATCGCCCGACAGTTGTAGATCCATCTACTGGTCATGATACGGCTTCTACAGGAGCAAAAGGCCAACCTCAAGTGGCAACACCAGTGTTTGAAGGACATATCGATTCGACTGTACCACCAACCTTTGAGGATGGTAGCACGACTATGGTTGTTCCGGGTGAAGGAAGCTATACAATTGATAAAGATGGTAAGATTACCTTTACTCCAGAACCAGACTTTGTTGGTACAGCTAAAGGATTGGTTGTGAAACGTTTGGATATGTATGGAAATGTAGTTACTGCTCATTACACACCAACTGTCCTTGGACAAACACGAGTGAGTGATGCGACATCAGAAGGTCTTAAAGGTCAAACTCAGACTGGTAAACCAAACTTTACAGGTGATGTCGATCTGACAGTTCCGCCAACCTTTGAAGATGGAACAACTGAAAAAGTCGTTCCAGGTGAAGGAACTTATGTAATCTCACCAGATGGCACCGTCACCTTTACCCCTGAGGCAGACTTTGTAGGACAAGCTAAAGGTGTGAAAGTGATCCGTAAAGATCGCAATGGAAATATTATTTCAGGATTCTATGCTCCAACAGTAGTAGAACTTCCTGTGGTTGAAAATCCAGAACAACAAGGTATTACAGAAGAAAGAACTACTAAAACTCTTCCAAATACGGGTTCTGAGGAGACATCTCACTTGACAGCTGGTCTATTGGCTGCTTTATCAGGTATGGGATTAATTTCTCTAGCTCAAAGAAAAAAATCTGAGGAAGAATAATTAGTGGTGAAAGTCATCTAGTAAGTTGTTTTAGATACTTGATTGAAATGATTACATTCATTGCTATCTAAGAAGATATCAGTCTAATAGAAAGAGAGAACCAATTGGTTCTCTCTTTTTGGTAATTGGTTTGAAAATCGTTTAATTATTCTGCATCAATTATTCACAATTTTACTAAAGTGGTATAATATAGCTATACGAGGAGGCTCGACTTTGATCTATATAATTGGTTTTACTTGTTTTTTACTTTTAATGTTACTGTTTTCTCGTCTCATTCAGCAATCAAAGAACCCTTCAGGCTTTCTAGGAAAACGAATGATGAAATTGTGGAATAGAGCCTATCTCCCCATGTTTGTATGGGCAATTCGTCATCTGGATAGGACATTTTACCCTGCAATCTTAGATGTAGGAGTTGGGAATGGCCGTTCAACCATCCTACTGAAAGAAACTTTTCCGCAAAGTACTATAACTGGAATTGATATTTCTGATGCAGCAATAGCTCAAGCCAAACAGATAGAGATGACTAATCTAAATTTTGAACGAAGAGACGTTAGGGAGACAGGCTTTTCTGATGAAAGTTTTGATTTAATCACAGCCTTTCAAACTCATTTTCATTGGCAGGATCTAGAGGCTTCTTTTATGGAACTTCGAAGGATACTCAAATCAGACGGGATGCTCTTACTGGCTTGTGAATATAACAAGTTGTCTTACTTTTTACCAGAGGTTCAAATCGAAAAAACATTTAGACGATTCTTGTTGTTAATAGGGTTTGAGCTTATAACTAGTCAAAGAAAGGGATCGTGGATCCTTTATAAAATTGTTAAACATTAATGGAGGTACAGTCATGAAACAATTATTTTTATGTTCATACTTTGCTGGTGTCAAAAAGCTTTTTAGCGATTATGCAAAGGAAAAGAATCTAGAAAACAAGGTTTTATTTATTCCTACCGCTGGGAACAAAGAGGATTATACTGACTATATCGATGAGGCTCAGCAAACATTCAAAGATTTAGGATTTGAGATAGAGGTTCTAGATATTGCTTCTTGTGATCGAGAAACTGTACAGGCAAAGATTTTCCAAAGCAAAATTCTTTATATCTCTGGCGGGAATACCTTTTATTTATTGCAAGAATTAAAGAAAAAGCAACTCCTATCTCTTATCAAAGAACAAATAAGAGATGGGATGATCTATGTGGGAGAATCAGCAGGGGCTATCATTACCGCCAAGGATGTTGACTACAATAAGCTCATGGATGACAAGACGGTAGCGAAAGAGTTATCGGATACAACGGGATTGAATGAAGTGGAGTTTTACATCCTTCCACATTATGGTGAGGAGCCTTTTACTGATAGTAGCAAGAAGACCTTTGAAACCTATAAAAATCAGCTCGACTTATTGCGAATGAACAATTCACAAGCTGTTATTGTAAATGATAAAGAAATAAAAGTTGTTTCTGAACAGGATTAAAATAATTTTTTTCGCTATTATGACATCTATTCTAATACGTTGTCCCTTTTAAAAAGAAAAGGGAAGATAATATAAGTTTATGTCAGTTTTCCCTTGACAAATATTCATTTTGCGTGTAAAATGGAATAGATCTTGAACTTGAAGGGAGTGAAAAAAATGTCTAAAACAGTAGTACGTAAGAATGAATCTCTTGACGATGCACTTCGTCGTTTCAAACGTGCGGTTACTAAAGCTGGTACTCTTCAAGAAACACGCAAACGTGAATTCTATGAAAAACCTTCTGTAAAACGTAAACGTAAATCAGAAGCAGCTCGTAAACGTAAAAAATTCTAATTTGAAATAAAAGGCTAGACTTGTCTAGTCTTTTTTTGCATAGTATTTAGAGGAACAAATTCTTATGAGAGAATATATAAAAGAATATCAAAAGATGCGTGAAAATTACTTTGAAGATTGGGGTTATTGTGCTGATCCGATAGATTGGAAGGAATTTGAAGAGTCAAACCAAAGAATTTTTGAAAAGTATTTGACCGATTCAAAAGTATTGTCTGACAAGGTTATAAGAGTAAAATTGTACAGTAGCTTATTGCTAGATGATATTCAATATTTTGCCTATTATGCGGCGTTTTTAGATGGGGATTATAAGCAGTTAAACAACGCTCTATGGCAAACAGGAAGAACCGAGCTGCTGAGAGGCGGTTTGTTGGCAAGTGGAACTATCTACACAGATGGAATTTTGAAAGGCTTGTTTACCTCTTTTGCTTGTAACGATTTTTCAGCCATTCCATCATTCATCCCCAAAGATTTACCCTTGTTGAAAGGAACCTATTATCCAGAAAATGTGATGAATCTTTTATACGCTCTTTATTATCAAGATGAAGAAAGATTATCCGAGTCTCTCTTGCGTGCACAACAGTTTTTAGGGAAGAAAAAACGAACTGGCATGGAAGAATTTTCTGTTCGGTATTTTATAAGTTTGGCAAGAAAAGATGCAGTTGCATTAAGTGAGTCCTTACAAAACTTATGCCAAGCTTATCAGAGACGAGGTTATCCTTATGAAAAGATTGATAAGTGCTTTGCGGATGAGATTCATGGTCTATATCGATTGGTACGATTTTTTGACCATTCCTTGTTTGAAGAAGTCAGTATGCCATCTCATAAGACTTTTTTGAAGGAGTTTGAAGAATGGCAAGTCCAAAATCAGTTTCCACAAGGTCAACAGTTCTATACCTATCCTCAAGATATGGCTGACGCAAACAGAATATTAACAAAAGGTCTTCCAAGAATTTACTTAGAAAAATCTGGAAGGGATTTGGTGATAGATGTTGACCAATTTGCAGTAGATTTGTCTCGATTAATTTGAAGGAGTACGAAAAGACTTCCTAGTCAAATCTTTTCCCAAGCTACATCAAATAAATACTGTAAATCCTGCAAAAAAAGGAAACTTCCACCTACAATCTGATATAATAGTAGGGAGAACTCGATTGAAGGAGGAAATTATGTCGGTTTTAGTAAGAGATGTCATTGAAAAACTCAGACTAGATATTGTCTATGGTGAAGGCGAATTACTTGAAAAAGAAATCAATACTGCAGACATTATGAGACCTGGTCTTGAAATGACGGGCTATTTTGATTACTATACACCAGAACGGATTCAGCTGTTAGGGATGAAGGAGTGGTCCTATTTAGTTGCCATGCCTGCCCAGAACCGTTATCAAGTTTTGAAGAAAATGTTTCTACCTGAAACACCTGCGGTTATCGTGGCTCGTGGTCTGGTAGTGCCAGAGGAAATGTTGAGGGCTGCTAGAGAATGTAAGATTGCGATTTTAACCAGTCGAACAGCAACCAGTCGTTTATCTGGAGAACTTTCTAGCTACCTTGATTCCCGTTTGGCTAAACGTACTAGCGTGCATGGTGTCTTGATGGATATCTATGGCATGGGTGTCTTGATCCAAGGGGATAGTGGTATCGGTAAGAGCGAGACAGGTCTTGAACTTGTGAAGCGTGGACACCGTCTAGTAGCAGACGATCGTGTAGATATTTATTCTAAGGATGAGATGACTCTTTGGGGCGAACCTGCTGAAATCTTGAAGCATTTACTTGAGATTCGTGGAGTTGGGATTATCGATATCATGAGTCTCTATGGTGCAAGTGCTGTAAAAGATTCTTCACAAGTTCAGCTAGCAGTTTATTTGGAAAATTATGATACGCATAAGACCTTTGACCGTCTAGGAAACAATGCCGAAGAACTCGAAGTTTCTGGTGTAACGATTCCGCGTATCCGCATCCCAGTAAAAACAGGACGAAATATCTCCGTTGTCATTGAGGCGGCTGCCATGAACTACCGTGCTAAAGAAATGGGCTTTGATGCGACACGTTTATTTGAAGAACGCTTGACAAATCTAATCGCTCAAAATGAGGTGAAACATGATTAATCCAGTCGCATTTGAAATTGGTCCCTTTGCTATTCGTTGGTATGCTTTGTGTATTGTAGCTGGTTTGGTTCTGGCAGTTTATCTTGCCATGAAAGAAGCTCCTAAAAAGAAAATTCTATCAGATGATATTTTGGATTTTATCCTGATTGCTTTTCCAGTAGCTATTTTAGGTGCTAGACTATACTACGTACTCTTTCGCTTAGATTATTATCTGCAAAATCCAGGTGAAATCATCGCCATTTGGAATGGTGGTTTGGCCATTTATGGAGGTTTGATAGCGGGCGCTATTGTCCTTTATATCTTTGCAGATAGAAAGCTGATTAATACTTGGGATTTCTTAGATATTGCAGCACCGAGTGTCATGGTTGCCCAGAGTTTAGGGCGCTGGGGAAATTTCTTTAACCAAGAAGCTTATGGTGCAGCGGTGGATAGTTTAGATTATTTGCCAGGCTTCATTCGTGACCAGATGTACATTGATGGTAGCTACCGTCAGCCGACCTTCTTATATGAGTCGGTTTGGAATCTGATTGGTTTTGCTTTGATTTTGATTTTTAGACGAAAATTAAAGGGAATCAGACGTGGTCATATCACTGCTTTCTACTTGATTTGGTATGGCTTTGGTCGTATGATCATCGAAGGGATGCGGACGGATAGTCTCATGTTCTTTGGTATGCGAGTTTCCCAATGGTTATCAGTTATCCTTATCGGACTCGGTATTTTTATCATACTTTATCAAAATCGAAAGAAAGCCCCTTTCTATCATACAGAGGAGGAAAAATAAATGTTAGAAGTTGCATATATTCTTGTTGCGATTGCTTTGATTGTCTGTTTAGTCTATTTGACAATCACGATTCAAAAAGCTGGTCGTATGATTGATGAGACAGAGAAAACCATCAAAACGTTGAGCTCAGATGTGAACGTTACCTTGCATCAGACCAATGAATTACTGGTTAAGCTCAATGTGTTAGCAGACGATATCAATATCAAAGTTGCGACGATTGATCCACTCTTTACGGCAGTGGCTGACTTGTCAGAGTCAGTATCTGATCTCAACCAACATGCGCGTGTTTTAGGCAAAAAAGCTTCATCTGCTGGTTCAAAGACCATTAAAACAGGTGCAGGCTTATCCGCTCTTCGTGTCGCAAGTAAATTTTTCAAAAAATAAAAAAGGAGAAATCTTATGGGAAAACTATCCTCTATCCTTTTAGGAACAATTTCAGGTGCAGCTCTTGCTTTGTTTTTGACGAGTGACAAGGGTAAGCAAGTTTGTAGTCAAGCTCAGGATTTTCTAGATGATTTGAGAGAAGATCCAGAATATGCTAGAGAGCAGGTTTGTGAAAAACTAACAGAAGTGAAGGAACAGGCAACGGACTTTGTGCTGAAAACAAAGGAACAAGTAGAATCTGGTGAAATCACTTTTGATAGTGTCATTGATCAAGCCAAGACCTGTGCTCGACAAGCGACAGAAGCGTCAAAAGAAACCTTTAACAATCTCAAGGAGCAATGGCAAGAACAGTCAACAACTCCAGACGTTGCTGAAGATCAAGAAGAAATCATCATCGATATTACTGAAGTATAATGTATCACCATCTCTGATTTTTGGAGATGGTGATTTTTATCTGCAAGCCTGTCTTTGTGGTATAATAAATACTATGCAGAAAAAACCAACGTCCGCCTATGTGCATATTCCCTTTTGCACACAGATTTGTTATTATTGTGACTTTTCAAAAGTTTTTATCAAGAATCAACCAGTAGATAGTTACCTGGAGCATCTGCTAGAAGAGTTTCGTTCTTATGATATCCAAAAGTTACGAACCCTCTACATTGGAGGTGGGACGCCAACGGCTTTGTCAGCTCCGCAATTAGAGGTGCTCTTGGATGGCTTGACTAAAAACTTGGACTTGTCAGTTTTGGAAGAGTTAACCATTGAGGCCAATCCAGGCGATTTGGACGCGGATAAGATTGCGGTTTTGAAACAGTCGCCAGTCAATCGTGTTTCCTTAGGTGTGCAGACTTTTGATGACAAAATGCTGAAAAAAATTGGGCGCAGTCATTTGGAAAAGGATATTTATGAGAATATCGATCGCCTCAAACTGGCTGGTTTTGACAATATTTCCATCGATCTAATCTACGCTCTTCCTGGTCAAACGATGGCTCAGGTCAAAGACAATGTAGCTAAGGCTATCTCGCTTGATATTCCTCATATGAGTCTTTATAGCTTGATTTTGGAGAATCATACGGTCTTTATGAACCGCATGAGACGTGGGAAATTGCCCCTGCCCAAGGAAGAGTTAGAAGCAGAGATGTTTGAGTACATCATCGCAGAACTTGAGCGAGCTGGTTTTGAGCATTATGAGATTTCCAATTTCTCCAAACCTGGATTTGAAAGTCGCCACAATCTCATGTACTGGGACAATGCCGAGTATTATGGTATCGGTGCGGGTGCTTCAGGTTATGTGAACGGAATTCGTTATAAGAACCACGGTCCTATCCGCCACTATCTCAATGCGGTAGAGGCAGGAAATGCTCGGATTACAGAAGAACACCTGAGTCAAAGGGAGCAGATGGAAGAAGAAATGTTCCTAGGCCTCCGGAAAAAATCCGGGGTTTCCATGGCGCGATTTGAGGAAAAATTTGGACGATCCTTTGATGGACTTTATGGCGAAATCATCAGAGACTTGGTTCAACAAGGACTCATTCAGGTCGATGGTGACCGTGTCCGAATGACAAAGAGGGGTCTCTTCTTGGGAGACACTGTAGCAGAACGATTTATTTTGGAGTAGAACAATGGGCTTAACTTATCAAATGAAAATGAAAATTCCTTTTGATATGGCGGACATGAACGGTCATATCAAACTTCCAGATGTAATTTTGCTGTCCCTGCAAGTGTCAGGTATGCAGTCGATTGAACTGGGAGTTAGCGATAAGGATGTGTTAGAACGTTACAATCTGGTCTGGATTATTACAGACTATGCGATTGACGTGGTTCGCTTGCCTCGCTTTGCTGAAGAGATTACGATTGAAACAGAAGCATTGACTTACAATCGTCTCTTTTGCTACCGCCGTTTCACTATCTATGATGAAGCAGGTCAAGAAATCATTCGCATGGTAGCAACCTTTGTTCTCATGGACAGAGACAGTCGTAAAGTCCATGCTGTCGAACCGGAGATTGTTGCGCCTTACCAGTCTGAGTTTGATAAAAAACTCATCCGTGGGCCAAAGTATGCAAATCTAGAAGATCCGATCAGTAAAGACTACCATGTTCGTTTTTACGACTTGGATATGAATGGTCATGTCAATAATAGCAAATATTTGGATTGGATTTTTGAAGTCATGGGAGCAGATTTTTTGACCAAGTATATTCCAAAGAAAATCAATCTCAAATATGTCAAAGAAGTGCGACCAGGTGGCATGATTGCTTCAGCTTATGAACTCAAGGGACTAGAAAGCAAGCATGAGATTATCAGTGATGGCGAGATCAATGCCCAAGCCATGATTACTTGGCAAGAAATTGAAGGCAATTAGAAAGGACGATATGGCTTATAAAGGTTATTTAATTGATTTAGACGGAACTATCTACAAGGGGAAAGACCGGATTCCAGCGGGAGAGGCTTTTGTCCATGAGTTACAAAAGCGAGCAATTCCTTATCTCTTTGTAACCAATAATACAACTCGTACTCCTGAGAGTGTTCAAGAGATGTTGGCTCAGAATTTTAACATTAATACCCCTCTATCAACTGTCTATACAGCAACTTTGGCAACCATCGACTATATGAACGACTTGGGACTGGAAAAGACAGTCTATGTCATTGGTGAAGCAGGGCTCAAGGATGCTATCCAGGCGGCAGGTTATGTCGAAGACAAGGAAAATCCTGCCTATGTGGTCGTTGGACTGGACTGGCAAGTTGACTATGAAAAATTTGCCACAGCAACTCTAGCTATCCAAAAGGGGGCTCACTTTATCGGAACCAACCCTGACCTCAATATCCCGACGGAACGTGGTCTTTTGCCAGGAGCTGGTTCACTGGTAACACTTCTTGAAGTAGCAACACGGGTAAAACCAGTTTATATCGGAAAACCAAATGCTATCATTATGGATAAGGCAGTTCAGCACTTGGGCTTGAAAAGAGAAGAATTGCTCATGGTTGGGGACAACTACCTGACAGATATCCGAGCAGGGATTGACAATGGCATTCCAACGCTCTTGGTGACGACAGGTTTTACCAAAGCAGAAGAAGTGGCGGACCTGCCAATCGCACCAACTCATGTGGTGTCTAGCCTTGCGGAGTGGAATTTTGATGAAAACTAAACTGACCTTTTGGGGAAGTATGCTCTTTTTCCTCTCCCTTTCTATCCTACTGACTATTTATCTGGCATGGATTTTCTATCCTTTGGAAATTGAGTGGCTGAACTTAGCGAATCGAGTCTATCTAAAGCCCGAAACCATTCAGTACAACTTTCATATCTTGATGAATTACCTGACCAATCCCTTTAGTCAGGTCTTAGAGATGCCAGATTTTCGTTCGTCAGCGGCTGGTCTACACCACTTTGCGGTGGTGAAGAATCTCTTCCACTTGGTTCAGCTAGTTGCCCTAGTGACACTTCCAAGTTTCTATTTCTTTGTTAGAAAGATTGTGAAAAAAGGCTTTTTGCCCCTATATCGTAAAAGTATTCTGACTTTAGTGCTATTGCCTCTGGTCGTTGGGCTTGTGGGAGTGTTGATTGGTTTTGAGCAATTCTTTACTCTTTTCCATCAGATTCTCTTCGTCGGAGATGATACCTGGCTTTTTGATCCAGCAAAGGATCCCGTTATTTGGATTTTGCCAGAGACTTTCTTTCTCCATGCCTTTTTACTTTTCTTTGCTTTGTATGAAGGAATGTTTGGTTTCCTTCTTGTTAAAGCTTCAAGGAAATAGTGGAAAAAATTTTGTATTTTTAATAAAAAACGAGAGAAGTTACTCTGCTCCCTATTTATTGTTAGGTTATCCTAAAGATAAACTTGTAAAACAGGTAATTTTTACAGAAAAGAGTCTATTTTCTATGAAAAAATAGGCTTTTTTTCTAAAAATACCTAGTCAAGCGCTTTATTTTTTTGTATAATAGAAATAGTAAGTATAGATTAAAGAAGAGAAAAGCATGATTACACTATTTTTATCACCGAGTTGTACATCATGTCGTAAGGCAAAGGCTTGGTTAGAGACGCATAAAGTGCCCTTTCAAGAGCATAATATTATGACTAGTCCTTTAACAAGAAAAGAATTACAACATATTCTTTCCTTGACCGAAAATGGTACTGATGACATCATTTCAACTCGTTCAAAAATCTTCCAAAAATTAGATATTGATGTAGAGAGTATCTCGGTATCGGAGTTGCTTCAGTTGATCGAGCAATATCCTAGTCTTTTGCGTCGCCCAATTATTATAGATACCAAACGCATGCAGATCGGTTTTAATGAAGATGAGATTCGTGCTTTTCTCCCTCGTAGTTACCGTAAGCAAGAATTGAAAGAAGCAACATTGAGAGCTGGTATAGGATAGATGAACAAACAGTATAGTTACCCACTAGATTTGTCGTGGAGCACTGAAGAACTTGCTTCAGTGCTTTCTTTTTTTAATGATGTTGAAGCCGCCTATGAAGATAAGGTAGAAGCTAAAAAACTGCTAGAGTCTTACAAGGAATTTAAGTCAGTCGTTCCGAGCAAAAGTGAAGAAAAGCGCCTAGGCCGCGAATTTGAAACGGCTAGCGGTTATTCCTTCTATCATGCGGTTCAATTAGCAAAAGAAAAAAGAGAAGGGAAGATTTCTCTTGGAAACTAAATTTGAATTTGCCAAACAGATTGTGCAAGAAGCTGCAGATTACATTTTGGCTCACATGAAAGAAGATTTGCAGGTTGAGCGCAAGTCTTCCCCTACTGACTTGGTAACACGTTTGGACAAGGAGGTCCAGCAACTCTTGGTTGATCGGATCAAGTCCTCCTATCCTGAGGACTTGATTTGCGCGGAAGAGGGTTGTCTGCGTGCTGCAGTCGGTCAAGGTTGTGTTTGGGTGATTGATCCCATTGACGGTACCAATAATTTTGTCGCCCAGCAGGAAGATTTTGCCGTTATGTTGGCTTATTTTGAGGATGGTGTGGGCAAATTTGGCATCATCTATGATGTCATGAAAGGCGATTGTTACCATGGTGGTGGTGCCTTTCCTCCTTGTCGTAATAATGATCCCTTACCGCCTTTTAAAAAGAAACCTCTTCAAGAATTTTTAGTTGCCGGTAACTCAAGTATGTTTGAAACCAATGAGTGGGGCTTGGGTGATTTGGGTCGAGCAGCGTTGGGAGTCCGTGTCTACGGTAGTGCGGCCATTAGTTTTTCCAAGGTTTTATCAGGTCGACTTCTGACTTACATTACCTACCTACAGCCATGGGACTACGCTGCGGCCAGTATCTTAGGGGAAAGTCTGGGTTATCGTCTTCTTACAGTATCAGGTGAGCCCGCTGATTTTAAAACGCGTCAGCCTGTCATGATGGTGCCAATCGAGATGCAAGAAGAGATTCAGTCTTATATCTACGAAAGGAAAGAAAACTAAATGCAATTTCCAAAAGGATTTGTTGAAAAATATGAAGCGATACTAGAAGATGAGGCAAGAGATTTTCTTGCCTCTTTTAAACAGGAAGCAGTATCGGCTTTTCGGGTTAATCCCTTAAAAGAAAGTCAGTTGTCGTTTGCGGATGCTATTCTCCATACACCTTGGGGACACTATGGTAAGGTCTCAGGGAAGTCACCAGAGCACGTGACAGGTCTCGTTTATTCGCAAGAGCCTGCAGCCCAAATGGTGGCCCAGATAGCTCAGCCCCTTCCTGGCATGAAGGTCTTGGACTTGGCGGCAGCACCAGGTGGAAAATCCACTCAACTAGCAGCTTATCTGGCTAATCAAGGAGTCCTTGTTTCCAATGAAATTTCAAGCAAGCGGTCTAAGATTTTAGTGGAAAATATGGAGCGATTTGGAGCTACAAATGTTGTTGTAACCAATGAATCTGCTGATCGCTTGGCCAAGGTTTTTAAAGGTTATTTTGATGTGATTGTACTTGATGCCCCTTGCTCGGGTGAAGGGATGTTTCGTAAGCAGCCCGATGCCATGGATTATTGGAGTACCGATTATCCTAGCCAATGTGCTAGTCTCCAAAGAGAAATTTTAGAAGATGCAGTGACCATGCTTGCTGAAGGTGGTCGTCTGGTTTATTCGACCTGTACTTGGGCACCTGAGGAAAATGAAGAAATCATCCACTGGTTGCTGGATACTTATGAATTTGAACTGCTTCCAGTCGAGCATGTGAACGGTATGGTAGCAGGAATTGATCTTCCTGAAACTGCGCGGATGTATCCTCATCATTTCAAGGGAGAAGGCCAGTTTGTTGCACACTTACAGTTTAAGGGACAAAATCCAGCACCTAAATTCAAAGCTAGCAAGAGCAATCTCAGTCGTGAACAGCTGGACTTGTGGCAAGAATTTGCCCAAAAACACTTACAGGTCAATCTAACTGGTATCTTGCAGACTTTTGGAGATCAGCTCTATCTCTTGCCAGAGATGCTACCTGATCTAGGGAAGCTCAAAATTGCCAGAAATGGGCTCCATCTGGGGACGTTTAAGAAGAAACGATTCGAACCAAGCTTTGCTCTGGGATTAGCCTTGAAACCAAGCCAAGTGAAACAAAGGGTCGAAATCAATGATGAGGACTTTGTAAAATATGTGGCTGGTGAGACTGTTCAATTGTCTGAAGCTCTACCA
Organism: Streptococcus oralis subsp. oralis; assembly: GCF_002096435.1. GTDB lineage: Bacteria > Bacillota > Bacilli > Lactobacillales > Streptococcaceae > Streptococcus > Streptococcus oralis_AA. Next base: position 51,673 of record NZ_NCUI01000024.1, read on the forward strand.
AATGGATGGTATCAAGTTGTGGTTCAAGGAAACGGATTAGGCTTTGCCAAAGTAACGGGAAATGTTTTGAAAAATTATTATCCAAAAGGGCTCAGATTCAGGTGAAAAAGCTAGTCAAAGAGCCTATTCTATGTTATAGTGGAAGTATGAGTTTTTTCTGATAGTCTTTCATTATTACTTATATTATACGATGGAATTGTCCGCTCCTAAGAATGACTAGATAAAATGAAGAGGGGCAATCATTGATGATAATTGGATGATCAGGACAAACGGAAGAAATCAGAACATTTATCATTATGTTCAAGGAGAATAACAGTGAAAAAAAGAAAAAAGCTCGTCATGTCTCTTGCAGCTCTTTTGATGGCAGGTTCTCTAGCAGGATGCTCTAGCTGGATTGATCGTGGAGAATCCATGACAGCCGTTGGTTCAACTGCTCTTCAGCCTCTTGTCGAAGCGGCAGCAGATGAATTTGGTTCTAGAAACATCGGAAAAACAGTCAATGTTCAAGGTGGAGGATCGGGTACAGGACTATCTCAAGTCCAGTCTGGAGCAGTTGACATCGGGAACTCTGACGTCTTTGCAGAGGAAAAAGAAGGAATCGATTCTTCAGCTCTAGTAGACCACAAGGTTGCAGTGGCTGGTCTTGCAGTGATTGTAAACAAGGAAGTGGATGTTGAAAATCTCACAACCGAGCAACTTCGCAAGATTTTTACTGGTGAAGTGACCAACTGGAAAGAAGTTGGGGGCAAAGACCTGGCCATTTCAATCATCAACCGAGCAGCAAGTTCTGGTTCAAGAGCGACGTTTGATACGGTGGTTATGAATGGCCAAGCGGCAATGCAGAGCCAAGAACAGGATTCTAACGGGATGGTCAAGTCCATTGTATCCCAAACCCCTGGAGCCATTTCTTATCTAGCCTTTGCCTATGTAGATGACTCCGTGAAAAGCATGAAACTGAATGGGTATGAACCTACATCTGAAAATGTAACGACCAACAACTGGCCTTTGTGGTCTTATGAACATATGTACACACTTGGTCAGCCAAATGAGTTAGCTGCTGAATTCCTGAATTTCGTCCTCTCAGATGAAGCACAAAATGGAATTGTTAAGGGCATGGGCTATATCTCTATCAATGAAATGAAAGTCCAAAAGGATGCTTCAGGTACCGTTACAGCAGTAGAAGGAGGTCAATAATGAATCAAGAAGAATTATCTAAAAAATTACTCTCTCCTTCAAAGAACTCTCGCCTTGAGAAGTTCGGTAAAGGTTTGACCTTCACCTGCCTTTCTTTGATTGTTATCATTGTGGCGATGATTTTGATTTTTGTAGCCCAAAAAGGCTTATCGACCTTCTTTGTTAATGGGGTCAACATCTTTGATTTCCTCTTTGGACAAACTTGGAATCCTTCAGGAAAACAATTTGGTGCCCTTCCAATGATTTTGGGTTCCTTTATTGTGACGATTTTATCAGCTCTCATCGCAACACCCTTTGCTATTGGTGCGGCAGTCTTTATGACCGAAGTCTCACCAAAGGGTGCAAAAATCTTGCAACCAGCCATTGAACTCCTCGTTGGTATTCCTTCAGTCGTCTATGGATTTATCGGTTTACAAGTTGTGGTGCCTTTTGTTCGTAGCGTCTTTGGTGGAACTGGTTTTGGGATCTTGTCAGGGATTTTCGTTCTCTTTGTCATGATCCTACCAACTGTAACCTTTATGACAACAGACAGCTTGCGTGCTGTTCCTCGTCATTACCGTGAAGCTAGTTTAGCTATGGGAGCCACTCGTTGGCAAACCATCTGGCGTGTGACCTTGAAAGCAGCACGTTCAGGTATTTTCACTGCAGTGGTCTTTGGGATGGCGCGTGCCTTCGGTGAAGCCCTTGCTATTCAGATGGTTGTCGGAAACTCAGCAGTTATCCCAACCTCGTTAACAACACCAGCTGCGACCTTGACATCTGTATTGACTATGGGTATCGGAAATACCGTCATGGGAACGGTTGATAATAACGTTCTCTGGTCACTGGCCTTGGTATTGCTCTTGATGAGTTTGGCCTTTAACAGTGTGATTAAATTGATTACGAAAGAAAGAGGAAAGAAAAACTATGCACGCTAAGAAATTAGATAAACTTGCAACAGCTGTCCTCTATACCATCGCGGGTATCATCGTGACCATTTTGGCATCTTTGATTCTCTATATCTTGGTGAGAGGGTTACCGCATATCTCTTGGTCCTTCTTGACTGGGAAATCCTCCTCTTATCAAGCAGGCGGGGGTATCGGGATTCAGCTCTATAATTCCTTCTTCCTTTTGGTCATTACCTTGATCATTTCTGTTCCCCTGTCTATGGGAGCTGGTGTTTTCCTCGCTGAGTATGCCAAAAAAGGACCTGTGACCAATTTTATTCGTACCTGTATTGAGATTTTGTCTTCTCTACCATCAGTCGTTGTGGGTCTCTTTGGTTACTTGATCTTTGTAGTCCAGTTTGAGTATGGATTTTCAATCATTTCAGGTGCCTTGGCCTTGACAGTCTTTAACCTTCCTCAGATGACACGAAATGTTGAGGACAGTTTAAAACACGTTCACCATACACAACGTGAGGCTGGTCTGGCCCTTGGAATTTCTCGTTGGGAGACGGTGGTCCATGTCGTCATTCCAGAAGCCCTTCCAGGTATCGTAACGGGTGTTGTCTTGGCATCTGGCCGTATCTTTGGTGAGGCCGCCGCTCTTATCTATACTGCAGGACAATCCGCTCCAGCCCTTGACTGGTCTAACTGGAATATCCTCAGTGTTACCAGCCCTATCTCAATCTTCCGACAAGCAGAAACCTTGGCTGTCCACATCTGGAAGGTCAACAGTGAAGGAACCATTCCTGATGCTACCATTGTATCTGCTGGTTCTGCCGCCGTGCTCCTCATCTTTATCTTGATTTTTAACTTTGGAGCTCGCAAACTCGGAAGCTATTTACACAAGAAATTAACCGCTGCCTAAAGGAGAAGCCATGTCAAAATATAACTGGGATGAAAAGCATATCATCACTTTCCCTGAAGAAAAAGTGGCCCTCTCTACTAAGGATTTACATGTTTACTATGGTAAAAATGAATCCATCAAGGGCATCGATATGCAATTTGAAAAAAATAAAATTACAGCCTTGATTGGTCCTTCTGGATCAGGGAAATCTACTTATCTTCGCAGTCTCAATCGGATGAATGATACCATTGATATTGCCAAGGTCACAGGTCAAATCCTCTACCGAGGGATTGACGTCAACCGTCCAGAAATCAATGTCTATGAGATGCGCAAGCATATCGGGATGGTCTTCCAACGTCCAAATCCCTTTGCCAAGTCTATTTACCGCAACATCACTTTTGCTCATGAACGTGCAGGAGTTAAGGATAAGAAAGTCCTTGATGAAATTGTAGAAACCTCTCTAAGACAGGCTGCCCTTTGGGATCAGGTCAAAGACGACCTTCACAAATCAGCCTTGATGCTTTCTGGAGGTCAGCAGCAACGTCTCTGTATCGCTCGTGCCATCTCTGTCAAGCCAGATATCCTCTTGATGGATGAACCGGCGTCAGCCTTGGATCCGATTGCGACAGCCCAGCTGGAAGAAACCATGTTGGAATTGAAGAAGGACTTTACCATCATCATCGTTACCCACAGTATGCAGCAGGCTGCGCGTGCAAGTGACTACACTGGATTTTTCTACTTGGGTGATTTGATTGAGTACGATAAGACATCCAATATTTTCCAAAATGCTAAGTTACAGTCAACCAATGACTATGTAACGGGACACTTTGGTTAGAAAGGAAACGGTATGTCAGAAGCGATTTTACAGGTGTCAGACCTGTCCGTTTATTATAATAAAAAGAAGGCCTTGAATAGTGTTTCCCTTTCTTTCCAACCTAAGGAAATAACAGCCTTGATTGGTCCTTCTGGATCAGGAAAGTCCACCTTACTCAAAGCCATCAACCGCATGGGCGATCTAAATCCTGAGGTGACAACAACTGGATCAGTGGTCTATAATGGTCACAATATCTACAGTCCCCGTACTGATACGGTTGAATTGCGTAAGGAAATCGGTATGGTCTTTCAACAGCCAAATCCCTTCCCTATGTCTATCTACGAAAATGTTGTCTATGGGCTACGTATCAATGGGGTTAAGGATAAACATGTTTTGGATGAAGCAGTAGAAAAGTCCTTGCAACGTGCTTCTATCTGGGATGAAGTAAAGGATCGTTTGCATGATTCGGCCATTGGTCTCTCAGGTGGACAACAACAACGTGTTTGTGTTGCTCGTGTCTTAGCAACCAGTCCCAAAATCATCCTCTTAGATGAACCAACTTCAGCTTTGGATCCTATTTCTGCAGGTAAGATTGAGGAAACCTTGTATGGTCTGAAGGATAAATACACCATGCTCTTGGTAACGCGTTCGATGCAACAAGCCTCACGTATCTCTGATAAAACAGGATTTTTCCTAGATGGGGATTTGATCGAGTTTAACGATACGAAGAAGATGTTCCTAGACCCGCAAAACAAGGAAACAGAAGATTATATTACAGGAAAATTTGGATAAGGAGTTGAATGATGTTACGATCTCAATTTGAAGAAGATTTAGAGAAATTGCACAACCAGTTCTATGCTATGGGACAAGAAGTGCTCTCGCAGATCAATCGTACAGTGCGTGCCTTTGTTACGCATGACCGTGATTTGGCAAAAGAAGTCATCGAAGACGATGCAGAAATTAATGAATATGAAGTGAAGTTGGAAAAGAAATCATTTGAAATGATTGCCCTCCAACAACCTGTTTCGCAAGACCTTCGTACCGTCTTGACCGTTCTCAAGGCAGTTTCAGACGTGGAACGCATGGGAGATCATGCAGTGTCTATCGCTGAGGCGACCATTCGTATGAAGGGGGAGCAACGTATCCCTTCTGTTGAAGAAGAAATCAAAAAGATGGGACGCGACGTGAAAAACTTCGTCGAAGCAGCTCTAGATCTCTATCTCAACGGTTCTGTGGATCAAGCCTACGAAGTAGCGGCTATGGATGAAAAAATCAACCATTACTTTGATAGCATCCGAGATTTGGCTACAGAAGAAATTAGGAAAAATCCTGAAGCTATCGTTACAGGCCGTGATTACTTCCAGGTCATTTCTTTCTTGGAACGTATCGGAGACTACGCAAAAAATATCTGTGAATGGGTTGTTTACTTTGAAACGGGTAAGATTGTCGAACTATAAGAAACGGTTTAAATATACAGAAGAAAAGGCTGGTTAGAATAAATCAGTCTTCTTTTTTATGAAAAGAATGGTTTTACAATCAAAATCTCTAAAAGGGTTGACAACTATTTTTAAAAGAGTTATAATTATTCAGGAAAAACAGAAAGGTCGTTTATTTATGAAATTTAAGAATTGGATATTAGTTGTTTGTAGCATGCTTGCCAGTGTGGTTTTAGTAGCTTGCCAGTCAGGAACAGATAGTTCCCAGTCTGCTGTGGACGCTATTAAACAAAAAGGAAAGCTAGTTGTTGCGACCAGCCCGGACTATGCACCGTTTGAATTCCAAGCCTTGGTAGATGGTAAAAATCAAGTGGTTGGGGCAGATATTGATATGGCTCAAGCGATTGCGGACGAGCTTGGGGTTAAACTTGAAATCTCAAGTATGAGTTTTGACAATGTATTGACCAGCCTTCAAACTGGAAAGGCTGACTTAGCCATAGCAGGAATTAGTGCTACAGATGAGAGAAAGGAAGTCTTTGACTTTTCAATTCCTTACTATGAAAATAAGATGAGTTTCTTGGTTAGAAAAGCCGATTTAGACAAGTACAAGGATCTTTCAAGCCTCGCAAGTGCCAATATCGCAGCTCAAAAGGGAACTGTTCCAGAAACCATGGTCAAGGAACAATTGCCAAATGCCCAATTGACATCCTTGACCAATATGGGTGAAGCCGTGAATGAATTGCAGGCTGGAAAAGTGGATGCTGTTCATATGGATGAACCAGTTGCTCTTAGCTACGCAGGTAAAAACTCAGACCTTGTCGTTGCATCTGTTAACTTGACGATGAAAGATGGCGAAGCCAATGCCGTTGCTATCAAGAAGAATCAATCAGACTTGAAAGCAGTAGTCGATAAGGTTATCCAAAAACTAAAAGATGACGGAACCTATCAAACCTATCTAGAAAAAGCAGCGAAACTAACGGAAGTTGAACAATAAGAAAAAGCAGAGTTGGACTTTAATCCAATTCTGCTTTTATGTATTCTAATAGCTCTTCTAGATTTTCAAGAGAGACTTTGGCGAACTGATAAGGGCAGGTGTCCAAATAAGCCTTCTCAAAAAAGTCTAGTTTGAGTGAACTGTGTTTCAAACTGGCAATTTTAGGATAGTGCCTCAAATCAAGCAAAAGCCCATCGTGTAGAGGATAGTGGGGCAAGGGACAGGTGTTTTTTTCAAGTACTTCCTTAATCTGAGCCTGATAGTTCTCTTGAAGGGTAAGGCGAGCCAGTCGATTTTTTTCAAATAACTGGCTATCAATGTAAAGAGAAAGAGCCTTTTGCATGATGAGATTGCTGTCATAGTCCAGGATATTTTTGTAGGAAACAAAGGCCTCTTTTAGGGCATTTGGAAGAATGAGAGCGGTAATACGAAGGGCTGGAAAGAGACTGGTTGAGAAGGACTTGATATAAATGACCCGATCCTCAGTATCCAGATAGTGGAAGGTTTGTCCCTTTTTAGAGTCTAAGTCACCTAGATAATCATCCTCGACGATATATACACCATACTGGTTTGCTAGATCCAGAATAGCCTTCTTTTCCTGATCAGAATAGGAATGACCTAGGGGATAGTGGAAGCGAGGAATGGTATAGAAAAACTTGATTTTCCCAGATTTAAACTGTTGTTCCAGTTCTTCAAGGTCAATGCCATCAATACGGCGTTCAATGGTCTGGTAGGCTAATCCTTGAGCGACCAAGAGACGGTTCATCCGGTGGTAAGTCGGTTGTTCGACCAAAATCTCAGCTCTCTGGCTCGGGAAGTCAATCTGAGAAAGGATAAAGAGAGCTTGCTGGGTGCCAGAAGTTAGAACCAGTTGGTCGGGTTTGCAGTAGAGGGCTTGGTTGAAAAGAAGTTGATGGACAGATTGTCTCAGTTCCTCAAGACCTTCTTGGTTGTCATAGTAGTTGAAGAGATAGTTTTCTCTTCCAATTAGGGTTTCATTGACGCAGATTCTGAAGTCGTCATAGGCACTGGCATGTTCATCAGTGACTTCGATTTCCAAGTCTTGGTGCTGTCCTTGTTCTAGAACATAGTAGCCACTTTGGGGTTTGGCATAGAGGTATTGTTCATGGCGTAATTCCAGCAGGGCTCGTTGGATAGTGTCCTTGCTACAGTGGAAGTCTTGGCTCAGTTGACGGATGGAGGGAAGTCGGCTACCTGTTGGAAATTTTCCTGATTCGATCCCCTTTTTTAGAAAGGAAACGACTGCTTGGTATTTACTTTCTTTCTTCATTCCAGACCTCCGTTGATTTTGTTACATTGTACCTTTTTTTTGCCTCCTTTGCAATGGGAAAAGCATTTCTCCCTTTCACAACTAGGAGCAAATGTGGTATACTTAGAAAGTATGATGATTCATTGAAAAGAAGATAAGAAAGAGAATGGATAGAAAAGTGCAGGAACCGGTAAAATTATTTCAATACAATACTCTAGGTGCCCTAATGGCAGGTCTCTATGGTGGAACCATGACAGTGGGAGAATTGCTGGAACATGGTGACCTTGGTTTGGGAACTTTGGATTCGATTGACGGGGAATTGATCGTCCTTGATGGCAAGGCTTATCAAGCAAAGGGATCTGGTCAAACGCCTGAAATCGTCGAGGTGGCAGCGGATGCTCTTATTCCCTATGCAGCAGTGGTTCCTCATCAGGCAGAAGTGATTTTTCGTCAGCGCTTTGAGATGACGGACAAGGAATTGGAAAAACGAATTGAGTCCTACTATGATGGGGAAAATCTTTTTCGTTCCATCAAGATTCATGGCGAATTTTCACAAATGCATGTGCGGATGATTCCTAAATCCACACCTGATACCAAATTTGCTGATGTCGCGACTCACCAACCTGAATATAGCAGTGAAAATGTATCGGGAACCATTGTTGGATTTTGGACACCAGAGATTTTCCATGGGGTGAGTGTTGCAGGCTACCATTTGCATTTTATCTCAGATGATTTGACTTTTGGTGGGCATGTGATGGACTTTGTTATCAAAGAAGGAATGATTGAGGTTGGGGCAGTCGACCAGTTGGACCAACGTTTTCCAGTCCAAGATCGCCAGTATTTATTTGCCAAATTTAACGTTGACGAGATGAAGAAAGATATTGATAAGTCAGAATAGGAGAAAAAAATGACAGTACATATTATCCTCACCATGATCGCTTTGGTTCTCATTCTAGTAAGTGGAACTTGGTATGCCAAAAAACGGTTTAAAATCTCTCTTGCAGTGATGGGCTTGGGGGCAATCGCATTTTTTGTTTCTTCTCAAGTGTTAGAGAAGATGGTTCACCTTCTGGTACTCCATCCGCAAAAGGATGGAACCATTCCGCTCATGCAGGAGCAGCCTTTCTTATACGTCCTTTATGGGATTGCCATGGCAGCCCTCTTTGAGGAAACAGCTCGTCTTGTCTTTTTTAAATGGTTGGAGAAAAAGAGAAAGCTAGAAGATCGAGATGCTTTGGCTTATGGTTTGGGACATGGGGGCTTGGAGATGCTCTATCTCGGAATGGGAAGCTTGATCAGTTTGTTGATTCTCTTTTCACTCATCCAGTCTTCAAATACTGATGTAGCCAATCTCCTTCCAAAGACTACACTCGAAACGGTTCAGTCTCTTTCTGTATGGCAGGTTTATTTACTAGGAGTTGAGCGTGTGCTTGCTCTGGTTCTGCAAATTGGTCTCTCCATCTGGGTCTATCAAAGTGTCCGTCAAAAGAAATGGATCTACCTCCTTGCTGCCTATGGTTTGCATGCCTTGTTTGACTTAGCTCCAGCCTTATCTCAAGTGGGATGGATTGCAAATCCGCTTCTAGTTGAGTTTATTCTTCTTGCGGAACTTTTAGTCTTTATCTGGCTAACCAAATCTACATTTTGGAAAAAATCATAAAAAGAGGGGTGCCCTCTTTTTTTATGTAAAGATAAAACAAGCTCTTTTTATGGTCGTCAAATGTCTCTAAAAATGGTATAATGGAATGAATTTTGAAAAAGGAAGAGTGACATGTCAGTAAAAGAAAAAATGCTTGAAATCCTAGAAGGAATCGATATTCGTTTTAAGGAACCTTTGAAGACCTATACCTATACCAAGGTAGGAGGTCGAGCGGATTACCTAGTTTTGCCACGCAATCGCTATGAGATGGCCCGTGTCGTCCAATTTGCCAATCAAGAGAATATTCCTTGGATGGTGCTAGGAAATGCCAGCAATATCATCGTTCGTGAAGGTGGAATCCGTGGTTTTGTTATCTTGTGTGATAAGCTTAATAACGTTTCAGTTGATGGCTATACCATTGAAGCAGAAGCTGGAGCCAACTTGATCGAAACAACACGAATCGCTCTCCGTCATAGTTTGACTGGTTTTGAGTTTGCTTGTGGGATTCCTGGAAGCATCGGTGGAGCTGTCTTTATGAATGCGGGTGCCTATGGAGGAGAGATTGCTCATATCTTGCAGTCTTGTCAAATTTTGACCAAGGAAGGGGAAATCGAGACCTTGTCAGTCAAGGACTTGGCTTTTGGTTACCGTCATTCAGCTATTCAGGATTCAGGGGCTGTTGTTTTGTCAGCTAAATTTGCCCTTGCACCTGGAAATCATCAGGTTATCAAGCAAGAAATGGACCGCTTGACGCACCTACGTGAACTCAAACAACCATTAGAATACCCATCTTGTGGTTCAGTCTTTAAGCGTCCAGTTGGGCATTTTGCAGGACAGTTGATTTCAGAGGCTGGCTTGAAGGGCTATCGTATTGGTGGTGTGGAAGTATCTGAAAAGCATGCCGGTTTTATGATCAATGTTGCTGACGGAACGGCCAAAGACTATGAAGACTTGATCCAATCTGTTATCGAAAAAGTCAAAGAACACTCAGGTGTCACTCTTGAAAGAGAAGTCCGAATCTTGGGTGAGAAAGAATAAGGTTGGGGTAGAAAAGTTGCTGCTATAACCATTGTAAAGGGGGTGAAAGCCTATCGTGAGTGAAGATGTATGTAGGCAGTTCAATCTCCTACACGAGGTAGTAGCGGCCTGACAGAGCCCTGATCTGTTAATTTATGAAAAAGAAGGAATTTATGACAATTGAAAAAACCAATTATTGAATTCAAAAACGTCTCTAAAGTTTTTGAAGACAGCAACACCAAGGTTCTCAAAGACATTAACTTTGAGTTGGAAGAAGGGAAATTTTACACTCTTTTGGGCGCATCTGGTTCAGGAAAGTCAACCATCCTGAACATCATTGCAGGTTTACTGGATGCGACGACAGGGGATATTTTGCTGGATGGGGTACGGATCAACGACATCCCAACCAACAAGCGAGACGTCCATACGGTCTTCCAATCCTATGCCTTGTTTCCACATATGAATGTGTTTGAAAATGTTGCCTTTCCGCTCCGCTTGCGTAAAATCGACAAGAAAGAAATCGAACAACGCGTAGCGGAAGTTCTCAAGATGGTTCAGTTGGAAGGTTACGAGAAGCGTTCCATTCGTAAACTCTCTGGAGGACAACGTCAGCGTGTGGCCATTGCCCGTGCTATCATCAACCAACCCCGTGTGGTTTTGTTGGATGAGCCCTTGTCAGCGCTGGACTTGAAATTGCGAACAGACATGCAGTACGAACTGCGTGAACTGCAACAACGATTGGGAATTACCTTTGTCTTTGTCACTCACGATCAGGAAGAAGCTCTTGCCATGAGTGACTGGATTTTCGTTATGAATGATGGCGAGATTGTTCAGTCAGGAACGCCTGTCGACATCTATGATGAGCCGATCAACCACTTTGTTGCCACATTTATCGGTGAGTCCAACATCTTGCCAGGAACCATGATTGAGGACTACTTGGTCGAGTTTAATGGCAAACGCTTTGAAGCGGTCGACGGGGGGATGAAGCCAAATGAGCCTGTTGAGGTTGTCATTCGTCCAGAGGACTTGCGCATCACTCTTCCTGAAGAAGGCAAGCTCCAAGTCAAGGTTGATACCCAGCTTTTCCGTGGGGTTCACTACGAGATTATTGCCTATGACGAACTTGGAAATGAATGGATGATCCACTCGACTCGTAAGGCCATTGTGGGTGAGGAAATCGGTCTGGACTTTGAACCAGAAGATATCCACATCATGCGTCTCAACGAAACCGAAGAAGAGTTCGATGCTCGTATCGAGGAGTACGTAGAAATCGAAGAGCAAGAAGCAGGTCTGATTAACGCGATCGAGGAGGAAAGAGATGAAGAAAACAACCTCTAAACTCTTTGTAGTGCCCTACATGCTTTGGATCGCCCTCTTTGTTCTCGCACCCTTGGTCTTGATTTTCGGTCAATCCTTTTTCAACATCGAAGGGCAGTTTAGTTTAGAAAACTACAAATCCTACTTTGCGTCACAAAACTTGACCTATCTCAAAATGAGCTTCAACTCTGTGCTTTATGCAGGGATTGTCACCTTGGTAACACTGCTCATCAGCTATCCAACAGCCCTCTTTTTGACCCGTCTCAAGCACCGTCAACTCTGGCTCATGCTGATCATTCTGCCAACCTGGATCAATTTGCTCCTCAAGGCCTATGCCTTTATCGGGATTTTTGGTCAAAATGGCTCTATTAATCAATTTTTGGAATTCATCGGAATCGGTTCGCAACAGTTGCTCTTTACCGATTTCTCCTTTATCTTTGTCGCAAGCTACATCGAGCTTCCCTTTATGATTTTGCCGATTTTCAATGTCTTGGATGACATGGATAACAATCTCATCAATGCCAGCTATGACCTCGGTGCGACCAAGTGGGAGACCTTCCGCCATGTTATCTTCCCTCTGTCTATGAACGGGGTGAGAAGTGGGGTTCAGTCTGTCTTTATCCCAAGTTTGAGTCTCTTCATGCTGACACGTTTAATCGGTGGGAACCGCGTTATCACGCTGGGAACGGCTATTGAGCAGAACTTTCTAACCAATGACAACTACGGTATGGGTTCTACCATCGGCGTGATCCTCATCCTGACCATGTTCATCACCATGTGGGTGACCAAGGAAAGGAGAGAACGATGAAAAAATTTGCCAATCTCTACCTAGCCTTTGTCTTTATCATCCTTTATTTGCCGATTTTTTACTTGATTGGCTATGCCTTTAATGCAGGGGATGATATGAACAGCTTTACAGGCTTTAGCTTGAGCCATTTTAAAACCATGTTTGGTGATGGTCGTCTCATGTTGATCCTCACCCAAACCTTTTTCTTGGCCTTTCTATCTGCCTTGATTGCGACCATTATCGGGACTTTTGGTGCTATCTATATCTACCAGTCTCGTAAGAAATACCAAGAAGCCTTTCTATCACTCAATAATATCCTCATGGTTGCGCCTGACGTTATGATTGGTGCTAGCTTCTTGATTCTCTTTACCCAGCTTAAGTTTTCACTTGGCTTTTTGACGGTTTTATCTAGTCACGTGGCCTTTTCCATCCCTATCGTGGTCTTGATGGTCTTGCCTCGTCTCAAGGAGATGAATGATGACATGATTCATGCGGCTTATGACCTTGGAGCTAGTCAATTTCAGATGTTTAAGGAAATCATGCTTCCTTACCTGACTCCGTCTATCATTGCAGGTTATTTCATGGCCTTCACCTATTCGTTAGACGACTTTGCCGTAACCTTCTTTGTGACGGGAAATGGCTTTTCTACCCTATCAGTCGAGATTTATTCTCGTGCTCGTAAGGGAATTTCGCTAGAAATCAATGCCCTGTCTGCCCTTGTCTTTCTCTTTAGTATTATCCTAGTTGTTGGCTATTACTTTATCTCACGTGAGAAGGAGGAGCAAGCATGAAAAAACTCTATTCATTTTTAGCAGGAATTGCAGCAATTATCCTTGTCTTGTGGGGAATTGCGACTCATCTAGACAGTAAAATCAATAGCCGAGATAGTCAGAAATTGGTTATCTACAACTGGGGGGACTATATCGATCCAGAACTCTTGGAGAAATTCACAGAAGAAACAGGAATCCAAGTACAGTACGAGACCTTTGACTCCAATGAAGCCATGTATACCAAGATCAAGCAGGGTGGAACGACCTACGACATTGCTATCCCGAGTGAATACATGATCAACAAGATGAAGGACGAAGACCTCTTGGTACCACTCGATTATTCAAAAATTGAAGGAATCGAAAATATCGGACCAGAGTTCCTCAACCAGTCTTTTGACCCGGGCAATAAATTCTCCATCCCGTACTTCTGGGGAACCTTGGGAATTGTTTACAATGAAACCATGGTAGATGAGGCGCCTGAGCATTGGGATGACCTCTGGAAACCAGAATACAAGGATTCCATCATGCTCTTTGATGGGGCGCGTGAGGTGCTGGGACTCGGGCTTAACTCACTCGGTTACAGTCTCAACTCCAAGGATCCTCAGCAGTTGGAAGAGACAGTGGATAAGCTCTACAAATTGACTCCAAATATCAAGGCCATTGTGGCAGACGAGATGAAGGGCTACATGATTCAGAACAATGCTGCTATCGGTGTGACTTTCTCTGGGGAAGCCAGCCAGATGTTGGAGAAAAATCCTAACCTCAAGTATGTCGTTCCGACTGAGGCTAGCAATCTCTGGTTTGATAACATGGTCATTCCAAAAACCGTGAAAAACCAAGATGCCGCCTATGCCTTTATCAACTTTATGTTGAAACCCGAAAATGCTCTGAAAAATGCTGAGTATGTGGGCTACTCAACACCAAACCTGCCAGCCAAGGAAATGCTCCCAGAGGAGACTCGTGAGGACAAATCCTTCTATCCAGACGCTGATACCATGAAACACCTAGAAGTTTATGAAAAGTTTGACCATAAATGGACAGGAAAATACAGTGACCTCTTCCTACAGTTTAAAATGTACCGGAAGTAGGAGATATGCTTTCTTGTCAGCTTTCCTAGTTGACGCAGAACCCAAAAAACGATATAATAAGAAAGTTGAGAATTGATTTTCAGTCATCTTAGTCCAGAGAAATGGCGGTGCTGCGAGCCATCTAAGCTAGGAAGTCATGCTACTCAATCAGACAATTGCATAAGATTAAGAGAATGACAAGTTCATTGAATGAAGGTGGTACCGCGGTTTTTCGCCCTTCGTGATGTGAACTTGTCTTTTGATTTTTGGAGGTGTTTATGAAGACATTTCTCGTGAAACAAAAATTTCGTCTTGGAGGCGAACGTTTTGATATCAAGGATGACAGAGGAGTAGTGAACTATCAGGTGGAGGGCTCTTTCTTCCAAATTCCTAAGACCTTTACCATCTATGACGCCTATGGTGAGCAGATCAGTGAAATCAGTAAAGAATTTTTCACCTTACTTCCTCGCTTTAACATTCAGCTACGAAACGGTTCCAATTTCGCCATTCGTAAGAAGTTTACTTTCTTCAGAGATAAGTATGAATTTGACAACCTCGGTCTTCGTATTGAAGGCAATATCTGGGATTTGAATTTCAAATTACTAGATGATCGTGATCAGCTTATTGCTGAGATTCGGAAAGAAATTTTCCATTTGACCTCAACCTACACTGTAACCGTCTATGAAGACTCTTATGCAGACCTAGTCATTTCCCTCTGTGTCGCGATTGACTATGTGGAAATGCTGGAAAGCCAATCAAATTAAACAAGTAATAAGGAGATATTATGAAACAACTATCTAGTGCTCAAGTACGCCAAATGTGGCTAGATTTCTGGGCAAGCAAAGGCCACTCTGTAGAACCATCAGTCAGCTTGGTTCCTGTAAATGACCCAACTCTTTTGTGGATCAACTCTGGGGTAGCAACCCTTAAGAAATACTTTGACGGAACCATTATCCCTGAAAACCCACGTATTACCAATGCGCAAAAAGCTATCCGTACCAATGACATCGAAAATGTCGGAAAAACGGCTCGCCACCATACTATGTTTGAAATGTTGGGGAACTTCTCTATCGGGGATTACTTCCGTGACGAAGCCATCACTTGGGCTTATGAGCTTTTGACCAGCCCAGAATGGTTTGATTTTCCTGCTGAAAAACTGTACATGACCTACTATCCAGACGATAAGGATTCTTATAACCGCTGGATTGAAGTGGGCGTGGACCCAAGTCACTTAATCCCAATCGAAGATAACTTCTGGGAAATCGGTGCTGGGCCTTCTGGACCAGATACAGAAATCTTCTTTGACCGTGGGGAAGCCTTTGACCCAGAAAACATCGGTATTCGCCTTCTTGCAGAAGATATTGAAAACGACCGTTATATCGAGATCTGGAATATCGTATTGTCACAATTTAACGCAGACCCAGC
The DNA here is from genome assembly GCF_002096435.1 of Streptococcus oralis subsp. oralis. Taxonomy (GTDB): domain Bacteria; phylum Bacillota; class Bacilli; order Lactobacillales; family Streptococcaceae; genus Streptococcus; species Streptococcus oralis_AA. The sequence goes on from NZ_NCUI01000024.1 coordinate 67,173, forward strand.
AGTCCCTCGTAGCGAGTACAAGGAATTGCCACACAAGAACATCGATACGGGTGCAGGTTTGGAGCGTTTGGTAGCTGTTATCCAAGGTGCTAAGACCAACTTTGAAACGGACCTCTTCATGCCAATCATTCGTGAAGTGGAGAAATTGTCTGGTAAGGTCTATGACCAAGATGGCGACAACATGAGCTTTAAGGTCATCGCAGACCATATTCGTTCTCTTTCATTTGCCATCGGTGATGGTGCTCTTCCAGGAAATGAAGGTCGTGGTTATGTCCTTCGTCGTTTGCTCCGTCGTGCTTCTATGCACGGTCAAAAATTGGGTATCAACGAGCCTTTCCTTTACAAACTCGTTCCAACTGTTGGAAAAATTATGGAAAGCTACTACCCAGAAGTGCTTGAAAAACGTGACTTTATCGAGAAAATCGTGAAGAGCGAGGAAGAGTCATTTGCCCGTACACTTCACTCGGGTCAGCACTTTGCAGAAACCATTGTAGCTGATTTGAAAGCGAAAGGTCAAAACGTTATCGCGGGGCAAGATGTCTTCAAACTCTACGACACTTACGGATTTCCAGTGGAGTTGACAGAAGAAATCGCTGAAGAAGCAGGTATGACTGTCGACCGCGAAGGATTTGAAGCAGCCATGAAAGAGCAGCAAGAACGTGCGCGTGCGTCAGCTGTCAAAGGTGGCTCAATGGGAATGCAAAATGAAACCCTTCAAAACATTACAGTGGAAAGTGTCTTCAACTACAATGCCAGCCAATTGCCTTCTAAGTTGGTGGCTATCGTAGTTGACAATGCTGAAGCTGAAGTAGAAACTGTTTCTGAAGGAACTGCCTCTCTGATCTTTGCAGAGACTCCATTCTACGCTGAAATGGGTGGACAAGTAGCTGACCACGGTCAAATATTGGACGAGTCAGGTAAGGTCGTGGCTACTGTGACAGATGTTCAAAAAGCACCAAACGGACAGCCATTGCATACGGTTGAAGTTCTTGCACCTCTTTCTTTGGACAAAAACTATAAACTCAGTATTGATAAAAATCGTCGTCACCGTGTCATGAAGAATCACACAGCAACTCACTTGCTCCATGCGGCCCTTCACAATATCCTTGGCCACCATGCGACACAAGCAGGATCTCTGAACGAAGTCGAATTCCTTCGCTTTGACTTCACACACTTCCAAGCCGTAACTCCTGAAGAATTGCGCGCCATTGAACAACAAGTCAATGAGAAAATATGGGAAGCAATTGCTGTAGAAACTGTTGAGACAGATATTGACACTGCTAAAGAAATGGGAGCTATGTCTCTCTTTGGTGAGAAATACGGTAAGGAAGTTCGTGTTGTTACGATTGGTGACTACTCAGTGGAACTTTGTGGTGGTACCCACGTTGGCAATACTTCTGAGATTGGTCTCTTCAAGATTGTCAAAGAAGAAGGGATTGGATCAGGAACTCGTCGTATCTTGGCAGTGACTGGTAAAGAAGCCTTTGAAGCTTATCGTGAACAAGAAGACGCTTTGAAAGCAGTCGCAGCAACCTTGAAAGCACCTCAACTCAAGGAAGTTCCTCACAAGGTTGAAGGTCTTCAAGAGCAACTCCGTCAATTGCAAAAAGAAAATGCAGAGTTGAAAGAAAAAGCTGCAGCAGCAGCGGCAGGCGATGTTTTCAAGAATGTTCAAGAAGCGAACGGACACCGTTACATTGCTAGTCAAGTTTCTGTTTCAGATGCAGGTGCCCTTCGTACCTTTGCGGATAACTGGAAGCAAAAAGATTATTCTGATGTGCTTGTTCTTGTAGCAGCAATCGATGATAAGGTGAATGTCCTTGTAGCCAGCAAGATAAAAGAAGTACACGCAGGTAACTTGGTTAAAGAATTGGCTCCAATCGTCGATGGACGTGGTGGTGGAAAACCAGACATGGCCATGGCAGGAGGAAGCAACCAAGCGAAAATCCAAGAATTGTTGGATGCAGTAGCAGGTAAATTGTAATCAAGTAATACTCTTCGAAAATCTCTTCAAACAGCGTCAGCTTCACCTTGCCGTACTCAAGTACAGCCTGCGGCTAGCTTCCTAGTTTGCTCTTTGATTTTCATTGAGTATAAAGATCTATCCATTTGGGTAGGTCTTTTTGTGCATACAAAAAAGCCAAATCCGGTTGGATCTGGCTTGTACCTGATAGGTTTATTTAACCGCCCAGACACTGACTGAACCTGCTTCTACTGGAAATTCTCCATAACCATCAGCATTGATTGTAACTTGTGCTGGATGATTTTCAAGGAGATCAACAAAGGTTTGGTCAGCCCATTCTTGACCAACAAACATAGACTTGCTGTTTTCTTGGTCATTTGAGATAAGGACAGCGATTGGAGATTGATGTTCAGCACCTGAACGAACCCATCCGATACAGTTGGCATCGTCAAAGTAGTCTGTTTGCTTTCCATAGGCCTTGTCTTTTCGGATGGCTAGGAGACGATCAAGAACTTCTCTGAAATCTTGTTGAGCATACTGCCCTGAAATCCCATAGTAGTCGCCGTAAAAGACACATGGAAGACCATCTTGGCGTAATAGAATAAGGGCATAGGCTGCTGGCTTGAACCATTCTTCAACAGTCGATTCGAGGGCTTGTCCTCGTTGAGTATCATGGTTGTCGACAAAGGTTACAGCCTTATCGGGTTTTAGTTCAACCAAGCTATCTGTGAAAATGTTACGAAGGTCGTAACTTGCTCCAGCCTGACTGGCTTCAAAGAGGTTCTGGTGGAGGCGAACATCGACAAGGTCAAAACGTTCTTCCGTTTTTTCAAGATATTCCAGATTGGCTTCCTTGTCAGGATTCCAAAATTCACCAAAAACATAGAAAACCTCACCGTATTTTTCCTTCATATCACGGATAAAATTGCGCATGAAGAAAGAGTCAATGTGTTTAACGGCATCCAAGCGGAAACCAGCTACACCAGTCGTTTCCATGAACCAGTCAGCCCAGTCATAGATATTTTGGATGACTTCAGGATGTTTAAAATCTAGGTCGGCATACATGAGGTAGTCGTAGTTACCGTTTTCGTTATCGACCAATTCCTCATTTGCCCAACCTTTATTGTCCCCCTGGATCAGGTAAATGCCAGACTTACGGCGCTTGGCATCGTAGTCTGTACCTGTGAAGTGGTACCAGTGCCAGTGGAAGTCATTGTAGGTATCTTGGCGACCATCGAAAGTAAAGTGAGTCCAGCCATTGATAGTAAAGGGCTCGCTTAGTTGAACGGTACGATCCTCAGGGTCTACTTCAATAACCTGAAAGGCTTCCATATGATCGGCAGCAGCCTTGTGATTGAGCACCACATCGGCCATAGGTTGAATTCCCTGCGCCTTTAGGGCTTGAATGGCTTGAAGATAGTCTTCTTTAAACCCATACTTGGTGCGGACAGTACCTTTTTGGTGAAACTCGCCTAAGTCGAATAAGTCATAGACCCCATAGCCGACATCTTTTTCGTTGGTTGCCTTGAAGGCAGGTGGCATCCAGACATGGCTGATGCCAAGGTTTACTAGGTGCTCTGAGTCATTTGTCAGTCGAGCCCAGTGTTGGCCGTCGTGTGGCAGATACCATTCAAAGTATTGCATAAGTGTCTGATTTTGCATTGTTTTTCCTCTTGCTTATCAATGTTGTGTTTTATTCTACCATAAAGTTTAGAACTAGGCAAACGTTTGCGCAAGATTCTATACTCATTTCTGAAATTGTCTATTTTTAGCGAATAGAATCTCTCTTTCCATCACAAGGGAGAGGATGTTTTGGTGAAAAAGTAAATGGAATAAACTTATTTTAACAAAAATGACACTCAGTAAACTAAAGTACAACTGGTTAAACGGTTTCTTTTTTGAGAATTGTCACAAAATTTGCTATAATAGTAGCTATGAATAGAATTAGGGTCAGCAGACGTGTTGAAAAAAAGCTAGCTAAGGGTCTAGTTCTTTTGGAAGCAAGTGATTTAACAGATATTGATCTGACGGATCAGGCAGTAGAAGTTCTTAGTCAAGACGGGAAATTTTTAGGGAGTGCCTATCTTTCTCAGCAGAACAAGGGCATTGGCTGGTTGGTCAGCAAGGAAAAGGTTGGTTTCAACCAATCCTTCTTTGAAATCCTGTTTCGTAAGGCTAAGGAAGATAGAAAGCCTTATTATCAAGATGACTTGACTACTGCCTTTCGCCTTTTTAACCAAGAGGGGGATGGTTTTGGTGGTCTGACTGTTGATCTCTATGGAGATTATGCTGTTTTTTCTTGGTACAACTCCTTTGTTTACCAAATTCGTGAGCTAATCGTAAAGGCTTTTAAGGAAGTTTTTCCTGAGGTCTTGGGGGCTTATGAGAAGATTCGTTTTAAAGGTCTAGACTACGAGTCTGCCTATGTTTATGGTGAGGAAGCGCCGGATGATTTTACTGTTCTTGAGAATGGCGTTCTCTATCAAGTCTTTATGAATGATGGCTTGATGACAGGGATTTTCCTGGACCAGCATGAGGTTCGTGGAAGTCTGGTTGACGGTCTAGCCATGGGCAAATCCTTACTTAATATGTTTTCCTATACGGCGGCCTTTTCAGTTGCTGCAGCTATGGGAGGTGCGAGTGAGACGACTTCTGTCGACTTGGCCAAACGGTCTAGAGAGCTGTCAGAAGCTCATTTTCAGGCAAATGGACTCAGCACGGACAATCACCGTTTTATCGTCATGGATGTTTTTGAGTACTTCAAGTATGCCAAGCGAAAAGGCTTGACCTATGATGTGATTGTGCTTGATCCGCCGAGCTTTGCCCGCAATAAAAAACAAACATTCTCTGTAGCTAAGGACTATCACAAGTTGATTTCCCAGAGTCTAGAGATTTTAAATCCGGGGGGCATTATCATTGCCAGTACTAATGCTGCCAATGTTTCCCGCCAGAAATTTACAGAACAAATTGATAAAGGTTTTGCAGGAAGAAAGTATCAGATCTTGAACCAATATGGTCTTCCAGCAGACTTTGCCTATAATAAAAAAGATGAAAGCAGTAATTACCTCAAGGTGATTAGTATGAAGGTTAGTAGATGAAATTAATCGTTTCAGTAATGCCAAGAAGTTTAGAAGAAGCGCAAGAACTGGATGCCACTAGGTATGAAGATGCCGATATCATTGAGTGGCGTGCGGACTTTCTTACAAAGGACGCTATTTTACAGGTAGCACCCGCTATCTTTGAGAAATTTGCAGGACGCGAACTTGTCTTTACCCTTCGGACCCGCGCTGAGGGAGGTGAAATCGAACTTTCCTCAGAAGAGTATGTTCAAATCATCAAGGAAGTTACTCAGCTTTATCAGCCGGATTATGTAGATTTTGAGTATTTCAGCTACAAGGACGTTTTTGAGGAAATGTTGGATTTTCCAAATCTTGTTTTGAGCTATCATAATTTCCAGGAAACACCTGAAAACATGATGGAGATTTTGTCTGAGTTGACCAGTCTCTCTCCGAAAGTGGTCAAGGTATCAGTTATGGCCCATACGGAGCAGGATGTTTTAGACCTGATGAATTACACTCGAGGATTTAAAACACTCAACCCTGAGCAAGAGTACGTGACCATTTCCATGGGGAAAATGGGCAAGGTATCACGCATTACTTCAGATGTGACGGGTTCAAGTTGGTCATTTGCTAGTCTGGATGAAGCGAGTGCCCCAGGTCAGATTTCGCTATCAAACATGAAGAAAATCAGGGAGATTTTGGATGAAGCTTGATGGCTATACGCGTTTAGCTGCAGTTGTTGCCAATCCCATTAAACACTCTATTTCACCCTTTATTCACAATAGGGCCTTTGAGGCGACAGCTATTAATGGTGCCTATGTAGCTTGGGAGATTGAAGCGGGTGATTTGGCAGAAACAGTCGCCAATATTCGCCGTTACCAGATGTTTGGCATCAACCTGTCTATGCCTTACAAGGAGCAAGTGATTCCTTATCTGGATGAGTTGAGTGATGAGGCTCGTTTGATTGGGGCAGTCAACACAGTTGTTAATCAAGACGGAACGTTAATTGGATATAATACAGATGGCAAGGGATTTTTTAAGAGCTTGCCTTCTTTTACAATCTCAGATAAGAAAATGACCCTTCTGGGTGCAGGTGGTGCGGCCAAATCAATCTTGGCACAAGCTATTTTGGATGGGGTCAGTCAGATTTCGGTCTTTGTACGTTCAGCTTCTATGGAAAAAACAAGACCTTATCTAGACAAGTTGCAGGTGCAGACAGGATTTAAAGTGGACTTGTATGCTTTAGAAGATCTTTCTGAACTGCAATCAAGGATTGCCAAGTCGGACTTACTAGTCAATGCGACCAGTGTAGGGATGGATGGCAAATCATCCCCAGTTCCTGAAAGCATAGTCTTATCAGAAACTCTCTTGGTAGCAGATATCATTTACCAACCCTTTGAGACGCCACTTTTGAAATGGGCTAGAAGCCAGGGCAATCCAGCTGTCAACGGCCTGGGGATGTTGCTCTATCAAGCTGCTGAAGCTTTTCAACTGTGGACAGGTAAAGAAATGCCGACAGACGAGATTTGGCAGTCCTTAAAAGAAAAATATAAATAGTGAAAAGGAGACCCTCCTATGAAAATCAGAATCGATATTCCGCATCATCCTTATGATATTCAGATTGAAAAAGGTTGTCTGGCTCAGGCTGGTCAATGGTTGCGAGAACTCTGGCAACCACAAAAGGTAGTCATTGTGACAGATAACCATGTAGCTTCTCTCTATGCAGAGAAGGTTAAACTCAGCCTAGAAGATGCTGGTTTTCAGGTAGCTGTTTTTGACTTTTTAGAAGGCGAAGAACGAAAAAATTTAACCACTGTTCAGAAAGTCTATGAATTTCTAGTTAAGCAGGGGTTGACTCGTAGCGATGGGATCGTGGCTCTTGGTGGTGGTGTCGTTGGGGACCTAGCTGGCTTTGTGGCCTCTACCTATATGCGGGGCATTCACTTTGTTCAGATTCCGACTAGTTTGACAGCCCAGGTTGATTCTTCTATCGGTGGTAAGACAGGTGTCAATACTCCATTTGCTAAAAATATGGTGGGTACCTTTACCCAACCAGATGGGGTTCTGATTGACCCGCTTGTCCTTAAAACTCTTGGGAAAAGAGAGCTGATTGAAGGGATGGGTGAGGTTATCAAGTACGGCTTGATTGAGGATCCAGAACTGTGGGCTCTCTTAACGAACCTGGATGGTTCTGTTGAGAGTATACTGGAACATGCGGAGACTTTGATTGAACATTCTTGTCAGGTGAAGCGCAAGATGGTGGTTGAGGATGAGTTGGATAACGGTGTTCGTCTTTACCTCAATTTTGGGCACACTATTGGTCATGCTATTGAAGCAACGGCCGGTTATGGCAAAGTCATGCATGGTGAGGCCGTGGCCATGGGGATGGTGCAGATTTCCAAGGTTGCTGAGGAAAAAGGCCTCATGCCAGCTGGCCTAACCCAGTCCATTAGAGAGATGTGCCAGAAATTTGGACTACCTGTTGACTATGAAAACTGGGATGTTGACAAGCTTTATCAGGCTTTGACTCATGACAAGAAAGCGCGTGGCAACACCTTGAAACTGGTCTTGGTACCAGAGCTTGGTTCAGCGACCATTCACCCAGTTTCTCTGGAAGAGATGAAAGATTACTTGGTAAAATAAGGAGAACGTATGAGATATTTAACTGCAGGAGAATCACACGGCCCCCGACTGACGGCTATTATTGAAGGAATTCCAGCGGGACTTCCTTTGACAGTAGAGGACATCAATGAGGATCTGAAACGCCGTCAGGGTGGCTACGGTCGTGGTGGTCGTATGAAGATTGAGAGTGACCAGGTTGTCTTTACTTCGGGCGTTCGTCACGGGAAGACGACAGGGGCTCCCATTACCATGGATGTCATCAACAATGACCACCAAAAATGGCTGGACATCATGTCTGCAGAAGACATCGAAGACCGCCTTAAAAGCAAGCGGAAAATCACTCATCCTCGCCCAGGACATGCCGATTTGGTTGGGGGCATCAAGTACCGTTTTGATGACTTGCGAAATTCCTTGGAGCGATCATCTGCCCGTGAAACCACCATGCGAGTTGCAGTTGGGGCAGTAGCTAAACGTCTCTTAGCTGAGCTAGATATGGAGATTGCCAACCATGTCGTGGTCTTTGGTGGCAAGGAAATCAATGTACCTGAAAATCTGACAGTTTCGGAGATTAAGGAACGAGCTGCTCAGTCTGAAGTTTCTATTGTCAATCAAGAACGAGAACAAGAAATCAAGGACTATATTGACCAAATCAAACGTGACGGTGATACCATCGGTGGGGTTGTGGAGACAGTCGTCGGAGGTGTTCCAGTTGGTCTTGGTTCCTATGCCCAATGGGACAGAAAATTGGATGCGCGATTGGCTCAGGCAGTTGTCTCTATCAATGCCTTTAAAGGGGTGGAATTTGGTCTCGGCTTTGAAGCTGGTTACCGTAAAGGCAGTCAGGTTATGGATGAAATTCTCTGGTCTAAAGAAGACGGTTATACTCGTCGTACCAATAATCTGGGTGGTTTCGAAGGTGGTATGACCAATGGGCAACCCATTGTTGTTCGTGGTGTTATGAAACCCATTCCTACTCTTTACAAACCACTTATGAGTGTGGATATCGAAACCCACGAACCATACAAGGCAACCGTGGAGAGAAGTGATCCGACCGCTCTTCCAGCAGCAGGTGTGGTCATGGAAGCTGTTGTAGCAACGGTTCTGGCACAAGAAATCCTTGAAAAATTCTCATCAGATAATCTTGAAGAATTAAAAGAGGCAGTTGCCAAGCACCGAGACTATACAAAGAACTATTAAGGAGTCCTTATGGCAAAAACCATCTATATCGCAGGTCTCGGTTTGATTGGTGCTTCGATGGCGCTCGGTATCAAGCGTGATCATCCGGATTATGAAATTTTGGGTTATAATCGCAGTCAAGCTTCGAGAGACATTGCCTTGGAGCGGGGGATGATTGACCGTGCGACGGATGATTTTGCCAGTTTCGCTCCCCTAGCAGACGTCATCATCTTGACCTTACCAATCAAACAGACCATTGCTTTTATTAAGGAGTTGGCAGATTTAGACTTGAAAGAAGGCGTCATTATCTCTGATGCAGGCTCAACCAAGTCAGCCATTGTAGATGTGGCGGAGCTGTATTTGGCTGGCAAGCCTGTCCGCTTTGTCGGTGCTCATCCCATGGCTGGTAGCCACAAGACAGGGGCTGCTTCTGCGGATGTCAATCTCTTTGAAAATGCCTACTATATCTTCACACCTTCAAGCCTGACAAGTCCTGACACACTTGAGGAAATGAAAGATCTGCTTTCAGGTCTTCATGCTCGTTTTATCGAGATTGATGCCAAGGAGCATGATCGGGTGACTTCTCAGATTAGTCATTTTCCTCATATTCTGGCTTCCAGCCTCATGGAGCAGACAGCAGTTTATGCTCAAGAACATGAGATGGCAAGGCGCTTTGCAGCGGGTGGTTTTCGAGATATGACTCGCATTGCGGAAAGCGAGCCAGGTATGTGGACTTCTATTCTATTGTCCAATCGTGAAACTATTCTGGATAGAATTGCGGATTTCAAGGAGCGCCTAGATGAGGTTGGACAAGCCATCAGCAAGGGAGATGAAGAGCAAATCTGGAACTTTTTCAACCAAGCGCGTGCGCAACGGCAGGCTATGGAAATCCATAAGCGTGGTGGTGTGGATAGCTCTTACGACCTCTATGTCGATGTTCCCGATGAAGAAGATGTCATCTTGCGGATTTTGGAATTGCTACGTGGAACTTCCTTGGTTAACATCCACATCAACGAGGAAAACCGTGAGGATGTTCACGGGATTCTACAAATTTCCTTTAAAAATGCTCAAGATTTGGAACGAGCTGAGCGCTTAATTACAGAAAATACAGACTATACAGTCGTCATCAAATAAGGAGAAAATCATGTCAAATATTTACGATAGTGCAAATGAACTCAGTCGCGGGTTACGCGAATTACCAGAATACAAGGTAGTTAAGGCAGCCAAAGATGCCATCCAAGCTGATGAACAAGCTAGCAAGATTTTTGCAGACTACCTCGCTTTCCAGAAAGAAATCCAAGTCATGGCGCAAACGGGACAAATGCCAGACGTCTCTTTCCAAGAAAAGATGCAGTCCTTCAGTAAGCAAATCCAAGAGAACGCTCTGTTGTCAGATTTCTTTGCCAAACAGCAACAATTGTCCATTTACCTTTCAGACATTGAAAAAATTGTCTTTGAACCTGTTTCAGAATTATTGAAATAGTATTTTATCTGTATAAAAGCCAGAAATTTCAGGAATTTCTGGCTTTTTTGTGATAAAATAAGAAAAAGTATTGCAAGTATGAGGTCAACTATGAAACTAAAAACAAACATTCACCACTTACATGGCAGTATCCGGGTTCCAGGTGACAAGTCTATCAGCCACCGTTCGATTATTTTTGGAAGTTTGGCTGAAGGCGAGACTAAGGTTTATGATATTCTGCGTGGAGAGGATGTGCTTTCAACCATGCAGGTCTTTCGTGACCTTGGTGTTGAGATAGAAGATAAAGACGGTGTGATTACGATTCAAGGTGTAGGCATGGATGGCTTAAAAGCGCCGCAAAACGCCTTGGATATGGGGAACTCTGGAACCTCGATTCGCCTGATTTCAGGTGTCCTTGCTGGTGCAGATTTTGAAGTTGAAATGTTCGGAGATGATAGTCTTTCCAAACGTCCTATGGATCGCGTGACGATTCCACTGAAAAAAATGGGCGTTAGCATCTCAGGGCAAACTGAGCGAGATCTGCCCCCTCTTCGCCTAAAAGGGACGAAAAATTTAAAACCGATTCACTATGAGTTGCCAATCGCCTCTGCTCAAGTCAAGTCTGCCTTGATATTTGCAGCCTTGCAGGCTCAGGGGGAGTCCGTTATTATCGAGAAAGAATGCACTCGCAACCACACCGAAGATATGCTACAGCAATTTGGTGGCCATTTAAGTGTGGATGGCAAGAAAATCATAGTTCAAGGACCACAAAAACTGACCGGACAAAAGGTAGTTGTTCCAGGAGATATTTCCAGTGCAGCCTTTTGGTTGGTCGCAGGTTTGATTGTTCCAAACTCTCGTGTGGTGCTGCAGAATGTGGGCATCAACGAAACGCGTACTGGTATTATTGATGTCATTCGTGCCATGGGAGGAAGATTGGAAATAACTGAAATTGACCCAGTTGCTAAATCAGCAACCCTGACTGTCGAGTCTTCAGACCTGAAAGGAACAGAGATTGGTGGAGCCTTGATTCCCCGCTTGATTGATGAATTGCCTATTATTGCCCTTCTAGCGACCCAAGCGCAAGGTGAAACAGTCATTAAGGATGCTGAGGAACTCAAGGTCAAGGAAACCGACCGCATTCAAGTGGTGGCAGATGCCTTAAATAGCATGGGGGCGGATATCACACCTACTACAGATGGAATGGTTATCAAAGGGAAATCAATCCTTCATGGCGCTAGAGTCAATACGTTTGGTGACCATCGAATCGGAATGATGACAGCCATCGCAGCCCTCTTGGTTGCGGATGGAGAAGTGGAACTTGATCGTGCTGAAGCCATCAATACCAGCTATCCTAGCTTCTTTGATGATTTGGAGAGCTTGATTCATGGCTAAGGTATTACTCGGATTTATGGGGGCAGGCAAGTCGACAATCGCTAGAGGATTGGACGCAGACTACATCGATATGGATGCCTTAATCGAGGAACATTTAGGCATGTCTATTGCGGATTTTTTCGCTGAAAAGGGAGAAGAGGCCTTTCGTCAAGTAGAGTCAGAAGTCCTAGCTGACTTACTAAAAACGGATCACGTTGTGTCAACTGGCGGAGGGGTTGTCATTTCTCAGAGAAATCGTGACTTGCTCAAAACCAATCCTGATAACATCTACCTAAAAGCAGATTTTGAAACCCTCTACCAACGTATCGCAGCTGATAAGGACAATCAGCGCCCGCTGTTTCTAAATAGTAGTAAGGAAGAACTAGCAGCTATTTTCCATGAAAGACAAGCTTGGTATGAGGAAGTAGCCAGTCGGGTTCTAGATGTGACCAAGTTAAGCCCAGAGGAAATTATAGAGGAACTGAGATGAAAATTGCCTATCTAGGTCCCAAGGGATCTTTTTCGCATCATGTTGTGCAGACAGCATTTCCCAAAGAGGAATTGCAGGCTTTTGCCAATATCACAGATGTCATCAAGGCCTATGAACAGGGCTTGGTGGACTATTCTGTGGTGCCAGTTGAAAACTCCATTGAAGGTAGTGTCCATGAAAGTTTGGATTACCTTTTTCACCAGGCTCGCATCCAAGCAGTTGCAGAAATTGTTCAACCCATTCACCAGCAGTTGATGGTGGTTCCAGGTCAGTCAAAAATTGAGAAAATTTTTTCTCATCCCCAGGCTCTGGCTCAAGGAAAGAAATTCATCGACAAACACTATCCAGAGGCCCAAATCGAGGTGACAGCTAGTACAGCCTATGCAGCTCGCTTTATTTCGGAACATCCAGATCAGCCTTATGCAGCTATTGCTCCTAAAAGTTCAGCTGAAGAATATGGCTTGGAATTGATTGCAGAGGATATTCAGGAAATGGAAGCAAATTTCACACGTTTTTGGGTGTTAGGGGCAGACATACCGAAGATTCCTTTGAACTCACAGGCTGAAAAAATGAGTTTGGCCTTGACCTTACCAGACAACCTACCTGGTGCTCTTTACAAGGCACTTTCGACCTTTGCTTGGAGAGGGATTGACTTAACAAAGATTGAAAGTCGCCCCCTTAAAACGGCCTTGGGAGAATACTTTTTCATTATCGATGTAGACTATAGTGACAAAGAACTGGTTCATTTTGCCAGACAAGAACTAGAAGCCATTGGAATCCAGCACAAGATACTGGGAACCTACCCGATTTTTACCATAACTGATATAGAAAAGGAGAGTCAATGAGCAAAGAAAATCCTTTAAGTCATCACGAGCAGTTACGTTATGATTATCTCTTCAAAAATATCCATTACCTCAACGACCGTGAACGGAGGGAATTTGATTATCTGCAACAGAAAATGGCAGGTCCCAAGTCTGAAGTTCACCCTTCCTACCAAGAAGAAAAAGAAGAAACTTGGGGTAGAGATATTGATCTTCCGACCTACGGCAGTAGAAGCCGGTCTAAGAAACGTGAAAAGGTAGCTCCTCAACCTAAAGTCAAAAAGAAAAAGAGAAGAATTCGCTTCAAACGAATACTGACTTGGCTCTTGCTGTTGATTACCTGTGTGCTTGCAGGGATGATTTTTATGTTTCTTCGAGGTTTCCAGTCAGCAGCCAATCCAACAAATAAGCCAGCTGACGCCAAGGCAGCTCAAGTAGAGGTCTTTAACGGTCAGGATACCAAAGATGGTGTGAATATTTTAGTGATGGGGACAGATGGCCGTATCGGTCAAAATAGTGCAGAAACCCGTACCGACACAATCATGGTACTGAATGTCAGTGGATCGGATAAGAAGATTAAACTAGTCAGCTTTATGCGTGACAACTTAGTTTATATCGACGGGTACAGTAAGATTGTAAATGGCCAGAAACAGACGGATAACAAATTAAATGTTGCCTATGAACTTGGGGAACAAGAAGGGCAAAAAGGGGCTGAAATGGTCCGCAAGGTTCTAAAAGACAACTTTGATTTGGATATTAAGTACTATGCCCTAGTTGACTTCCAGGCCTTTGCAACAACTATTGATACCCTCTTCCCTGACGGAGTAACGATTGATGCCCAATTCTCAACATTGAATGGTCAACCTTTAACAGAAGCCACAGTTGGAGATGACCTTCATGCAACAGAGACAGAGTCCCCAACCCAAACCATCAAAGTTGGAAAACAGCAGATGAATGGATCCACCTTGCTGAACTATGCTCGCTTCCGTGATGATGACGAGGGAGACTACGGCCGTACCAAACGTCAGCAACAAGTCATGTCAGCAGTTCTTGAGCAAATCAAAGATCCAACCAAGCTCTTTACGGGATCAGAGGCACTTGGAAAAGTCTTTGGCATGACCTCAACAAATCTACCATATAGCTTCTTGTTGACCAATGGCTTATCTGTCCTAGAAGGTGCTCAAAATGGCATTGAAAGACTCACCGTCCCAGAACTTGGTGACTGGGTAGATGCTTATGATATCTATGGTGGACAAGGACTTCTAGTTGATCAAAATAAATATCAGACCAAACTCGCCCAAATGGGAATGAGATAGAATGCTTTTATTAAGAAAACTCAAAAGAACTTAGTAAAAATTATATTCCAAATATAAAAAAAGAGTATTTCTGAAATGGAAATGCTCTTTTTATGTTATATAGTGATTTCCAGAACCACATTCATTATATTCTAACTTGAAATCCTTTTAAGAAATTTGTTAAGAGAACATGACAAAGTGAAGGTTTTTGAATCGAGACCAAATGAAAAATTTGTATCAACAGTTTTTTAGTTGATGAAAAGAATTTTTTGCGTACTACTAGATTTTTAACTACCTGATGAATCTTCAATTTGACTATAAGGGTAATAATATAATGCTTGTGGTATACTATAAGTAAATCAGCACATGACATATTTGTAAAATACCATAAAGGAGATGCCATGAAGTCATTAAAAATTATAGGAATCACATTAGCTAGTTTGTTGGTTATCGTTGGATTAAGCGTAGGGGGATATAAAGTGATGAAAAAAGTAAAACACGATGAGATGGTGAGAATTGTAGAGAGTGAGGAAGCGAAAGAGATATTTAAATTGCGCTTAAAACAAATAGATCCGAATGCTCTAACAGAAAAAGGAATTATTAAATCATATAAAGTTGATTCTTTTGAACATAATCCAATGGGAGGAATAATTGTTTATTTGTATATAAATGATTCCTCAAGTTACAATGTTAGTGTATTCTTACATAAAGATAGTGATGGTAAATTAAGAAATGGCGGTGGGAGTAATCCGCCTCTGGAAAAATTAAAAGGAGACTCAAACTGATGAATTCTATGTATAGCGACTATGAACGAAAGTTAATCGCTGAAAAAGAATACGATAAAAAATTACAAGTTGACAATGATATTTATATAGAAACTCGAAAAAGCTCCATCGGTACAGTCCGTCAGGTAATCGAAAACGAGACAGGAATAAAGGTTTACGTAGTTGAGAGTCCAGACCATTCTGAAGTGTCTGTTCTCTATGAAGGTTCTAAAGCGCCATTTGAAGAAGGATGGGAAGTGGATTGGCTTGAAAATGACCTTCCCATGGCTCATAATATTTTGAAAAGTGAAGAAGGAGTGACTTCTCAGTTGAAGGCGGCTGCTTCTATCTTAGATGATATTATGATGTCCTATCCAAATGCTAAAATCTCAGTTTATGGTCACTCTCTTGGCTCTATGAATGCCCAATATGCCCTAGCTAATGTTAGGGACATTTCACGTATCTCAGGAGCTTATATCTACCAGGGACCGAATATCTATCCGGTCTTGACCAAAGAACAACGGCAACGTGTGGATGCTATAAAGTATCGTATTCATAATTACATTGATGATAAGGATATGGTTCCTTTAGGTTATCCTGAAAATAGAATGGATAGTGTCGGTGTAGTAGGTATCATGTATCATGTGGACTCGGAACAGCAGTTAGATTTTATTTATTCTCAACACATGTGGGGCGGTTATGTTTTTAATGAGGATGGTAGCCTCAAAATCAAAAAAGATACCTCATCTTTTGAAAAACGTTATTCTTCTGGTTTGGATAAGGTTTCCAGTGGCTTGTATTCCTATGCAAAGGCTAAAGAGGCATTGGCTTCAGGTGGTTATACGAGTGTTGAGGAGCTCTTTTTAGACTCCGAACATGCCTTAACGATTTCATCGGGATTGCATGAAGTCGCAAATGCTGGTCAGGAAGAGATTCGCTCCATAGTTCGTAAAGCTCACCAAAAAGCAGAGAAAATAATAGCGAGTACCTATCAAGTCCCTTTTGGTTTTATTTTGTCACCTACAGAGGTGGCGACAGCCTATTCTGATGGAGGAGTATCTCGTACGACAATCGTAGATGATCTTGATCATTATTTCTATCCAAAAATCAAAAAAATAGAATACTATAAAAAAATCAAAGTTTGAATCACCAGTGAAAAAGTGGTTTAGGCTTTGATTTTTCTTAGTATCTGATGGATTTTTAGGGCTTTTTTATGGTATAATAAAACGATATAACTCGTTATTGTACAGAAGAGGAGAGACATGAGTGATTTGAAAGCGATTCAGGCTCGTAGTCTGGAAATGGCTGAATATTTCGTCGCATTTTGTAAAGAACATGATTTGTTGTGCTATCTCTGTGGCGGAGGGGCTATTGGTGCCCTTCGGAACAATGGCTTCATTCCTTGGGATGATGATTTAGACTTTTTCATGCCGCGTAAGGACTATGAAAAATTAGCAGAGCTGTGGCCACGTTATGCAGATGAGCGTTATTTCTTGTCAAAGAGTAACAAAGATTTTGTAGACCGTAACCTTTTTATTACCATTCGTGATAAGGAAACTACTTGTATCAAGCCTTATCAGAAGGATTTGGATTTACCACACGGTTTGGCCTTGGATGTGTTACCATTGGATTATTATCCTAAAAATCCAGCTGAGCGTAAGAAACAGGTTCGTTGGGCCCTGATTTATTCACTCTTTTGTGCGCAAACTATCCCAGAAAAGCATGGTGCGGTCATGAAATGGGGAAGTCGCATCTTACTCGGCCTGACTCCAAAATCTCTACGTTATCGCATTTGGAAAAAAGCTGAAAAAGAAATGACCAAGTATGGTCTGGCTGAGAGCGATGGAATTACGGAATTATGCTCAGGTCCCGGCTACATGCGAAACAAATACCCAATCGCATCCTTTGAGGACAATCTTTTCTTGCCATTTGAAGGAACTGAGATGCCCATCCCAGTCGGCTATGATGCCTATCTCAGCACTGCTTTTGGGGACTATATGACACCGCCACCAGCAGACAAGCAAGTACCGCATCATGATGCTATTATAGCAGACATGGACAAGAGCTACACAGAGTACAAGGGAGAATATGGAGCATGATGGGAGAAAAAATAAGCGTTATCGTTCCGGTCTACAATGTAGAAGCCTATCTGGAGCGATGTGTGGAGTCGATTCTTCAACAGACTTATGCCCATTTTGAGTTAATCCTAATCAATGATGGTTCTACTGATTCCAGTGGACAGATCTGTGATCAATTAGCATCTCAGTATGAGAATATCAAGGTTTATCATATCGAAAATGCTGGTGTTTCAAATGCTAGAAATATGGGAATTCAGCTAGGGACGGGTTCTTGGGTTACCTTTATTGATAGCGATGATTTCGTTACCCAGGATTACCTAGCTACTTTAGCAAGTGCAGTTGAAGGGGTGAATGTAGGCTTTGCAATTGCTCCTCTGCACCATATCAAAAACGGCATTGTAACAGACCTACCTTCACATTCAGGAAAAACAGAACTCTGGTCAACAGAAGAAACCATGAAGGAACTACTGATGACTACCAGAACGTCATTTTTTCCAGTTGCAAAACTGTTTAAGAGAGACCTGCTAGCGGATGAAAAGTTTAATACCAACTATCACCTAGCTGAAGATGCTCTATTTTTAACTGAATTGCTACTAAAGACAAGATGCAGTTGCGTATTTATTGACAAACCTGTTTATTATTATGATCATCGTGAGGGAAGTGCAACGACATCTGTTAATCGACATGTATTTGACACAATAGAAGTTTATCAGCAAATAATTGCTCAAGTTTCACAAGCCTTCCCTAATTTAAAATACGAATTAATAAATAGAGAGTGTTGGTCGTACATCACAGTTTACGATAAAATTATCTTTACTTCACGTGAAGAGTATCAAAAGGAGAAAGCCGAGCTGAGGAATTGGATTGTTCAGCACCGACGCGAAATATGGAAAGATGCTTATTTCACCACTTTTCGCAAGGTAGCGATCCTTTCACTTGTCATTTCTCCATGGCTATATAAGAAAATTGTTGGATTAAAAAACTAATATCATGAGAAGGAGTTGAAAATGAATTTTTCAAAAATGGATGAATACTTTGAAAAATCAAAACTATGGATTGCGTATCTATTTGTTTTCATTTCTATTTTAAGTATGAGTTCACTGGTTTATAAGATAGCAAATCCCCTCTACAAGGGATTATCAGCGATTGTAGTGCTTTATATTTGCTATACCTTATTGTTTAAGTGGAAAGAAATCACAGCAGATCGCAAATTTCTATCCTTATTTGGACTCTTAGCTGGAAGTCATCTGCTATCAGCTATTTTCAATCGCTCTGGACATCTGATTGGAAATGTGATTGAAATCCTCTTCATGGTAACCTATGTTTTATTATTTACCATGTTACAATCAGGGCAACTTAAAAAATTATTTGACTGGATTGCCTATACGGTTCAAATTGTATCTTTTTCTTCAGCAATTTTTGCGTTTGGTTTATTGATAAGTAGAGTCCTCATCCTATTTAAGATTGGTGAACAATCTTATTACTATGGTGTCATGAATGGACGTCTGTGGGGGATTGTCAATCCAAATGCTAGTGCGATATTTTCATACATTAGCATTATTTTGGCTATGTATTTGATCCATAAAGGAAGTAAATATTCTGTTTATCTTAAACTGAATAATGTGATTCAATTCGTTTACTTTGCTACGATGCAAAGTCGAGGAGCCTTACTTTCTTTACTTCTCATGATTGGACTCTATAGTTTCTTTGCTACTAGAGGGAGTATCGTTAAACGATTCCTCACTTTTATAGTTGCTGGTTTGCTGATTGCTGCAACTAATATTGGATTAAGCTATGTAACTTCAATCTATATCTCATCTGAAACTGCGACTGTCTTAGATTTAAACAATGGACAATCCTATGCTGAGACAGATTCATCTGTTACTAAGAAAAACGGTGAGCTCCATCTGATCGAAACAACACCAAGTGGTAGAACCTATATCTGGAAAAATGCCATCAAGATGGGAAGTGCCAAACCAATTTTTGGTTATGGTGTACGAAATGTTCCAGATTACTACACAGAATATTTCAGTAAATTTGAGATTCAAAACTCCCTTATTGGTGGGAATTTCCATAACATTTTTGTGACCATATTTGTCAGTTCGGGAGTTCTAGGTTTGGTATCCTTCCTTTTTGTACTGGCTTATGTCATCAAACGCTTTTTAACGTATTTGATTGTTTCCAAGAAAAATACTGATAAATTGATCATGATCCTATTCTTTGGTATCTTGTTTGGTCAATTATTTGAAAGTCAGATTATGTATTCAACCAACTTTATTAATATCATCTTCTGGCTAGCGATTGGCTATGGACTCGTAGTCTGCAAACGGGATGAAGGAGTTCGGTACCAAGAAGTAACAGATATCAATGAAATTCAACAGATGGAACTTGGAATCATGGAGTATATTCATGAAGTTTGTCAGAAAATTGGAGTCAAGTATTTCTTAGCATATGGAAGTCTAATTGGTGCTGTTCGCCATCAAGGATTTATCCCTTGGGATGATGACATGGATATCTGCATGTTACGAGAAGATTATGAAAAATTGCAAGACTACCTTATCGCTAACCCTGATAAACGTTACGAGGTGATGTCTTATAAAAATAATCTCAACTATGTCTATCCCTTCATGAAAGTGCAGGATAACCATACTTACTTGCTAGAAGAAGATGTTCGCATCGATTCGAATATGGGAATCTATGTAGATATTTTCCCTGTAGATGGCTACGAGGATGACGTACAATTTAAAAACAAGATGACGAAACTGATAAAGAAACGTCAATTGAGTTGCTATACCTTCAAAGGCATTACCAATACAAAAAGTGTACTGAATTCACTGCTACGTTATGTTTCAGTTATTATTTTCTATTTCACCAATACGAACAAATACGTTGCCCAGATTGAAGAGCTTGCAAAATCCCGTAAAGTCTCAGATTATGAGCAGGTGGATTATCTTATCTACAAGGATATGAACAAACCAGTGTGGAGACGTGAATGGCTGGAACAAGTTACTACTGGAACATTTGAAGGTAAGGAATTTACCATTCCGAAAAACTATCATGAAATTTTGACCTCAGACTACGGAGACTATATGCAATTGCCACCGGTTGAACAAAGAGTATCTCATCATGATTTTAAATTATGGAAGATTGTTAAAAGGTCTAAATGACGAGATTGGGATTAAGAAACGTTTAAAAATATAGTCAAATTTAGGAGAATAGAACCTATGTCTGAAAGAACTTTAACTCTTGAAGAAATCAAGCAAGTAGAATTGGATATTTTAAAGTATCTACATGATCTTTGTGAACAACATCAAATCAAATACTTTATTGACTTTGGAACCTTACTAGGAGCTGTACGCCATAAAGGATTTATCCCTTGGGATGATGATACAGATATTTCCTTAGCGCGTGATGAATTTGAAAAACTGTACAAGGTTTTACAAAATGAAAATCATCCCTACTACAAATTGATTTCATTCAGAGAAACAAAGGGATACCCATACAGTTATATGAGAGTCTATGATGTAAGGACTCGTCGAGATGCTAACCTCGTAGACCCAACGGTTGTATTGGGAACTTGTGTTGACATTTTTCCATATGATGGTGTCGTCACAGAGGAAAGTGACCGTAAGAAAATGAAGCTCTACAAATATTTCATTCGCCTTTCTTCATTGAATTTTAAAGGGATCAAGTCTGAGAATGGTGGACTTAAGAACCTCCCTCGTTATATGGGATCAGCGATTTTCCGCTTAACTTCCCCACAGCTATGGAATCAAAAATTAGAGAGTCTTGCTTTGAAGTATAGTGTAGATCAAGCAACAGATCTTACTTGTACTATCTATGACCCTTATTATCCAAATGGTATAAAAAAAGAATGGCTCTATGATTTGATTGATATGCCTTATGAAAACATTGTGGTCAAGGTTCCGAGAAAATACCATGAAATACTTGTCTACGAATTTGGAGAAAACTATATGACTCCACCGCCTATTGAGCAACAAGTCCCAGGAGGGGATAAAAACTACTGGATTGATTAGATTAGTAAAAGTTGCTTATTGTTAAGATAAAGGAGTTTTCAAGGTGAAAAATAAATGGTTATTAAAATCAGTCAGCTATAGTGTTCTCGCATTCTTTCTATTACTGATTCAGTTATCGCAAGAAGTAGATGCAGATACCATCTCTGCAGGTTCGGGCAATCGTATCCATTTCATAAATACAAAAGCAAAATCTGGGAGTGATGCCATCCTTCTGGAAAGCAATGGTCATTATGCTTTGATTGATATGGGAGAAGACTATGATTTTCCTGATGGGAGTGATCCACGCTATCCAAGCCGCTGGGGAATTTCCATGAGAAATTATCAAGTATTGGAGGATCGATTGATTCGCCACTTGGATCAAATAGGTGTAAAAAAATTAGATTTTATTATAGGCACTCATGTTCATAGTGACCATATTGGTGGAGCAGACGAAATACTCAATCGATATCAAGTCGGTAAGTTTTATTTGAAAAAATATTCAGATGATCGGATCACAGCAAACTGGGGACTATGGGATAATCTTTTCAATTATGATAATGCTTTGAGAGCAGCTCAAAAACGAGGAGTTACTCTTATCCAGAATATTTCAGATGAGGATAGCCACCTAAAATTAGGTGATATGGATATTCAACTCTACAACTATAAGAATGAATATGATGCTGACGGGAATCTGAAAAAAGTTCGAGATGATAACTCCAACTCCATTGTTTCAGTAGTGACTGTGGCAGGAAAGAGAATCTATCTTGGTGGAGATTTGGATAATGCCGAAGGAGCAGAAGATAAGTTAGGTCCAGTTATCGGCAAGGTTGATATGATGAAATGGAACCACCATTATGATGCGACAATTTCAAATACGATTAATTTCCTTGAAAACTTATCACCAAAAATGATTATTCAGACAACTGGTGGAGATATTAATGTTGCTTCAACCAGAGAATACCTTCAGAAGAAAAATATTCAGGTTCTGCATGCCGCTAGCCAAACTCAAGACGCTACCGTTTTTGATATTAGCGATAAAGGATTTGCTAATGTTTCAAATACCTTCCCTGATATCCCTGTAGTTGACGAAAAATGGTATCAAGAAGATGGTTATTGGAAATATCGTTTGACTGACGGAGAAATGGCTATCGGCTGGAAAGAGATTGGCGGAGCCACTTACTTCTTTAATGGAAAAGGACAAATGCAAGCAGGTCGCTGGCTTCACCTTAACGACGACTGGGGAGAAAATGCCAAAGGGAATGATTACTATCTGAACCAAAATGGTAAAATGCAAACTGGTGGTTGGTTCAAACTAGATGACTCTTGGTATTATATCCAATCAAATGGTGCTAGACGATTTAGCGAGCTCTCTGAAATCGGAGGGAAAAAGTATCTCTTTGCGGCGGATGGGAAGATGCTAACAGGACACCAAGTCTATAATGGCAAGAAGATGTTCTTTAGCGAAAGTGGTGCACTCCAAACAGCAGGTAAGCCTTCAACATGGCAAAAGATTGATTCAAATTGGTATTTCTATGATGAGGATGGGCTAAAGACCATCGGTAAAAAGAATATCAATGGAAGCACATACTACTTTAATCAAGAAGGTGTCATGCAAACTGGATGGGCCTTTGTTGATGGTCACTGGAACTATTTTGCAAGTTCTGGAGCTATGAAAACTGGTTGGGTCAAGGATCAGGAAACATGGTATTATCTGGATAAAGATGGCATCATGTTAACTGGTAGACAAGATATAAATGGTGTTCGTTACTATTTGAATGCTAGTGGTGCCATGCAGACTGGCTGGAAGTGGCAAGACAATAGCTGGTACTTCTATACGAACTCAGGTGCTATGAAAACTGGTTGGTTGAAAGATAAAGAATCATGGTATTATTTGGATCCTGAAACAGGTATCATGGCTGTAGGATCTAAAGAGATTGACGGTAAGAACTATTTCTTCAGCTCTGCAGGTACTATGCAAGTTGGATGGCAGTGGTCAAATGATTCTTGGCATTACTACGCTACGTCAGGCGCACTCCAAACTGGTTGGTTGAAAGATGGTGATGCCTGGTATTATCTTGAAGGTAAGGAAGGCGTTATGTTAGTCGGCCTCCATCAAGTAGATGGTAAGCAATATTACTTTAGCAAATCTGGAGCCATGCAAACTGGCTGGAAATGGTTTGATAATCATTACCGTTACTTTGAATCAAATGGAGCCATGAAAACTGGTTGGATAAAAGACAAAGGTGTCTGGTATTATCTAAATCCTGAAGATGGCATCATGTTGGTTGGCCTTCATAAAGTAAATGGTGATCATTATTACTTTGATGAATCAGGAGCTATGCAGACAGGTTGGAAACAGCTTGATGGTAATTGGTACTATTTCCAAGCTAATGGTTCTTTGTTGAAGAACGCAACAACACCTGATGGTTACAAAGTAAACGAAGAAGGTATCTGGAAACAGGCTGTTGCTGCTGTAAATAGCGATGCAGTCAAGCCAGAACAGAAACAAGAAGCTATTTCCTCTATTGTTGAACAACCTAAACAAGATTCAAATCTAGAAGCCAACGCTTCTGAAAAGAAAGAAAAAGAATAAAGAAGAAATCCCCTACTGGCAACTAATTTATCAGTAGGGGATTTTTTAATTTCGTTTTAATTTAGCAAGTACAAGGTTCAGTGCGTAGTGGAGTGTTTTGTCTTTGGTGATAAAGAGGGTCAAGAGGTAATAGATACCACAAGTTGCTACGGTAGAAAGAACCATGAGAATCATATTGAAGTTTACTGTGTAGGAATTGATTTGGAAAATCATTTTGAAAATATAGAAGATTGGGATAAAACCAAGGGATATAATGCTATAACGTGTTAAGGTTATAAAAATTTCTTTTAAACTAATCAGTTGATGTTTCTTGATAAAATGAATTTCAAGTAAAACAACGATAGTTTCTGCGATAATGGTCGTAGCGATGTAATACTCAGGTGCAAAAATATTATTGAAATACAAGATGCTATTTAATAGGATATTAGCCCCACCACCAAGGAAGTAGAAGGCGGTTAAGCGATTTTCATGGTCGTTGATAAAGATAATCTGTTTACCAAGAATCAACTCAATAGCCCAAATGATGGTACGAAAAGCGAAGACGCTAGTTACGATACCCGCTTCAAGATATTTTTCAGAAGAATAAATAACAGTTGCGTACCGTCCCAATATCATAATCCCGATACTAGTTGGAACCATAAGGAAATAGAATAAGGATGCCGCTTGATTCACGAGATAATTATAGGACTTGTAATCCTTTTTGCCGAGATAGTAGCCGAGGCGTGGAATACTGACGTTGATAGCTCCACTCAAGACACTGGCAATCAGCATGACGATACTATAGGCAATTGTATAGTAGGAAATATAGTTCTCATCCGGTCCCTTGGTGATAAACATTCTATCTAGCAAGGTATAAAGCATATTAGCGTTTGCTAGGAGAAGCATAGTAAAGAGTGGTTTAGAAGCTTTAGCTAATTCGACGAAACCAATCTTAACAAAAGAAACTTCTCTCTTAATCCAAAGAAAACTGAGCAGGTAGTTGAGGATAGTGGTCGCTGTCATAACGATAGCATAAGGAACGATATCATCTGCCGTTTTAACAAAGGCGAAGATAGCGATCAGCATGGTAATTCGAATAATTAATGTTTTATAGAGGATGAAGGCATAGTTTTCATAAGCCTCGTTCATCCATTCGATATTGAGAAATTGGAAGAGTGCTTGGGCCCCTAGGATGTAGTATAGGACTTTCAGATTCTCAATGCTGGTGTCAAAGAAGATAATGAGGAAGTAGATACCTGTCGTCAGGAGAGAGGTGAAAACCGAGATATAAAACAACTTAGAAAAGACGTAGTTGATTTTATTCTTGTCATCCTTGACCTTACTAATAGCTCGAATCCCGTAGTTGTATATTCCAAAGGCAGCTAGTGGAATAACGAAACTTGCCCAGGTATTGGCTGTATTGAAATAACCGTAATTGGATTTGCTGAGAATCCGCGTCAGATAAGGATTGGTTATCAGTGGAAAAACGATATTGAGAATATTGACCAGCAAGCTGGCCAAGGCATTTACTTTTATATTTTTCATTGAACTTTCTTTCTTAAATCTAAAATCATATATAGTATTATATCACATTCTCGCTTCATTCTTTTGATAAAATCGTAAAAATCTAGTATAATAGATAGACTGAAAGTATGAGGTTACTAGATATGAAGATGAAACAAATCAGTGATACAACACTGAAAATCACAATGACTTTAGATGATTTGATGGATCGGGGAATGGAGATTGCAGACTTTCTCGTTCCTCAGGAAAAAACCGAAGAGTTTTTCTATGCTATTTTAGATGAGTTAGAGATGCCAGACAATTTCTTGGATAGTGGCATGCTGAGTTTCCGCGTGACGCCAAAACCTGATAAGGTGGACGTCTTTGTGACCAAGTCTAAGATTGACCAAAATCTGGATTTTGAAGATTTGACGGATCTACCAGATATGGAAGAATTAGCCCAAATGTCGCCGGATGAATTTCTCAAAACCTTAGAAAAGAGCATTGCAGATAAGACCAAGGACGATATTGAGGCCATCCAATCTCTAGAGGAGGTCGAAGCAAAGGAAGAAGAGCAGGAGCAAGCTGAACAAGAAGTTGAAGGCAAGAAAGAGCCCTACATCTACTATATCCTGCGCTTTGCAAGCCTTGCTGACTTAGTTGCTTTTGCAAAGACGGTTAACTACCAGATGGAAACCTCTGAACTCTATAAGATGAATGGACACTATTATTTGACAATCTTAGTTGATGTGGAAAATCATCCTAGTCCATATCCAGCCTGGCTCTTGGCTCGTATGCGTGAGTTTGCAGACGACAGTGACATCAGTCGTTCAGTCTTGCAAGAGTATGGGCAAATATTGATTAACCATGATGCAGTTCTCGGTCTGCAAAAAATCGGATAATCATTTCTGGAAATCTTTTTCTAGATTTTAAGGAGAACGAATCGTCTGATTCGTTTTTTCTTTACTAGACTGAAATAGTGATTTACTATAATAGGAATTTTCACAAAATTCTGTTATAATGGCTATATCAGAAAATTTCTAGGAGACAAACATGACAGTTAAAATTGCTTTACTTGGATTTGGTACCGTTGCAAGTGGTGTGCCATTCCTACTAAAGGAAAATGGAGAAAAAATCGTTCAGTCAGCTCATTCTGAGATTGAAGTAGCCAAGGTATTGGTCAAGGATGAAGATGAGAAGAACCGCTTGCTTGCAGCAGGAAATGACTTTAACTTTGTAACCAATGTAGACGATATTTTATCAGACAAGGACATTACTATCGTAGTGGAATTGATGGGGCGTATCGAACCAGCTAAAACCTTTATCACTCGTGCCTTGGAAGCTGGGAAACACGTTGTTACTGCTAACAAGGACCTTTTGGCTGTCCATGGTGCAGAATTGTTAGAAATCGCTAAAGAGCATAATGTAGCACTTTACTACGAAGCAGCAGTAGCTGGTGGTATTCCAATTCTTCGCACTCTAGCAAATTCATTGGCTTCTGATAAAATCACGCGCGTTCTTGGTGTCGTTAACGGAACTTCTAACTTCATGATGACCAAGATGGTGGAAGAAGGCTGGTCTTATGATGATGCTCTGGCGGAAGCTCAAAGACTAGGATTTGCAGAAAGCGACCCTACAAATGACGTGGATGGGATTGACGCAGCCTACAAGATGGTGATTTTGAGCCAGTTTGCTTTTGGTATGAAGGTTGCCTTTGACGATGTAGCCCACAAGGGAATCCGTAACATCACACCAGAAGACGTAGCTGTAGCTCAAGACCTAGGCTATGTAGTGAAATTGGTTGGTTCTATCGAGGAAACTCCTTCTGGTATTGCTGCAGAAGTAACTCCAACCTTCCTTCCTAAAGCACATCCACTTGCCAGTGTGAATGGCGTGATGAATGCTGTTTTTGTAGAATCTATTGGTATCGGTGAGTCTATGTACTATGGACCAGGTGCGGGTCAAAAACCAACTGCGACAAGTGTTGTAGCAGATATTGTCCGTATCGTTCGTCGCTTGAATGATGGTACCATTGGTAAAGACTTCAACGAATACAGCCGTGACTTGGTCTTGGCTAATCCTGAGGATGTTAAAGCAAACTACTATTTCTCAATCTTGGCTCCAGACTCAAAAGGTCAGGTCTTGAAATTGGCTGAGATTTTCAATGCTCAAGATATTTCCTTCAAGCAAATCCTCCAAGATGGCAAAGAGGGTGACAAGGCGCGTGTAGTGATTATCACTCATAAGATCAATAAAGCACAACTTGAGAATGTTTCAGCAGAGTTGGCCAAAGCTTCAGAATTTGACCTCTTGAATACCTTCAAGGTGTTAGGAGAATAGGATGAAGATTATTGTACCTGCAACCAGTGCAAATATCGGGCCAGGTTTTGATTCGGTCGGTGTAGCTGTAACCAAGTATCTTCAAATTGAGGTTTGTGAAGAACGGGATGAGTGGTTGATTGAACACCAGATTGGCAAATGGATTCCACATGACGAGCGTAATCTCTTGCTCAAGATTGCCTTGCAAATTGCGCCTGACTTGCAACCGAGACGTTTGAAAATGACCAGCGATGTTCCCTTGGCGCGTGGTTTGGGTTCTTCTAGCTCTGTTATCGTTGCTGGGATTGAACTGGCTAACCAACTGGGCAATCTCAACTTATCTAACCACGACAAATTGCAGTTGGCTACCAAGATTGAAGGGCATCCTGACAATGTGGCTCCAGCTATCTATGGAAATCTTGTTATTGCGAGTTCCGTTGAAGGTCAAGTCTCTGCTATCGTAGCAGACTTCCCCGAGTGTGATTTTCTAGCTTATATTCCCAACTATGAATTGCGCACTCGAGACAGCCGCGGTGTCTTGCCTAAAAAATTGTCTTACAAGGAAGCTGTTGCGGCTAGTTCTATCGCCAATGTGGCGGTTGCTGCCTTGTTAGCAGGAGATATGGTGACAGCTGGACAAGCAATCGAGGGGGATCTCTTCCACGAGCGTTATCGTCAAAGTCTGGTCCGTGAATTTGCGACGATTAAGCAAGTTGCTAAAGAGAATGGAGCCTATGCGACCTATCTCTCTGGTGCCGGACCGACAGTAATGGTCTTGGCTTCTAACGACAATATGCCGAAGATTAAGGCAGAATTGCAAAAGCAGTCTTTCAAAGGCAAACTTCATGATTTGAAAGTTGATACCCAAGGTGTCCGTGTAGAAGCAAAATAAAGAATAGAAGATAGGATGGGGAAACTCTTGACCAGAGGGCTTCCTATCCTTTTTTTGAAAAGAAGTTTATACTCAATGAAAATCAAAGAGCAAACTAGGAAGCTAGCCGCAGGTTTCTCAAAACATGGTTTTGAGGTTGTGGATGAAACTGACGAAATCAGCTCAAAATACTGTTTTGAGGTTGCAGATGTAAGCTGACGTGGTTTGAAGAGATTTTCGAAGAGTATTAGTTAAAAACTTGATAAAGGAGAAATAAAGATGTCAGAAATTTATCTAGCAGGTGGTTGTTTTTGGGGCCTAGAGGAGTATTTTTCACGAATTTCTGGAGTGCTAGCAACCAGTGTCGGCTACGCTAATGGGCAAGTCGAAACGACCAATTACCAGTTGCTCAAGGAAACAGACCATGCAGAGACTGTTCAAGTGATCTATGATGAGAAAGCAGTGTCACTCAGAGAGATTTTGCTTTATTATTTCCGAGTCATTGATCCCTTGTCTATTAACCAGCAAGGGAATGACCGTGGTCGCCAATATCGAACGGGGATCTATTACCAAGATGAAGCAGACTTGCCAGCTATCTACACAGTGGTGCAGGAGCAGGAGCGTATGCTGGGTCGAAAGATTGCAGTAGAGGTGGAGAAACTTCGCCACTACATTCTGGCTGAAGACTACCATCAAGACTATCTCAAGAAAAATCCTTCCGGTTACTGTCATATCGATGTGACCGATGCTGAGAAGCCATTGATTGACGCATCTAACTATGAAAAACCTAGTCAAGAAGTGCTGAAGGAAAGCCTAACTGAAGAATCCTACCGTGTTACGCAAGAAGCTGCTACAGAGGCGCCATTTACCAATGCCTATGACCAAACCTTTGAAGAAGGGATTTATGTAGACATCACGACGGGTGAGCCACTCTTTTTCGCTAAGGATAAGTTTGCTTCAGGTTGCGGTTGGCCAAGTTTTAGTCGTCCGATTTCTAAGGAATTGATTCACTACTACAAGGATTTGAGCCATGGGATGGAGCGAATCGAGGTTCGTTCTCGCTCAGGCAATGCTCACTTGGGTCATGTTTTCACAGATGGACCTCAGGAGTTAGGTGGCCTGCGTTACTGTATTAATTCTGCATCCTTGCGCTTTGTAGCCAAGGATGAGATGGAAAAAGCAGGATATGGCTATCTATTACCTTACTTAAACAAATAAAACTGAGAGGGTGGGGCTTCCCACTTTCTTCATTTTCAGAATAAGAATAGAAGGGATTTATGAAACACTTACTATCTTACTTCAAACCCTATATCAAAGAATCCATTTTAGCACCCTTGTTCAAGCTACTTGAAGCTGTTTTTGAACTCTTGGTTCCCATGGTGATTGCTGGGATTGTTGACCAGTCCTTGCCCCAGAGAGATCAAGGACACCTCTGGATGCAGATTGGCCTGCTCCTTATCTTTGCAGTGATTGGCGTTTTAGTGGCCTTGATAGCCCAGTTTTACTCAGCCAAGGCAGCGGTTGGATTCGCCAAGGAACTGACAGACGACCTTTATCGTCATATTCTTTCCTTGCCAAAGGATAGCAGAGATCGTCTGACAACTTCTAGCTTGGTGACACGCTTGACTTCGGATACCTACCAGATACAGACTGGTATTAATCAGTTTCTGCGTCTCTTTTTGAGAGCGCCTATTATCGTTTTTGGAGCCATTTTTATGGCCTATCGCATCTCGGCTGAGCTGACTTTCTGGTTCTTAGTTATGGTTGTCATTTTGACGATTGTCATTGTCGGTCTCTCTCGACTGGTCAATCCTCTCTACAGCAGTCTCAGAAAGAAAACGGATCAGCTGGTTCAGGAAACGCGCCAGCAATTACAAGGCATGCGGGTGATTCGTGCCTTTGGGCAAGAAAAACGAGAATTACAGATTTTTCAAACCCTTAACCAAGTCTATGCCAGTTTGCAAGAAAAGACGGGTTTCTGGTCTAGTTTGTTAACACCTCTGACCTATCTGATTGTTAATGGAACTCTTCTCGTCATCATCTGGCAGGGCTATATTTCAATTCAAGGAGGTTTACTCAGTCAAGGTGCCCTCATTGCCCTCATCAACTATCTCTTGCAAATCTTGGTAGAATTGGTTAAGCTCGCCATGCTGATCAATTCTCTCAACCAGTCCTACATCTCAGCCAAGCGAATCGAGGAAGTTTTTACCGAAGCTCCAGAAGATATTTATTCAGAATTAGAAGAAAAGCAAGCTACTGGTGATCGGGTTTTGCAAGTACAAGAATTGACCTTTACCTATCCAGATGCGGCTCAAGCTTCTCTGAGAGACATTTCCTTTAATATGACTCAAGGGCAAATCCTTGGTATCATCGGGGGAACGGGTTCTGGTAAATCAAGCTTGGTGCAAGTCTTACTTGGTCTTTATCCAGCAGATAAGGGAAGCATTGACCTTTATCGAGATGGGCGTAGTCCTCGTAATTTGGAGCAGTGGCGGTCTTGGATTGCCTATGTACCTCAAAAAGTCGAACTTTTTAAAGGAACTATTCGTTCCAACTTGACTCTAGGTTTCAATCGAGAAGTATCTGACCAGCAACTATGGCAGGCCTTGGAGATTGCGCAAGCTAAGGATTTTGTCAGTGAAAAGGAAGGACTTCTGGATGCCCTAGTTGAGGCAGGAGGACGAAATTTCTCAGGTGGACAAAAACAAAGGCTGTCCATCGCACGTGCGGTCTTGCGCCAAGCTCCATTTCTCATCCTAGATGATGCGACCTCAGCTCTCGATACCATCACAGAGTCCAAGCTCTTGAAAGCTATCCGAGAAAATTTGCCAAACACGAGTTTAATCTTGATTTCTCAACGGACTTCGACACTTCGTATGGCTGACCAGATTCTCCTCTTGGAAAAAGGTGAGCTCTTAGCTATCGGCAAGCACGAGGACTTGATGAAGTCCAGCCAAGTCTATCGCGAAATCAATGCATCCCAACATGGAAAGGAGGACTAGCATGAAACGACAAACTGCAAACCAGACGCTCAAGCGTTTGGCTAAGGATTTATTAAGCCATCCTTTCCTCCTTTTCCTAGCCTTTCTAGGAACTATTGCCCAAGTTGGATTATCAATTTACTTACCTATTCTGATTGGGCAGGTCATTGACCAGGTCCTAGTTGCTGATTCTTCACCAGTTTTTTGGCAGATTTTCATTCAGATGATCTTGGTAGTCATAGGAAATACTCTGGTACAATGGGCCAATCCTCTTCTTTATAATCGTCTAATCTTCTCTTATACCAGAGACTTGCGAGAGCGAATCATCCATAAACTCCATCGGTTACCGATTGCTTTTGTGGATCGGCAGGGCAGTGGAGAGATGGTTAGTCGTGTGACTACAGACATAGAACAGTTGGCAGCTGGCTTGACCATGATTTTTAACCAATTTTTCATTGGCGTTTTGATGATTTTGGTTAGTATTCTAGCCATGCTTCAAATCCACCTCCTCATGACCCTCTTGGTCTTGCTGTTGACGCCGCTGTCCATGGTGATTTCACGCTTTATTGCCAAACGCTCCTATCATCTCTTCCAGAAGCAAACAGAGACGAGAGGAATTCAGACTCAGTTGATTGAAGAGTCGCTTAGCCAGCAGACCATTATCCAGTCCTTCAATGCTCAGACAGAGTTTATCCAAAGACTGCACGAGGCGAATGCCAACTACGCAGATTATTCTCAGTCAGCTATCTTTTATTCCTCAACGGTTAATCCTTCAACTCGCTTTGTTAATGCACTTATTTATGCTCTTCTAGCTGGAGTAGGAGCTTATCGTATCATGATGGGGTCCACCTTGACCATTGGGCGTTTAGTGACTTTTTTGAATTACGTCCAACAGTACACCAAACCCTTTAATGATATTTCTTCAGTTCTGGCCGAATTGCAAAGTGCTCTCGCTTGCGCAGAGCGTGTCTATGCTGTCTTAGAAAGTACAGAGGTGGCTGAAACAGGTAAGGAAGTCTTGACCAGTGACCAAGTCAAGGGCGCCATTACCTTTAAGCATGTTTCTTTTGGATATAATCCTGAAAGGATCTTGATTAAGGACTTATCCATCGATATCCCAGCTGGTAGCAAGGTAGCCATCGTTGGTCCGACAGGTGCTGGTAAGTCAACTCTTATCAATCTCCTCATGCGTTTTTATCCTATTAATTCAGGAGATATCTTGTTAGACGGTCGTTCTATTTACGATTATACCCGAGCATCATTGAGACAGCAGTTTGGCATGGTGCTCCAGGAAACCTGGCTCAAGCAAGGGACCATTCATGACAATATTGCCTTTGGAAATCCTGACGCCAGTCGGGAGCAGGTGATTGCTGCCGCAAAAGCAGCCAATGCAGACTTTTTCATCCGACAATTGCCTCAGGGATACGATAGCAAGTTGGAAAATGCAGGAGAATCTCTCTCTGTTGGGCAAGCCCAGCTCTTGACCATCGCCCGAGTCTTTCTAGCTATTCCAAAGATTCTTATCTTAGACGAGGCGACTTCCTCCATCGATACGCGGACAGAGGTGCTAGTACAGGATGCCTTTGCCAAACTCATGAAGGGACGCACAAGTTTTATCATTGCCCACCGTTTGTCAACTATTCAGGATGCGGATTTGATTCTTGTCTTGGTAGATGGCGACATTGTTGAGTATGGGAACCATCAGGATCTCATGACTAGAAAGGGCAAGTATTACCAAATGCAAAAAGCTGCGGCTTTTAGCTCTGAATAATCCTTTCTATTTTGAAATCTTATGGACAAAAAAAGTTGCCTTCGGGTGACTTTTTTGTTACAATAGCTAGAAAAATTATTCACTGTATATTGTCTTATAGAAAAGGAGCCTATAATGAAAGTCTATCAGCATGTAAATATCGTGACTTGTGACCAAGATTTCCATGTTTATTTGGATGGTATCTTAGCCGTTAAGGACTCTCAAATCATCTATGTCGGTCAAGAGAAACCAGAGATTTTAGAGCAAGCTGAGCAGATTATAGACTATCAGGGAGTCTGGATCATGCCTGGTTTGGTCAATTGCCACACCCATTCTGCTATGACAGGCTTGCGGGGGCTTCGGGATGACAGCAATCTCCATGAATGGCTCAATGACTATATCTGGCCAGCAGAAGCAGGATTTACTCCCGACATGACTACCAAGGCGGTCAAAGAAGCTCTGACGGAGATGCTCCAGTCAGGAACAACAAGCTTCAACGATATGTATAATCCCAATGGAGTGGATATTGAGAGAATTTATCAGGCAGTCAAGGCATCTAAGATGCGTTGTTATTTCTCACCGACCCTCTTTTCTTCAGAGGCAGAAACAACTGCTGAGACCATAAGCAGAACACGATCCATTATAGAAGAAATCTTAGGATATGAAAACCCAAATTTCAAGGTTATGGTAGCTCCACATTCTCCCTACAGTTGTAGTAGAGACTTGCTGGAAGCGAGCTTAGATATGGCAAAAGAGCTGGACATTCCTATCCATATCCATGTGGCGGAGACCAAGGAGGAGTTAGGAATTATCCTCAAACGATACGGCAGACGCCCCCTCGCCTTTCTAGAAGAACTGGGTTACTTAGATCATCCGTCTGTTTTTGCTCATGGGGTCGAGCTAAACGAACGAGAAATTGAACGTTTGGCAACCTCTCAAGTGGCTATCGCCCACAATCCTATCAGTAATCTAAAACTGGCCTCAGGAATCGCTCCAATCATCCAACTCCAAAAAGCAGGAGTTGCTGTGGGAATTGCGACTGATTCCGTTGCTTCCAACAACAATCTAGATATGTTTGAGGAAGGACGGACCGCAGCCCTTCTTCAAAAGATGAAAAGTGGAGATGCCAGTCAATTCCCTATCGAAACAGCCCTTAAGGCACTGACAATCGAAGGAGCTAAGGTTCTAGGAATGGAAAAGCAGATAGGAAGCCTAGAAGTTGGCAAGCAAGCGGATTTTCTGGTCATTCAACCACAAGGAAAAATCCATCTTCAACCTCAGAAAAATATGCTCTCTCATCTGGTTTATGCTGTCAAATCCAGTGATGTTGAAGATGTTTATATCGCTGGAGAACAGGTGGTTAAGCAAGGCAAAGTTTTAACAGTAGAGATTTAAAAAAATTTAAAAAAAGTTTGCAAAAATCTTGCATTCTTTTTTTGTATATGCTATACTTATATACGGTTTGAAAAAACTGCCTAAGACAGTAGGGGAGCTCGACTCATAAAGATCCTACCGAGGACAAAACGTATCATGTAAAAAGAAGCGTATTGTACTTTCGTGTCTAGGTTTGGGCGCGTTTTTCTTTTGGAAAAATTCCCCAAGCAAAATAATTACGGAGGTGAACACACTAATGAGTGAAGCAATTATTGCTAAAAAAGCGGAACTAGTTGACGTAGTAGCTGAAAAAATGAAAGCTGCTGCATCTATCGTCGTTGTAGACGCTCGTGGTTTGACAGTTGAGCAAGATACAGTTCTTCGTCGTGAGCTTCGTGGAAGCGAAGTTGAGTATAAAGTCATTAAAAACTCAATCTTGCGTCGTGCAGCTGAAAAAGCTGGTCTTGAAGATCTTGCATCAGTATTTGTTGGACCATCTGCAGTAGCATTTTCTAACGAAGATGTTATCGCACCAGCGAAAATCTTGAACGACTTTGCTAAAAACGCTGAAGCACTTGAAATCAAAGGTGGTGCAATCGAAGGCGCTGTCGCATCTAAAGAAGAAATCGTTGCTCTTGCAACTCTTCCAAACCGCGAAGGACTTCTTTCTATGCTCCTTTCTGTACTTCAAGCGCCAGTGCGCAACGTTGCTCTTGCAGTCAAAGCGGTTGCAGACAACAAAGAAGACGCAGCTTAATCTTAAGCTACGCAGCGTAGCCTAGCTACGGAAAAACTATTATAAAATTAAAAACTTATTTGGAGGAAATAACAATGGCATTGAACATTGAAAACATTATTGCTGAAATTAAAGAAGCTTCAATCCTTGAATTGAACGACCTTGTAAAAGCTATCGAAGAAGAATTTGGTGTAACTGCAGCTGCTCCTGTAGCTGTAGCTGCAGCTGGTGCTGCTGACGCTGGTGCTGCTAAAGACTCATTTGACGTTGAATTGACAGCTGCTGGTGACAAAAAAGTTGGCGTTATCAAAGTTGTACGTGAAATCACTGGTCTTGGACTTAAAGAAGCTAAAGAACTTGTTGATGGTGCACCAGGTGTCATCAAAGAAGGCGTTCCAACTGCAGAAGCTGAAGAAATCAAAGCTAAATTGGAAGAAGCTGGAGCTTCAGTTACTCTTAAATAATCGTTCATTGATTGTTTAAGGGGGAAAGCCGAGTTTAAAAGCCTTTAGTTAATAATAAAGGCGATAGAATAGGAAATGTTTCTTTAGAAACTTCCCCACAAACACCCCCACAAAAAATTGTGGGGGTGTTTGTGGATTTTATTGAGGGTATAGAAGTATGGTTAATGTATCTTTTTATATGAGTGTTAATGATTTTAAAAATAATAAACTCAATAACAATTCATCTATCAATTGTACTGATAAAGATTTTATAAGATATCTTATAAATTTAGGAGCTTTTAGCAATGCTAGACTTAGTTTTAATGGAATTAAATTCTATTTTAGCTTAGTTAAAATGGCTATTAAAGAAAAAAATGGAATCTTTGAAATTACAGATGACTATTATAACGCAGAAGCAACAATAAAAACGGCGATTTCCTATTTCATTGGTAGCATGACAGCTTATGCAATAGCAGAGAAAGTACACAAAGTTCCGCTTTTATTTCATTTAAAAGATCCAATTATAAAAAACATAACTCGATATAAAGGTTATAATAATAAAAGTCCTGATTATTTTGGTCTTAAAGATTTTGATTTTAGTACTCCAATTTTAATAGAAGCTAAAGGTACTTATAGATCAAATTTAGCAACTTCGACTGCTTTTAAAGCAAAAGATCAGGTAAATGCTATTAGGTCTATAGATTTTACTAATTCTTTAATAAAAATTACAAACTTTGATAGACATGTAGTTGGTGCTTATTTTAAAAAAAGAGAATTAAATATTTGTGATATTGATCCGTCGGATACTGGTAGTATAACTTATATTTTTGATGCTGAGTCAGAAATTTTGATGTATTACAAAAATATTATGTTTCTGATATTATTTAAATATAATTCCTCTAAAACTATAACTTTAAATAATAATAAATATATTATTGTTGAATTTGAGGGTTATAATATTGGATTGAATTGTTTTATTTTTGATATTTTGAAGGAATACTTTATAATTGACGAGTCTGAAAAATTTTATATTAATTTTAAAGATTTAAGATATAAGAATGAAACTGATTTATTCGAAACTGTATTTAACTATTCCTCTGAAATATATAATTCTTATGAAAATCATTTGCAAGAAGATTCATCAATTTCCCTTGGAAGAGATGGTATAATAGTCTTCTAATTTATATTGCAATGGTGATTAACAAGCTTAATCTTGATATTGATAATCTAGTCATGGATTTATTTGATTTAACAGAAGATGAGAAGAAAATTGTTTCTGAATTTACTTTATAAATATTGGAGTTGGAATGAGTTTTTTTGAAGATGAATTAATAAAGAAGGTTTCAGTAAGATTTCGAGAGTTGAGAGGTTCAAGACAAATAGAAACGATTTCGTCTGGTCAGGTATCTACAATAAAAAGAATAGAATCTGGGAAGAATATAAAAAGTGGTAATTTTATTCCAGATAGTTTATTGGAAGATTACTCCCGAATATTTAATATAAAAAAAGATCGATTAATATTTGGTACAGATAGTGAAATTGAAGAGCTCTTAGAAATTACATTTGATAACTATTTTCAAGAAATATTATCGAAAAAGAAAATTAATGATGAATTAGATAATTTTAATAAATCTTTTATTGATTATTTATGTATTTTTGCTAAATTCTCGACATGGTATAATCTAGATATGACTCAAGTGTCCTCTAATTTTTTTGAGACTCCATGGTTACTTATTAAAAGAAAATTAGCACGTTCCTTTAAAAATAATGTAATAAAGGGAATATTCAATGATATGAACCGTTCATTTAAATTCGTTGAAATTAATCAGTATTTTGAAAGATGGCTTGAAAATGATTTATCTGATAATTTTTTCCCTGAGAATATTGAATTATTGAAAAAGAATACTATTTTCAAAATTGGGTATATGGTTGATACCTTAATGAAAGAGTTTATAGAGAGTGATATACCAATTATAGAAAATGATTCAATACCTTTTAATTTTGCAAGAGCACAAAGAAATCCAGATTATATGCCATATTTTATAGTTAAAACGAAAGAAGGAGATAAATTAGTAAGAAAGGATAGACCAAATGAGAAAGATGGAGTTTATCCAACAAAATTAGTTAGTTTAAATAGAAACTTAAATAGAAATGAATTCACAGATTTAGTTAAGCAGAATATAGCTAAATTTGGAGGTCATGTCCCAGGGATTTTAACTATAAATAGTCGAGCATCAAAGTATATTCAGCTAGAACTAAACGATTTGATGCTTAATCATGTAAAAGATCTTACAGAGTATCAAAAATATCTTTTAGGATTAATCAGATTTTCTGAATTGGAAAATTTTTTATAAGTTAAAGAAAAAGAAGTATAAGTTTATTATATTTCTTTTTTTGTACAATTTATTCAAATAATTGATATCAATGGAATTTTTAACATAGTCTATAATTATGTCTACGATTTAATATAAAAATATAGACGAAAGTTTAGACTAAATCATAAATTTTTTAATTTATAATTAATTTATCAGATTACAGCAATAATGTGATAAAAATTGATAATAGAGTTGCAAATCTATTTTCAAATGAATAAAGAAGTTGCTGATTCTTTATTTAAAATAAAAAGAGGTAAAACATTATGACACTAAAAAATTTAAGAAACTTTTTAACGTTTGATAAATCATTTTTTGATAACAAAGAACTTGTTTATTTGGGTTCTAAACTTACACAAGATAACAAATTAAAAGTGAGCTTGCTTATTTTTAAAGATACTACAGAATATCAGAATGGTCAGACCAATCTAGGAGAGCAAGTAGTTGTTACTGTAAATAACAAAGGGATTGATGATTATTCTTCATTTAAACCATTACAAACAGTTTGTAAAGTTGTTAATATTAGTAAAGCAACTGTTTATGGCGAGTATCAAAATCAATTGTCAATTACTGCCGACGTAATTTTAGATTCACAAGGAAATAAGCAACATGAAAAGGGTTAGTATAAATTGGGTATTTCCCTTCTGGGCAAGTCGAATAATATTTTTATTATTTATAATAGTGGTTCTTTCTATTGATTTATATTTGCTACCATTGTTCAATTTTAGATTAAGTATAAATCATATTTTTATTATATATTCTTTAGAAACAGTACTAGGTTCTTTGTTTGTTTTCGGTCAATTTAATAGGAGTAAGTATTTAAATCAGAAAAAATTATTTAAATTTATTAAATTAAACCAATTATATATTACACAGATAACCGAAACTAAAGAAAAAAAATATATTGAAACTTTGGAAATGGAATGGATTGATAATAAAAAAAATACAAGTACATTTACGATTAGAGTTTACAATATAGGTGGACTTCTAAGCCATAAAGTTAATGACCTCGGAAGCAAGTTGGAGGCATTCTTAGGGAAAAAATTGATATCTAATGAAAAGCAGTTAACATATACCGATTATACTTTTGAATTAATAAAAGATGAACGTTTAAAAGTATCGGATTTAAACTTAGAAAAAGATAGAAATTCGACAGAAATTCAACTCACAAAAAAAATATCATACGATATTAGTAAAGTTCCCAATGGATTAACAGTTGGTACAACAGGTTCAGGAAAAAGTATGTTCTTAAACTATAAACTTTTGCAATATGCATCGATGGGTGCTGATATTTATATCTGTGATCCGAAAAATGCAGATTTAAGTTTATTGAGGTATGTTAGTGGTTTTCCAGAAGAGAATGTCGCTGTTACTTCTAACCAAATCTGTAAAATACTGAGAGTTGTAAATTTTCAAATGATGAACAGATACGATAAATATTTTTCTAGTCAAGAATCATTTGGTAAAGATTTTACAGATTTTGGATTAAAACCAATCGTAGTTTTTATTGATGAACTTACAGCTTTTGTAAAAGTATCTGATAAAAAAATTGCTGAAGAAGCCATGTCTTACATTTTTAACTTAGTGATGATGGGCAGGCAAGTTGGTATATTAATAGAGGTATGCCTGCAGCGCCCAGATGCGAATATTATTGATGGTGCTATTAGGGATCAATTAGGTTGTCGAGTTGCACTTGGCAATCTATCAGAAGATGGATACAGAATGGTTTTTGGTTCTAATTTTAAGGACTATAAATCAATTGAAATTAAAGGAGGAGGGCATGTACAGATTGATGGGGAAATGACTCTTCCGGCTTATTTTGAAACTCCATTTTTTGATAAAAAATTTGACTTTTTAAAAGAATTGGAAAAATATTATTAGAGCACTTTCGAAAGTAAAGAATAGGGGTGCTCAGCTCAGAGAGCTAGAGCAAGTGGAACGTCCCTCTTTCTTTACTTTAAGAAATGTGCCCAGCAATAGAAGCTTGCTTCTATTGCTTTTAACTTGATAAACGTCAAACAAAAGAACAATAAGGAAAGTTAGGAGTGAAAGTAAATAATTCAAAAGTACATGCAGGAGCTATCGTAAAATCCTATAGATATGGTAATACCCTAGAATTAACAACTTCTAATGGAATACACAAGCAAACCATAAAAGTACTTCCGAATAGAAAATATGTCGTTTTAGAAACTGGAGAAATATTTGATATGAATACAAGCGGTGTTACACGAAGTGATAATATCAAATCTACTCGTATAACGATGAGAAAATTAAGGAGGCTTATTGCTCATAATTTTAGGGGAGATAAGAATGAACTATGGATAACATTGACCTACGCTAAATATACTAATGAAATTACAATTGTATATAGAGATTTTAAATTATTTATTAGGGATTTAAGAAAACAGTATCCAGATTTAGAATATATTAATGTTATTGAGCCACAAGCTAGTGGGAGTTGGCATTGTCATCTTCTTATAAAAGCACCTAAAAGGAGTTCTCTTTATATCCCAAATAAAATTATTGAAGAGTGCTGGAAAAAAGGCTTTACCAAAACTAAAAGACTTAAAAATAGTGATAAAGTTGGTAATTATGTTATTGCGTATTTAACTAATTTGGAGATAGATGATAATCAGAATTCAAAAAAATACATCAAAGGTGCACGACTATATTTATATCCAAAAGGTGTCAGGATTTATAGGTGTTCTAGAGGAATAAAAAAACCAATTGAAATAACAGCTACTAAAGGAGAAGTAATGACTATCAATGGGCTAGATATTGATTTAGAAGCTAATTATTCAAAAAAAACTAATCATATTATTAGTACAGGAGATGAAATTAGTTATATTACTGAGTTCTACAATATAGGAGATAAAAATGAAGACAGTTAATCATAGAGATATTATGAAGCTTGGTTTTTCAAAAACAGCTTCAAAAGAAATAATTAAGCAAGCTAAAAAGATTGCTATAAATCAATTTGATGAATCTTTGAATTCTTCAAATAATATGGTAAAATTAAGTAAATCGCCTTTCGATAACAAAAGATTTGATCTTGCACCTAGTTTTATTGTGGAAGAATTACTCGGCTTTCAATTTACTAAATGAAAGGAATTGAAAGCAATGTCAAAGAAATATAAAGGAGTATTTAGAGATAGTAAAGGAAGAATTTACTGTCAGACAGAATTCAAAGCATCAGCTACAGGTAAACGTCAAAGATTTAAAAGATATCGAAATATATGGGGAAAATCTTTTTCAACTGAAAAAGAGGCATATGATGAGTTATGTCGAGCAAGAGTTGAATTTTACGATAAATTTGATTATAGCGACTATAATCTCAATTTTGAACAGTATATGTTAGAGGTGTTTTTACCTTACTACAAACAAACGGTACAAGATAGCACATATAGAACCGCGATCACTCAATTTGATACATTTATTGAGAGATTTGGAAAAATGAAATTACGAGACATTAAACCTCGTGATTGTGAAAAATTTCGATTAGAACTTATTAATAAGTATTCCGCGAATTATGCAAAATGTGTTTGGATTCGTTTTAAACAATGTTTAGGCTATGCTGAGAGAATGGAATATATCAAAACATTCCCTTGTAAAAGTCTAGATAATCCAAAAGGTAAAAGACCAGATACAAAATTCTGGACTTTTGAAGAGTTTAAGAAAGTTATCTCTACTTTTGATTTAACTGATTATGAAGATCTTCACCGTTTTACAACCACTTGGTTATACTATATGACTGGTGTACGTGTTAGTGAAGGTTTTGCATTACTTTGGTCAGATTTTGATAAGGAGAATAAACGTATCTTTGTTCACTCAACCTTAGAAGCTTTAAAGGGTGGTGTTTACAAACGTAAAGAGCAGACAAAAACCGAAGCAGGTATAAGATATATAGACTTAGATGATGAAACAATAAAAGTACTTGAACGATGGCGCTCAATTCAGATTTCTAATTCTAATCAGGATTATATTCTATCTAAGTTTGGTGAACCAATGGTAAAAAGTACTTTGACAAGAATGTTGAAGCGTTATGCAAAGTTGGCTGGAGTTCCAGAAATAACTGGTAAGGGATTGCGTCATTCACACGATTCATTTATGATTAATGTTCTGAAAAAGGATGTTTTAGAAGTATCTCAGCGTTCTGGAAGAATTGATAAAGCTACAACATTAAACACCTATAGTCATTACTATAATGCAAACAATGCAACTCTTGGAAATGAAATAACTCAACTTCTTAAACAGGAAGGAGTTGGAGCGACACCCCCATATACACCCCTACAAAAATAAAATAATAAAAAATAAGCTTTACACTTAGTCTTTTGAGTATCACGCTCAAATTACTCTTAAATAATAGAGTAACTACATTAGTAGCTTAAAAAACTTATAAAACTGCTATTCTTAGGAATAGCAGTTTTTTCTTTTTAGAATGGTAAATCTACCTCTAAATTATAGTCTGATACGAAAGTTCTAGGGTGCTTTTTCTAACAGTTACTAGAATCTTGATAGAAATTCAATTTTCTTCTTGACTCTGACCTTAGGTAAGGGATTATACTAATAATAGATAAGAAAGGAGATTACTATGCAAATCAATATGATTCGTTCAGATGAAGTTTACCAAGAGATGCTCGAGCTTCCTTTGGAAAAGAGAGAGGGCTGTTTTCGAGCTAAAATATTAGCACCTTTTGCTACGAAATACCAAACTCAACATATTCCTCTGAAAGCCAAGTATCCCGGAGGATTTGATGCTTTGTTCCTACTTGGTTTTATGAATCAGCTACCCGGAACTCTGTCAGAGAAGGATAGACCAGCTATCGACGCTCTGAGCTCTGATCAACTCTGGCAAGACTGCCAGAATACCATCAAGAGGAGTATTGGTCTTTTTGAGCAGGCTGGCTATGACTTAGAGGTTGAGGATTACCATTTTACTATTTTATTGGGCAACCCTGAAAAGCCCATGTTACAGCTCAATAAGGGTTATAGTGGAGATGGTGGAATTCCAGGCTACCTCATGCTTAGTCTGCTACCAAACGACTATACTTTGCCACGTGTGCAGGCAGCTCTGGCCCACGAGTGCAACCATAATGTTCGCTTCCAATTTATCAAATGGAACCAGCAGACGACACTAGCAGACTGGGTAGTCAGTGAAGGATTAGCAGAGTCTTTTGCTGCTGAGCTCTATGGTAAAGAGCTCATCGGATCCTGGGTCACTTCAACTAGTTCCGAGCAGTTAGAAGAGATTAAGCCCATCATCTCAAGTCAGCTTCAGCTAACAGGGATGGCGGAAATGGCTCCTTATCTTTACGGTGATGAAATAGCTGAGATTCAAGGTCAAATACCAGTTGGAATGCCTTATGCTGCGGGCTATGCTTATGGCTATCATCTGATACAAGCCTATCTGAAAATGACTGGCAAAACTATTATTGAAGCAACTGTGACACCAACGGAACAGATTTTAGAGGCGACTAAAGATTTTTGGAAATGACACTTTTGCTTGAAAATCTGCCAGAGTCTGATATAATGAAAGTAATTTTTGGAGGTGACTATATGCACTATAAAAGAGTTGAATTAAAAGTTACAAATCAAGGTATCCATGAGCGCAAGATCTTTCAAGGTGTTAAGATTTTCAGTCGTAGCAAGTTGTCCAAAGATCAGAAAAGTATTCTAACACAGAAGCTTTACCTGACACCGAAGCAAAACATTGTTTACTATCAACGGAAAGATATCAACTATGACCAGAACTGGCATCATCATAAGGACTATTATGAACTAGCTTATGGCCAGTTGGACAGAGAGACGGTTTTTAAGGTTTGCCAAGATTTTGACGACCTGACTCCTTTTATAGAGGATGAGCTGCTGGAGAAGCTAAAAGAAAAGCGGTCAGCAGGCAAATTTTTTGAAAAATTAGATATATAAAAATCCGACTGCTTTCATAAGCAGTCGGATTTCTCTAATTTATAGTTTGATAATTTTTCATAAGGGAAAATAGATCTATTTTTATCATGAACAGCTAACTTAGTTAGAAGTTTTGGAAACAGTATAGTTGAAATCTATGAAGAATAAGCGTATAATCAGAGAAAAATGATTGAGTGCTCACTCAATATATAGATAAACAAAGGAGTTCATGAAATGGTTGTTCAAGCAATACAGTATGGTCGTTTCGGTGATGAAGAAGTGCTAGATTTGGTGAACATTAAATCTGATGTTTTGGAAGTGAATCAAGTTAGGGTAGAAGTTTATGCAGTTGGTTTAAATCCTATTGATTATAAGACTTTTGAGGGGGCAAAGCCACTTCGTTTTCTATCTTTTATGACGAAACTAAGGAAGCCAAGTCGTTTGTTTGAGTCAAAATCATCTCTCTTTCCAAGAGGTGTTGGTCGGGATTTTGCTGGAGTTATCACAGAAATTGGTGAAGGAGTAAGTCGGTTTGCAGTAGGGGACAAGGTTTTTGGAACAATGATCAGTGACCCTGGATTGGGGACCAAGAGGGGAGCTTTGGC
Source organism: Streptococcus oralis subsp. oralis (assembly GCF_002096435.1). Taxonomy (GTDB): domain Bacteria; phylum Bacillota; class Bacilli; order Lactobacillales; family Streptococcaceae; genus Streptococcus; species Streptococcus oralis_AA. Next base: position 111,723 of record NZ_NCUI01000024.1, read on the forward strand.
AACAGAAGTTTGTGTCAATGAATCAGAAATTGTGTTGAAACCAGAGATGATTGATATGAACCATGCATCTACTATGGGTGTAGCCTCTCTAACAGTGGGAGGTGCTTTTAGAAAGATTGAGCTAAACTCTAAAGATGTTGTAGTTATTTCAGCAGCAGCAGGTGGTATTGGAAGTATCGCAGTACAGTATGCAGTTGCTAAGGGTGCGACAGTTATTGGAATTGCAAGTAAGAAAAATTCAGATTATCTGAAGTCCTTAGGTGCTATACCAGTAGCTTACGAAGATAACATCCAGAATGCTCTTCTATCAGCAAGTACAAAGCCAATTACAAAATTCTTGGATTGCTATGGAAGTGATTATGTTAAATTGGCTTTCAGTTTGGGGTTGAAGGGCACGGCTATTGGAACGCTAGTACCTTCACCATATGTTATGATAAAAGGAGCTCAGTTCACGGGTCCTAGACATTCAACATATGATGATTTTAAAGTTCTAGCGGAAATGGTCTCAGATGGGAAGGTTCTGCTGAATATTGATCAGATTTATGATTTTTCTCTAAAGTCAGTTAGAGAGGCATATCGTAGTCTGAAGTCGGGACACACTCGAGGTAAGAAAGTTGTAAAAGTAAGAGAGTAGCAGAGAGGTGCTAGCAATGGAAAGTTTAGAACAAAAGTACGCTCAGACATTAGAAAATAGCAACTTGAGTTTAAAACAACGTCAAGTGTTATTATCAAGTCTAAAGTTATTTTCAGAAATTGGTTTTGAGAATACAACAGCAAGCCTTATTGCTAAGGAGGCTGGAGTTTCAGAAGGGACAGTTTTTAGTTACTTTAAAACTAAGGAAGGCATCTTAGAAGCTATTCTGTCAACTTTTCTCGAACAGGTTATTCCAGATGTGATTGCTGATTTTTCTGAGAAGAAATTTACAGCAAACCAAGAGAGTTTTCCAGTGTTTTTGAGAAGCATTGTTCGAGATAGACTAGTTTTCATTCAGGAGAATCAAATGCAAGTTAAAATTCTCTTGAGTCGTTCTTTTATTGATAAAACTATTTCTAATCAGTTAGGGAATGTTATTGTTCACTCTATCATTAAGCCAATTAGTCCAGTTCTGAATCAGTTTAAAAAAAATGGTGTTATCCGAGATTGGTCAAATGAAAGAATCGTTCGTTATATTTTAGCCTTGAGTCTTTCTTATGCTCTTCCAATGATGTTGAATGATAATGAGAACCTAGACATAGATGAAGCAGTAAATGAAATAGTTGAATGCCTGTCTTCTGCCTTAGTAGAAGTAAAATAAATCTTGATTTTTAAGCTTACTATTTTAAATAGTGAGCTTTTTTGAAACCAACATAAAAAATCCCCAATCATAATGATTGAGGATTGAAACAATACCTTAACTATCATAGCCTTGGCTACATTTTTAAAAGTTGTTTTAGCTGTGCTGAGGATCTTGATACTGATGTCCTCGAGACGACCAGAGTATACTGACATCTATTCATCTGATAAGAGAGACTTTATCATCCAGACATTCATAGCAGGATGGCCGGCGGCGTTAGAAAGTGGTTGTTGCAGTGATGTGAAACCATAGTGTTGATAGATGGCCACAGCCGTAGCCAGTTCAGTAGAGGTTTCTAGATAAAGCTGTTCATAACCAGCTAGGCGGGTTTCCTGGAATATCCGCTTTATCAAACGGCTAGAATAACCTTTGCCACGACTGTTTTTAGTGACATACAGTTTTTGTAATTCAGCAATCCTATCAGACACAGGTGCAAAGCCACCACAGCCAACCAGCTGACCTTCGTCTTCCAGGACAAAGTAAGCTGCTCTCTCTTGCTGTTGATAATAATCGGCCAAATGATCTAGATGAGAATCAAAGTAGACAGTTCCTGGTTTGTCAAGCCCGAATTCCTCTAGGCTAGCTCGAATGAGTTGCGCTACAGCTGGATTGTCTCTCGCTTCCATCGGCCGTAAATTCATCAATTGTCCTCCGATAGGATGTATCGACTAATTAAACAATACCTTGTGCAATCATAGCGTTTGCTACGTTTTCGAAGGCAGCGATATTTGCTCCTGCAAGGTAGTCAGTACCAAGTCCGTATGTTTCAGCAGTTGTTTTAGCTGTGTTGAAGATGTTTGTCATGATGTCTTTGAGGCGTCCATCAACTTCTTCACGTGTCCATGAGAGGCGAAGACTGTTTTGGCTCATTTCAAGTGCAGATACAGCTACACCACCAGCGTTGGCAGCTTTGGCAGGTCCGTAAAGGATTCCGTTTTCTTTGTAGACTTTAATCGCATCAAGGTCACTAGGCATGTTAGCACCTTCTGATACGCAGATAACTCCTTGAGCAACCAAACGTTTAGCTGCGTCACCATTGATTTCGTTTTGAGTTGCACATGGAAGAGCGATATCGTAGTTTCCAGCGTAAGTCCATACAGAACCTTCATGGTAAGTAGCAGTGGCTTTTTCAGCAGCGTACTCAGTCAAACGTGCACGACGGTTATTCTTCACATCTGCTAGAAGGTCGAAGTCGATACCATTTTCGTCAATGACATAACCATTTGAGTCAGATACAGAGATAACAGTTGCACCAAGTTCAGTCGCTTTTTGAAGAGCGTATTGGGCTACGTTACCAGAACCTGAAATCACAACTTTCTTACCAGCAAAGCTGTTACCGTTGGCTTTGAGCATTTCTTCAGTATAGTAAACCAAACCGTAACCAGTTGCTTCTGGACGAATCAAGCTACCACCGAATCCAAGAGGTTTACCCGTCAAGACACCAGCATCAAATTGGTTAAGGCGTTTGTATTGTCCGTAAAGGTAACCAATTTCACGTCCTCCAACACCGATATCGCCAGCTGGGACGTCAAGAGATGGTCCGATGTATTTTTGCAATTCTGTCATAAAGCTTTGGCAGAAGCGCATCACTTCAGCATCAGTCTTCCCTTTAGGATCGAAGTCTGATCCACCTTTACCTCCACCGATTGGAAGTCCAGTCAAGACGTTTTTAAAGATTTGTTCAAAACCGAGGAATTTCAAGATCCCTTGGTTTACAGTTGGGTGGAAACGAAGTCCGCCTTTATATGGTCCAACAGCTGAGTTGAATTGAACACGGTAACCACGGTTCACTTGGACTTTTCCATCACGGTCAACCCAAGGAACACGGAAAGAAATCACGCGCTCAGGCTCGGTGATACGTGCCAAGATGTTTTCTTCGATATACTCAGGGTGTTTTTCAAATACAGGTTCCAAAGTGCTGAAGAATTCTTCAACTGCCTGGAGAAATTCAGCCTCATGCCCGTTACGAGCCTTTACAGTTTCAAACACGCTTTGGATATATTCTTTAGCAGATGTCATATCGTTCTCCTTTGTTGTTATATTTTATTACATGAGCCATTATAGCAGAATTTTTTTTCACTGTAAAGAAAAAAACGAAAATTTTCTAAAAATTCTTTCAATTTACATTCGGTCAATACTAAGAGCATTATCAAAAAACGAACGTTTTCTCTAGAAATAACTTTCTCAAAGAGAAAATCTTAAAGTATGGTATAATATTAGAAATAAAAGGAATCTGGAGGATCAGAATCATGGTATCAACGAAAACACAAATAGCTGGCTTTGCGTTTGACAATTGCTTGATGAATGCAGCGGGTGTGGCTTGTATGACGATAGAAGAGCTTGAAGGGGTCAAAAACTCAGCGGCAGGTACTTTTGTTACGAAGACTGCGACCTTGGACTTTCGTCAGGGAAATCCTGAACCACGTTACCAGGATGTTCCACTTGGTTCTATCAATTCCATGGGCTTGCCAAATAATGGCTTAGACTACTATCTGGACTATCTTTTGGACTTGCAGGAAAAAGAGCCAAACCGTACTTTCTTCCTATCTCTAGTTGGCATGTCTCCAGAAGAAACACATACCATTTTGAAAAAAGTTCAAGAGAGTGAATTTAAAGGACTGACAGAGCTTAATCTCTCTTGTCCAAATGTTCCAGGAAAACCTCAGATTGCCTATGATTTTGAGACAACAGACCGTATCTTGTCTGAGGTATTTGCCTACTTTACCAAACCTCTTGGAATCAAATTGCCACCTTATTTTGATATTGTTCACTTTGATCAAGCGGCAGCTATTTTCAACAAATATCCGCTCAAGTTTGTTAACTGTGTCAACTCTATCGGGAACGGCCTTTATATAGAAGGCGAGTCGGTCGTTATTCGTCCTAAGAATGGTTTTGGTGGGATTGGAGGAGAGTATATCAAGCCGACTGCTCTTGCTAATGTGCACGCCTTTTTCCAACGTTTAAATCCTCAAATCCAAATCATCGGAACGGGTGGCGTTCTGAACGGTCGTGATGCCTTTGAACACATCCTCTGTGGAGCTAGTATGGTACAGGTCGGAACCACCCTTCACAAGGAAGGCGTCGGTGCTTTTGAGCGTATTACCAATGAACTAAAAGCAATCATGGAGGAAAAAGGATACGAGAGCCTAGAAGATTTCCGTGGGAAATTGCGCTATATTGACTAAATGAAATAGAAAAACAAGAAGAAAGGAGAGAAGATGCTAGCCATAGAAGAGAGTCAAAACTTGTCTCTATCAAACTTATCTAGCTTGACCTTATTTACAGGGACAGACCAGGGACAGTTTGAAGTTATGAAGAGTCAAGTGTTGAAACAGATTGGTTATGATCCAGCTGATCTCAATTTTGCTTACTTTGATATGAAAGAAGTAGCTTATAAAGACTTAGAGTTGGAGTTGGTCAGTCTCCCTTTCTTTGCGGATGAGAAAATCGTGATATTAGACCATTTTGTCGATATCACAACAGCCAAAAAACGCTTTTTAGCAGATGATGAGCTCAAGTCGTTTGAGGCATACCTTGATAACCCTTCGCCAACAACCAAGTTGTTGATTTTTGCAGAAGGAAAGTTAGATAGTAAAAGACGGCTGGTCAAATTGCTCAAACGAGATGCGACTGTATTTGATGCTATTGAACCCAAGGATCAAGAACTCCGCCAGTATTTCCAAAAATGGAGTCAGACACAAGGTCTGCAGTTTGTGGGGCAATCCTTTGAAAATCTACTTATCAAATCTGGTTTTCAATTTAGTGAAATCCAGAAAAATCTCCTTTTTTTACAGTCTTATAAGTCAGATGGCATGATAGAGGAGAAGGATATTGTCGAGGCTATACCAAAGACCCTGCAGGACAATATTTTCGACTTAACTCAGTTTATCTTGGCTAAGAAGATTGATCAGGCCCGTGAGTTGGTTAGAGATTTGACCTTGCAAGGGGAAGACGAAATCAAGCTCATAGCTGTCATGTTAGGACAGTTCCGAACCTTTACCCAAGTGAAAATCTTATCAGAGGCTGGTCAAACGGAATCGCAGATTGTAAGCAGTCTGGGGACTTATTTGGGACGCAATCCTAATCCTTATCAAATCAAGTTCGCATTAAGAGATTCGAGAGGGATTTCCTTGGCTTTTCTCAAGCGAGCGATTTCTTATTTAATTGAAACGGACTACCAGATTAAGACAGGTGTCTATGAAAAAGGGTACCTGTTTGAAAAGGCACTTTTGCAGATCGCGGCAGAGGCAAATTGAGCAAAAAACTTGAAAAAAGAGGATGATTGCGTTATCATTTTCATATAGAAAGAAAAAGAGGTATTACAGATGGCTATTATCTTACCAGACCTTCCATACGCATATGACGCTTTGGAACCATACATCGATGCAGAAACAATGCACTTGCACCATGACAAACACCACCAAACTTATGTCAACAATGCAAATGCAGCTCTTGAAAAACACCCTGAAATTGGTGAAGACCTTGAAGCTTTGCTTGCTGATGTAGATTCTATCCCAGCTGATATCCGTCAAGCACTTATCAACAATGGTGGTGGACACTTGAACCACGCTCTTTTCTGGGAATTGATGACTCCTGAGAAAACAGCTCCATCAGCAGAACTTGCAGCAGCAATCGATGCAACATTTGGCTCATTTGAAGAATTCCAAGCAGCCTTTACAGCAGCAGCTACAACTCGCTTCGGTTCTGGATGGGCTTGGTTGGTTGTCAACAAAGAAGGGAAGCTTGAAGTGACTTCAACAGCAAACCAAGACACACCAATCTCAGAAGGTAAAAAACCAATCTTGGGCTTGGACGTTTGGGAACATGCTTACTACGTGAAATACCGCAACGTGCGTCCTGACTACATCAAAGCTTTCTTCTCAGTCATTAACTGGAACAAAGTAGACGAGCTTTACGCAGCAGCTAAATAAAAAATATGGAGGGAAGAGTCAATCTTCTCTTTTTAAGGTTATAAAGCAGAAGTCTGACAGAATCGTCAGACTTTTTTCATTTAGAGGATATTCGTGCCAACTTGTAGAAAATATGGTAAAATAGAGTGTTAAGTAATCGTGGAAAAGGAAGACTATGCGTAAAGAAATTGCACCTGAATTATACAATTATAACAAGTTTCCTGGCCCAGAATTTCATGTGAATGGGGATAAGGTTGAGACTGAAGGGATTGCTTTTACCTTGGTTGAAAATATCAAGGATGCCTTCGATGTGACAGTCTTTAATCAACGCTTTTCAGAAGTGTTGACCAAGTTTGATTATGTCGTGGGGGACTGGAGCAATGAACAGCTCCGTCTACGTGGCTTTTATAAAGACGACCGAACAGAGGAAAAAAATGAAAAGATTAGTCGCTTACAGGATTATCTTTTAGAGTACTGTAGTTATGGTTGTGCTTATTTTGTCCTAGAAAATCAAGCACCGAAACGGGCTTCATTTGACAAGAAAATGCGTAAAAAAGAGGAGGAAAACCTTCCTAGAAGAGGGAAGAAATCTTCGCAAAACAAGAGAAAACCAAATGCCGATAAGCGAAATAGACGTCGTCATAAGGATCAAAAGTCTCAGAAAGAGGACAAGGGACAGCGCCATTTTGTCATTCGTCAGAAATAGATAGAGAATAAGGAGAAGAGATGAAACCGTCTATTTATAGTTTAACACGTCAAACCATGCAAGAATGGGTTTTAGAACAAGGAGAAAAGAAATTCCGAGCAGATCAAATCTGGGAATGGCTCTACCGTAAACGTGTCCAGTCCTTTGAAGAAATGACCAACCTTTCCAAGGATTTGATTGCTAAGCTCAATGAGCAGTTTGTGGTCAATCCATTGAAACAACGGATTGTACAAGAGTCAGCTGACGGTACCGTTAAGTATCTTTTTGAGTTGCCGGATGGCATGTTGATTGAGACAGTGCTGATGCGTCAACACTACGGTTTGTCAGTCTGTGTGACCACTCAGGTTGGTTGTAATATTGGTTGTACCTTCTGTGCGTCAGGCCTGATTAAGAAGCAACGTGACCTTAATAACGGGGAAATCGTAGCGCAGATCATGTTGGTTCAGAAATACTTTGATGAGCGTGGTCAGGACGAACGTGTCAGCCATATCGTTGTCATGGGAATTGGTGAACCATTTGATAACTACAACAATGTTTTGAATTTTGTTCGTACCATCAATGATGACAAGGGGATGGCTATCGGTGCTCGTCACATCACAGTTTCAACTTCAGGTTTGGCCCATAAAATTCGTGACTTTGCTAATGAAGGCGTACAGGTCAATCTGGCTGTATCCCTTCACGCACCCAATAATGAATTGCGCTCAAGCATCATGAAGATTAACCGCGCCTTTCCAATTGAAAAACTCTTTGCAGCGATTGAGTATTACATCGAAACAACCAACCGCCGTGTAACTTTTGAGTATATCATGCTCAATGAAGTCAATGACGGAGTCGAACAAGCCTTGGAGCTGGCTGAGTTGCTCAAGAACATCAAGAAATTGTCTTATGTAAACTTGATTCCCTATAACCCAGTTAGTGAACATGACCAATATAGCCGTAGTCCTAAAGAGCGCGTGATGGCCTTCTACGATACCCTCAAGAAAAAAGGGGTCAACTGTGTTGTTCGTCAAGAACATGGTACTGATATTGATGCAGCTTGTGGACAATTGCGCTCCAATACAATGAAACGTGACCGCCAGAAGGCAGTCGCAGCGGTAAATCCATAAAATGATTAGAAAAAGAGAATTAATCTTGAGATTGGGAGTGGCTATTTACAGTCTTTGCATTGTCTGTTTTTGTTTTACTCCCCAGCCTCAACTTCCTACAGGAGTGGAAACTCCAGGTATTCAAACTTTTGGACGCCTGGTTTTTCTTTTAACTCCCTTAAACTCCCTTTGGAATCTGGGTGAAGTGACTAGTTTGGGACAAGTCATTTGGATCTTTTTGCAGAACATTTTAAATGTCTTCTTGCTCTTCCCGCTGGTCTTTCAACTGCTCTACCTCTATCCAAACTTACGAAAAACGAAAAAAATCATCCTTCTCAGCTTTCTACTGAGTCTAGGAATTGAGTGTACGCAGCTGGTCTTAGACTTTTTCTTCGACTTTAATCGCGTCTTTGAGATTGATGATTTGTGGACCAATACCTTGGGTGGCTACCTAGCTTGGGTTCTCTACAGAAAATTAAATGTAACTAAACTTACAAAGGAATTAAAATGAGTATTTTAGAAGTTAAAAATCTGAGTCACGGTTTTGGTGACCGTGCAATTTTTGAAGATGTGTCCTTCCGTCTTCTTAAGGGAGAGCATATCGGTCTTGTCGGTGCTAACGGTGAAGGAAAATCAACCTTTATGAGCATCGTGACTGGTAAAATGCTGCCAGATGAAGGAAAGGTGGAGTGGTCTAAGTATGTGACTGCTGGCTACTTGGACCAGCATGCTGTGCTAAAGGAAGGTCAAACTGTGCGCGATGTCTTGCGGACAGCCTTTGATGAGCTATTTAAAGCAGAAGCTCGTATCAATGACCTCTATATGGAAATGGCTGAAGACGGGGCGGATATTGATGCACTCATGGAAGAAGTTGGTGAACTCCAAGATCGTTTGGAGAGTCGTGATTTTTATACTTTAGATGCCAAGATTGATGAAGTGGCGCGTGCCCTCGGTGTCATGGACTATGGTATGGATACAGACGTAACAGCCTTGTCAGGTGGGCAAAGAACCAAGGTACTTTTGGCTAAACTCCTCCTTGAAAAGCCTGATATCTTGTTGCTTGACGAGCCAACCAACTATCTGGATGCTGAGCATATCGACTGGCTCAAACGCTATCTCCAAAACTATGAGAATGCCTTTGTCCTTATTTCACACGATATTCCTTTCCTCAACGACGTAATCAATATCGTCTACCATGTTGAAAACCAACAATTGACTCGCTATTCTGGTGACTACTACCAGTTCCAAGAAGTCTACGCTATGAAGAAATCTCAACTGGAGGCGGCCTACGAACGCCAACAGAAAGAGATTGCAGACCTCAAGGATTTCGTGGCTCGAAACAAAGCCCGTGTTGCAACGCGTAATATGGCCATGTCCCGTCAAAAGAAACTGGATAAGATGGACATCATCGAACTTCAAAGTGAGAAACCAAAGCCATCTTTTGATTTCAAACCGGCTCGTACACCTGGGCGCTTTATCTTCCAAGCCAAGGACTTGCAGATTGGTTATGACCGTCCCCTTACCAAACCCTTAAATCTCACCTTTGAACGCAATCAAAAGGTTGCTATTATTGGGGCAAATGGTATCGGGAAAACAACTCTCTTGAAGAGCCTCTTGGGCGTTATCCCACCAATCGCTGGAGAAGTCGAACGTGGCGACTACCTAGAACTTGGCTACTTTGAGCAGGAAGTAGAAGGTGGCAATCGTCAAACACCACTAGAGGCTGTCTGGAATGCCTTTCCTGCCCTTAACCAAGCAGAAGTCCGTGCGGCCCTTGCCCGCTGTGGTTTGACGACCAAGCACATCGAAAGTCAGATTCAGGTCTTATCAGGTGGGGAACAAGCCAAGGTGCGTTTCTGTCTCTTGATGAACCGTGAAAATAACGTTTTAGTGCTGGACGAGCCGACCAACCACTTGGATGTAGATGCCAAGGAAGAACTCAAACGTGCGCTTAAAGAATACAAAGGAAGTATTCTTATGGTTTGCCACGAACCAGACTTTTATGAAGGCTGGATGGACCAAATCTGGGACTTTAACAAGCTAACTTAAAAGTAGTAAAAAAGCCAAGTTGAAATGACTTGGCTTTTTTGACTAGTAATTTAAATAGTTTTCAACTTCAGATTTCTCAATTTCTTTACCGTAGTGGCAAATAGGACAAGAAACGAAGTAACTTTTACCATAAGGAAAAAGTGGAATCCAGTAGAGGGTGAACTTGCGTCCAGTTTCTACAATCTCCCAAGTGTCAACATTGTTACAGTGACCACATTCGATCGCAGTTTGAGTATGTCCCAAATCTTTCTGATAACCTTTAGAACCCCAAAATAAAATCATGTCATCGTCTCCTTATCTGTTGATGGTTTATTTCTTGCTGAAGTCGTAGTCTTTCACCACTTCGATACTATCAATGGTGATAGCAGACGTTGGTTTGTCTTTCTCATCTTTTTCAGCTTTGGCAATCTTGTCAACAACGTCCATGCCATCGGTGACTTGACCAAAGACAGGGTGTTTGCCGTCTAGACTAGGATTTCCGCCCTCTTTATAGGCTTCGATGATTTTCTTTGGATACTTGCTAGTAGGGAGTTTAGCAGAAATATCTGTCGAGTTTTGGTTGATGAAGAATTGGCTACCGTTGGTGTTTGGTTGACCAGTGTTAGCCATAGCAAGGGCTCCTCGGATATTGTATAGGTAAGGAGAGATTTCATTTTTAAAACCAGTTCCCTTGTCCTTTGTTTTATCCTTATCATGCCAGATAGATTGGCCCCCTGTACCATCTCCCTTAGGATCTCCAGTTTGAACCATAAAGCCATCAATGACACGGTGGAAGGTGATGCCGTTATAGTAACCTTCCTTAGCATGAGTAAGGAAGTTTTCAACCGCAAGAGGTGCTAGTTTTGGAAAGAGCTTGATACGGATATCGCCTTGATTTGTGTGTAAAATGACCTCAGATTCATCTTCAGCAACTTCCTTAGAAAGTTGAGGGAAGTTGGCATTGTCATTTGTCAATGCGTCATTCAAATCTTTGGCAGCCTGAGCAGCTGCTTTTGAGCTTTCTTCAGCTGAGATACTGGAGTCGACATACTCGTCACCACGGAGACCACGTTGGATACTAGTACATCCAGCAAGGGCTACCGTTGATAGTAAAAGAAGGGTTGCTAGTTTTTTCATTGTTAACCTCTCAAAAATTCATTTCTACCATTGTACCTTAAAAGGAGCTTGATTTCAAATGTAAAAGATTTTACTAAAAATTTCTAGTAGTAAAAAAAATTAAAACTCTGTCAAGTTTTTTTCTTGACACCTGTCAGAAATCTGCTATAATAGAACATGTGCTAAATAGCTCAGCTATTTCACCGAAATAAAAAAATAAGAAAAGAGACATTAAAAAATGGCAGTTAAAATCCGTTTGACTCGTATGGGTTCTAAGAAAAAACCTTTCTACCGTATCAACGTAGCAGACTCACGTTCACCACGTGACGGACGTTTCATCGAAACAGTTGGGACTTACAACCCACTTGTTGCTGAAAACCAAGTAACTTTGAAAGAAGACCGCGTTCTTGCATGGTTGGCTGATGGAGCTCAACCTTCAGATACAGTTCGCAACATCCTTTCAAAAGAAGGCGTATTGAAAAAATTCCACGATTCTAAATTCTCAAAATAAGTTTAAAGTAGGTTGACAGATGGATACGATTGAAAATCTCATTATTGCGATTGTGAAACCTTTGATTTCACAACCTGATGCCTTAACTATCAAGATTGAAGACACACCAGAGTTTTTGGAGTATCACTTGGATCTTGACCAAAGCGATGTCGGTCGTGTTATCGGTCGTAAGGGTCGCACTATCTCAGCGATAAGAACGATTGTCTACTCTGTCCCAACTGAAGACAAAAAAGTAAGAATCGTTATCGATGAAAAATAAAAAAGCGGGACAGATGTCTCGCTTTTTTGTGAGGAGGAGAAGATGAAGGATTTAACCTTTAGACAATTACAAGCTTACTTACTCGAACATTACCAGCAATCTCGAACTGAGGAAGGCCTCTTTATCAAGCTAGTGGAGGAAGTCGGAGAAGTAGCCGAGGTCTTGAATGGGCGCTCTGGTCGAAAAGAGGGTGTCCAGGACTCAAATGAGGAACTAGCCAAAGAACTGGCAGATATTATTCACTACACGGTCGCTATTGCGGCTATCAACGACATTGACCTAACCAAAACCATTTTTGAAAAAGATAAGAAGGCTGCCATTAAGTACCAGCATGAAAGAGATTTGGAAGGATTTTTGCAGAGAAAGGAGAGTTGATGTCCTCTTTCTCCAACTTGTGAAAATCCCTGGAACGTGATAAAATAAAGGATAGAAATAGATACAGGAGACAAGATGAACTACTTTAATGTTGGAAAAATCGTCAATACGCAGGGTCTACAGGGTGAGATGCGAGTCTTGTCTGTGACGGATTTTGCTGAAGAACGGTTTAAAAAAGGGGCAGAGCTGGCTTTATTTGATGAAAAAGATCAGTTTGTTCAAACAGTGACCATTGCAAGTCACCGCAAGCATAAGAACTTTGACATTATCAAATTCAAAGACATGTATCATATCAATGCGATTGAAAAGTACAAGGGTTATAGTCTCAAGGTCGCTGAGGAAGATTTGAACGATTTAGATGATGGTGAATTCTACTATCACGAGATTATCGGTTTGGATGTTTACGAGGGAGATAACTTGGTTGGAACCATCAAGGAAATTCTGCAACCAGGAGCCAATGATGTCTGGGTGGTAAAGCGAAAAGGTAAGCGAGATTTGCTTTTACCTTATATTCCGCCAGTAGTTCTCAATGTTGATATTCCAAACAAACGGGTTGATGTGGACATCTTAGAAGGGTTAGATGATGAAGATTGATATTTTAACCCTCTTTCCTGAGATGTTTTCTCCGCTGGAACACTCGATTGTTGGGAAGGCTCGAGAAAAAGGGCTCTTGGATATCCAGTATCATAATTTCAGAGAATATGCTGAAAAGGCCCGTCATGTTGACGATGAACCATACGGAGGCGGTCAGGGGATGTTGCTCCGAGCCCAACCCATTTTCGATGCCTTTGATGCTATTGAAAAGAAAAATCCCCGTGTCATTCTTCTTGATCCTGCTGGAAAACAGTTCGATCAAGCTTACGCTGAGGATTTGGCTCAGGAAGAGGAACTAATCTTTATCTGTGGTCACTATGAAGGGTATGACGAGCGTATCAAGACCTTGGTAACCGATGAAATTTCCCTAGGAGACTATGTTTTGACTGGAGGAGAATTGGCGGCCATGACCATGATTGATGCGACCGTGCGCTTGATACCAGAAGTGATTGGTAAGGAGTCTAGCCACCAAGATGATAGCTTCTCTTCGGGACTTCTTGAATATCCCCAGTACACTCGCCCTTATGACTATAGAGGCATGGTCGTGCCAGATGTGCTCATGAGTGGGCACCATGAAAAGATTCGCCAGTGGCGGCTCTATGAGAGTCTAAAGAAAACCTACGAGCGCAGACCTGACCTGCTAGAAAACTATCAACTGACAGCCGAAGAAGAAAAGATGCTGGCTGAAATCAAAGAAAACAAAGAATAAAGGAGAACCTTATGCAAGTAATCAAACGTAATGGAGAAATTGCTGAATTTGATCCAGATAAAATTTACCAAGCTGTCCTAAAAGCAGCTCAAACAGTTTATGTTTTGACCGATGACCTGCGTCAAAACCTAGCGCAAGTTACTAAAAAAGTCGTTTTGGACTTGGAAGAAGCAAAAGTAGAACGTGCTACTATCAGCATGATCCAATCAATGGTCGAGCACCGCTTACTTGGAGCTGGCTACATTACTATTGCAGAACACTATATCTCTTATCGCTTGCAACGCGATTTGGAGAGAAGTGGCTATAGTGACCATATCGCCGTTCATCTTCATTTTGAACAGATCCGTTAAGAAAAAGAGTGGGATGCAAAGAACATCTCACTCTTTCTTAAATAGACTTTTCTGAGCTTTTTGTACAGTTGAGGGAACGAAACGAAGTCGCTTAATGTCACTGATACGAATGATTCGAGTTACGTTTTTTGAAAAATTCTTGACGATAATTTGTTGGCGATTAGCATCGTGTTTAACAATATCACCCGTAAAACTTGTCTCAGCAAGTATGACATGAACAGCCGTCTTTTTCTGGATGGCTTGTTCAATCATAGCAGTGAGGGAGTTATCCTCGATTTGAGGATGATCATCATTCCCATTGAGAAAACCATGTAGTTTATCTAGAACTAGTTTGAATGTTTGTCTCATAGAATCCTCCCTTCTTATATATCCACATTATATAAAATTTTCCTAAAAACCACAAGATTTTTACGAATAGACTATAGAAAGCATATCACATAAAGGAGTTAAAATGGCAGAATTTACATTTGAAATCGAAGAACACTTGCTCACCTTGTCTGAAAATGACAAAGGATGGACAAAAGAACTAAATAGAGTTAGCTTTAATGGTGCCCCTGCAAAGTTTGATATTCGTTCTTGGAGTCCTGACCATACCAAAATGGGCAAAGGAATCACGCTTTCCAATGAAGAATTTCAGGTAATGGTCGATGCCTTTAAAGGGCAACAATAAAAAGAATCTTGAGTGCAACTCAAGATTCTTTTTTTAGGATACAATATAGTCACACAGAGAAGTTTTAGATAATTGAATGAAAGTCTTTCTAAATTCTTCAGGTGGAATTGGATCATCTTTACGAATCCAGACTTCAATGAAAGAGATTGCCATAGTCGTAATGATATAAGCGATGTCTTCTTTATTAAAATTATATTTCAGTTGGTAATTGACATTCTTGAGGACCCATTCAGAGTATGTTCCACGAAGAAATTCCTTCCAACATGGGTCGACTTGTGTGGTATACAAGGTGTTAACAACTTCCCTTTTTTCGTATATGAGAGGAAGTATATGGTCTGCTAAAAAGCTGATAGGATCTCCATCATTGCTAGGGCAGTACTTATTAAAGACGTTAAAAATGTGCTGATTGGTCTCTTCGTGAATGTATTCGATAATATCTTCAAAGTTGTTAAAATGCTTTTGATAAATCGCTTGTCGTGAAATACCAGCTTCAGCAGCAATTTCAGTCATTGTAAAGGAACTACGCTGAGGATTTTTCTTAGCTAGTGTGATGAGAGCCCCAATGATTAGCTCATGAGTATTCTTTGCCATAGAATTACCTTTCTACTTATAATTATTTACAGTTATTTTTGAATGAAGAAAAATCAGAATGTTCAAGTTAATATAAACAATCAATGAACATTAAATTTTCTGAATCTTTTAGGTAGCTCTATTGTATCACAAATAATTTATAAAATATAGCTATCTCAGTGAAAATACGTTTTCTGAAAAGTATACAATTGTTAAACTTCCAAAATCAATGGAAGCTTATTTGGTTTGAATCAATTAGAATACTTTTCTACTTTGCATATCATGAATAGCTGTAATTTGAAGAATAAAACGATTAATATTCATACTGGTATAAGAATAGTCAAGTAGCTAAATAGTGTACAGTTGATTCTTAGAAAGGAAATAGTCCAGAACAATGGTTCTAGACTATTCTTTTATCTTGAAAAATATGGAAGGCTTTTCAATCGTTTGAGTAGGGGACGACTAATGAAACTAATGGCAATAATCTTACCAAGATCAGGGAGGATAAAGGGAAGGACACCGACAGCTAGTGCCTGATCAAATGGCATCCCAGCAAGGAAGTGGAGGCTGAGAATACCTCCGACAAAGACGAGAGAGTCACCCAAGAGGTTGGCTAGGAAAATGCGAATGTAGCCACTATTTTGATGGATGAGATAAGATGTAAGTCCAGCATAGACAAGGTCGAACCAAAGATAGCCTGCACTTGGACCAACTAAAACGTGAAATCCAGCTCCTCCCCCTGCAAAAACAGGTAAACCAATGGCACCTAGCAGGAGATAGAGAGCTACAGATAAAACAGCTTCTCTGGGTCTAAAAACAGTAGCAATCAGACCGATCGCAAAGTTTTGCAGGGTGAAGGGGACAGGACCGATAGGGAGACTGATTTGTGCCAATACGGCAATGAGAGCAGCACCGATAGCAGGGATAGCATAGATATGAGCTTTTTTCAAAACTGTTAACCTCTTTTCAAAATTATAGTAACTATTATACTAATTCAGAAGAAAAAGTCAACCTATTTCTTATAACGAGGTAACAATTTTGTAACAGCGGATTTTGCATGTAAAAAGAGACCTCTTGAGGTCTCTTGCGATAATTAGCGCATGGTCACAAATTCTTCAGAAGCAGTTGGGTGGATAGCTACTGTAGCGTCAAAGTCTGCCTTGGTCGCTCCCATCTTGATAGCGACTGCAAATCCTTGAATCATCTCATCCACTCCGTAACCGAGTCCGTGAAGTCCGACAACCTTTTCATCAGCACCAGCGGTGATGAGTTTGAAGCGAGATTCTTGACGATGGTTTGTAACTGCTGAGTACATAGATGCAAAGCTTGACTTGTACACTTTGATGTGATCTTGGCCGTATTCTTTGATAGCTTGATCCTCGGTTAAACCTACCGTTCCGATTGCCGGGTGGGAGAAGACAACAGTAGGGATAGTAGTGTAGTCCATCTTAGCACTTGTTTTCCCATTAAAGAGACGTTCAGATAGGGTACGTCCAGCCTTGATGGCTACTGGAGTAAGTTCCTTCTCACCAGTAACGTCTCCAAGGGCATAGATACCATTTACAACTGTATTTTGATACTCATCCACTTGGATAAATCCACGTTCGTTGAGTGTAACTCCAGCCTTTTCTAACTCTAAGCCGTCTACATTTGGACGGCGGCCGGTAGCCCAGATAACTTGGCTTGCAGTGTGATTAGAACCATCTTCGAAATGAATCGTAATGCCTTGCTCAGTTTCTTCGAGTCTAACCGGAACCTTATGGGTGTGCAGAGGCAGGCCTGTTTTTTCCATTTCATTGACAAGACCTTCCACGATGTAGCTGTCAAAACCACGCAAAGGACGATCGCGACGGACGAACAAATCAGTTTTTACACCGAGTGCATGGAGAACACCAGCTAGCTCAACTGCAATATAGCCAGCTCCTAGGATAGCAACGGATTCAGGAAGTTGCTCCCAAGCAAAGACATCGTCTGAGCTACCACCGAGTTCAGCTCCAGGAATAGTTGGAATGCTTGGACGAGCGCCAGTCGCAATCACGATATGCTTGGCACGAATCAATTCACCATTAACACTGACAGTGTGGGAATCAATAAAATGAGCACGCCCCTCAATCAAATCAACTCCGTTGCGTTTGAAACTTCCATCATAAGATGAGCGAGCGCGGTCGATGTAGGCTTCACGGTTTTGACGAAGTTTTGCGAAATCAAATTGAACATCTGAACTTGTAAACCCATAGTCAGGACCGTAGTGGTGGAAGCTTTCAGCGATTTGCGCTCCATACCACATGATTTTCTTAGGAACACAGCCAACGTTGACACAAGTTCCACCTAATTTTTTCTCCTCGATAACAGCTGCTTTAGCGCCGTGTTCGCCAGCGCGGTTCATAGTGGCGATGCCGCCGCTCCCTCCACCAATGGCGATGATATCATATTCTCTCATAGAAAACTCCTTATAGCTTTGATAGTCATATTCTATCCTTTTTATTTTTTGAATGCAAAAATCTGCTACGGTAAAAAAATTATAAAAACTCTTGCCATTTTTTCAAAGATAGTGTATTATATACCTAGTACAATAATCCAAATACAAATACCGAACGAAATATTTCTCCTGAACTGTCATTGTTTCTCTCTGAACGATCATTGTTTAGGTCTCGTATTTCTGATATAATGGTTTTTGTAAGGCAAAAGAATAAAGGAGCTTGAAAATGAAAAGAAATAAAAAGGCAAAAAAATGGCAATTATATACAGCAATTGGTGTTGCCAGTGCTATTGTTATCGGTGCTGCGGGCATTTTGATTTTTAGACAACCTTCCCAGTCAGCAGTCAAGGAGGAAACCTCTCATATCGTTACTGCTAAGGAAGGTTCTGTTGCTTCATCGGTTCTCTTGTCAGGTACGGTTACAGCAAAAAATGAACAATACGTTTATTTTGATGCTAGTAAGGGAGATTTAGATGAAATTCTTGTTTCGGTTGGAGACAAGGTCGAAGAAGGGCAAGCTTTGGTGAAATACAGCAGTGCAGATGCTCAAGCTGCCTATGATGCAGCCGATCGTGCAGTTGCAAAGGCAGACCGTCATATCGAGGAGTTAAACAAGGCTCGTGAAAATGCATCAGCTGCACCAGCTTCCACACAAGTTCCAACAGAAGCAGGACTCCCAGAACAAGCCCAAGCAGCGACTTCTTCAGTATCCTCTATCGACTCTCAAATCAGTGATGCCAAGGATAATCGTGCAGATGCTGTGGCTCAGCTCAACAAGGCTCAAGCTCAGCTAGATGCTGCAACTGTCCTCAGTACACTAGAAGGAACTGTAGTTGAAGTTAATCGTAATGTTTCCAAATCGCCAACAGGTAACAGCCAAGTGGTAGTACATGTTGTAAGTAATGAAAACTTGCAGGTCAAAGGGGAGTTGTCTGAATACAACCTTGCTAACCTTTCTGTTGGGCAAGAAGTTACCTTTACTTCGAAGGTTTACCAAGATAAGAGCTGGGCAGGTAAAATTAGCTATATTTCTGATTATCCTAAAAACAATGGAGAAGCAGCAAATGCAGCCCTTGGAGGAAATACTGGATCTAAGTACCCTTATACTGTTGATGTGACTAGCGATATCGGTGAGTTGAAACAAGGCTTCTCTGTCAGTGTGGAAGTTAAGAACAAGAGTAAAGCCATCCTTGTTCCTTTAACAAGTGTCGTTACCGAAAATGACAAAAACTATGTCTGGCTTTTAGACGACCAGAAAAAAGCGAAGAAGGTAGAAGTTACTTTGGGGAATGCGGACGCAGACAACCAAGAAATTACTTCAGGTTTGACAGACGGTGCCAAGGTCATCAGTAATCCAACATCTTCCTTGGAAGAAGGAAAAGAGGTGAAGGCTGATGAAGAAACTAATTAGTCTAAAAAATATCTGCAGGAGTTATCGAAATGGTGACCAAGAACTGCAGGTCCTAAAAAATATTAACTTAGAAGTTCAAGAAGGTGAGTTTGTCGCCATTATGGGACCGTCCGGTTCTGGTAAGTCCACTTTGATGAATACCATTGGAATGCTGGATACACCAACCAGTGGAGAGTACTATCTTGATGGTCAAGAAGTAGCAGGTCTTGGAGAGAAACAACTGGCCAAGGTCCGCAACCAACAAATCGGATTTGTCTTTCAGCAGTTCTTTCTCTTGTCCAAGCTCAATGCTCTTCAAAACGTCGAATTGCCCTTGATTTACGCTGGTGTTTCGGCTTCAAAACGTCGGAAATTGGCGGAGGAATTTCTGGAAAAGGTTGAACTGACGGAACGCAGTCACCATTTGCCTTCCGAGTTATCAGGTGGTCAAAAGCAACGTGTAGCGATTGCTCGTGCTTTGGTAAATAATCCTTCTATCATCCTAGCTGACGAACCTACAGGAGCTTTGGATACCAAGACAGGAAATCAAATTATGCAGCTGTTGGTGGAGTTAAACAAGGAAGGGAAAACCATTATCATGGTCACGCATGAGCCTGAGATTGCTGCCTATGCCAAACGCCAAATTGTCATTCGTGATGGGGTCATCTCATCAGACAGTGCTCTGGTAGAAAAGGAGGAAAATTAAGATGCAGAATCTGAAATTTGCCTTTTCATCCATCATGGCCCACAAGATGCGTTCCTTCCTCACCATGATCGGGATTATCATTGGAGTTTCGTCTGTCGTCGTCATCATGGCTCTGGGAGACTCCATGTCTCGTCAGGTCAATAAAAACATGACCAAATCACAGAAAGATATCCATGTCTTTTTCTCTCCTATCAAAAGCAAGGACGGTTCCTTTACGCAGAAACAATCCGCTTTGACAGTCAGTGGGAAAGAAGAGGATGTTCATGTTGAACCACCAAAACCACTAGAATCCTGGGTCAAGGAAGCTGCTAAACTCAAAGGAGTAGACAGTTACTATGTCACCAACTCGACCAACGTTACCCTATCTTATAAGGATAAGAAGGTTGAACGAGCGACTCTGACAGGCGGAAATAGCACCTACATGAACGCAGTTGAAAATGAAATCGTTGCGGGTAGAAGTCTAAGACCGCAAGACTACAAGGAATTTGCCAGTGTGATTTTGTTGGATGAAGAACTAGCCAAGAGTTTGTTTGATAGTCCAGAAGCTGCGGTTAATCAAATCATCTCTGTCAATGAATTTAGTTACCGTGTTATTGGCGTTTATACTAGCAATGAAGCTAAAACTGCGAAAGCCTTTGGGATTGGTGGTCTTCCAATTACGACTAACATCTCTCTCGCAGCCAATTTTAATACTGATGAAATATCGAACATCGTCTTTCGTGTCAATGATACTAGTCTAACGCAGACCTTGGGTCCGGAGTTGGCTCGAAAACTGACTGAGATTGCAGGTCTTCAACAAGGAGAGTACCAAGTTGCGGATGCAACTGCCGCCTTCCAAGAGGTACAACAACTATTTGGTTTTATGACCACCATTATCAGTGCCATCGCAGGAATCTCTCTCTTTGTCGGGGGAACTGGTGTTATGAATATCATGCTGGTTTCGGTGACAGAACGCACGCGGGAGATTGGTCTGCGGAAAGCTCTCGGAGCTACTCGGGCTAATATCTTAGTACAGTTTTTGATTGAGTCTATGATCTTGACCTTGCTAGGTGGTGTCATCGGTCTTGGGATTGCTGCTGGAATGACCATGTTAGCTGGAGTATTGCTTCAAAACATGATTGCAGGTATCGAAGTTGGGGTTTCCCTCCCAATTGCTCTCTTTAGCTTGGCTGTGTCAGCCAGCGTTGGTATGATCTTTGGCGTCTTGCCGGCCAATAAAGCCTCTAAGCTTGATCCAATCGAAGCCCTTCGCTATGAGTAATATAAACAAGAGGAAAAACAAGATGGACATTTGTCTATCTTGTTTTTGTATGGATTTCCCTATCGAATATTACTGAAAATATGATATAATGAAGTGTTAGAAAAACAGGTTTCATTTGCCTGGAAAGGAAAAATTATGTCTGAAAAGAATTTTTATATTACAACACCGATTTACTATCCATCTGGTAAACTTCATATCGGTTCTGCCTACACAACCATCGCTTGTGATGTCCTAGCTCGATACAAACGCCTCATGGGCTATGATGTCTTTTATCTGACAGGTCTTGACGAGCATGGTCAGAAAATCCAGCAAAAAGCGGAAGAAGCTGGAATTACACCACAAGCCTATGTTGACGGCATGGCGGTTGGCGTCAAAGAACTCTGGAAATTACTCGATATCTCATACGATAAATTCATTCGTACAACGGATGACTACCATGAAAAAGTAGTGGCGCAAGTCTTTGAACGCTTGCTTGCTCAAGATGACATCTACCTAGGTGAATATTCTGGTTGGTATTCAGTCTCAGATGAGGAATTCTTTACAGAAAGCCAGCTTGCGGAAGTTTTCCGTGATGAAGCTGGAAATGTGACAGGCGGTATTGCTCCATCAGGTCACGAAGTGGAATGGGTTTCTGAAGAATCTTACTTCCTGCGCCTCAGCAAATACCAAGACCGTTTGGTTGAATTTTTCAAATCGCACCCTGACTTCATCACTCCAGATGGTCGTCTTAATGAAATGTTGCGTAACTTCATCGAGCCAGGTTTGGAAGACTTAGCAGTATCTCGTACAACCTTTACCTGGGGAGTTCCAGTCCCATCCAATCCAAAACACGTTGTCTATGTTTGGATTGATGCCCTTCTCAACTATGCGACTGCTCTTGGTTATGGTCAAGAGGATCATGCTAACTACGATAAATTCTGGAATGGAACGGTCTTCCACATGGTCGGAAAAGACATTCTTCGTTTCCACTCCATCTACTGGCCAATCCTTCTCATGATGTTGGATATGAAGTTGCCTGAACGTTTGATTGCCCACGGATGGTTCGTCATGAAAGACGGCAAGATGTCTAAGTCTAAAGGGAATGTCGTTTACCCTGAAATGCTAGTAGAACGTTATGGACTGGATCCACTTCGTTACTACCTCATGCGTAGCCTTCCAGTCGGTTCAGATGGAACCTTCACTCCAGAAGACTACGTCGGCCGTATCAACTATGAATTGGCCAATGACCTTGGGAATCTCCTCAACCGAACAGTTTCCATGATTAACAAGTACTTTGATGGACAAATTCCTGCCTATGTAGAGGGTGTGACTGAATTTGATAATGCTCTTGCTCAAGTAGCAGAGCAATCTATCTCTGACTACCATACACACATGGAAGCAGTTGACTACCCGCGTGCCCTAGAAGCAGTATGGACTCTTATCTCTCGTACTAACAAATACATCGATGAGACAGCTCCATGGGTCTTGGCTAAGGATGAAGCTCTTCGTGACCAATTGGCAAGTGTCATGAGCCACTTGGCAGCTAGCCTTCGTGTCGTAGCTCACATGATTGAGCCATTTATGATGGAAACTAGTCGCGCTGTATTGGCACAACTTGGTTTAGCAGAAGTTTCTAGCCTAGAAAACTTGAGCTTGGCAGATTTCCCTGCAGGTGTGACTGTTGTTGCCAAAGGAACACCAATCTTCCCGCGTCTGGACATGGAAGAAGAGATTGCCTATATCAAGGAACAAATGGAAGGCAACAAACCAGCAGTCGAAAAAGAATGGAATCCAGATGAAGTTGAACTCAAACTCAACAAGGATGAAATCAAGTTTGAAGACTTTGATAAGGTCGAGATCCGTGTCGCAGAAGTCAAAGAAGTTTCTAAAGTGGAAGGTTCTGACAAGTTGCTCCAATTCCGCCTAGATGCTGGTGATGGTGAAGACCGTCAAATCCTCTCAGGAATTGCCAAATACTATCCAAACGAGCAAGAATTGGTCGGCAAGAAAGTCCAAATCGTTGCCAACCTTAAACCACGCAAGATGATGAAAAAATATGTCAGCCAAGGAATGATCCTCTCAGCTGAACATGAAGGCAAGTTAACCCTTCTCACAGTTGATCCAGCTGTACCAAACGGAAGTGTGATTGGCTAAAAGCAAAAAACCAACGTTAGACACGTTGGTTTTTCTTGTTATGTGCGAGATTTTCTAAGAAGTGGTCCATCTCCTTTTGATACCGGAGGACAATTACTTTCTCAGGGTAGGTTTCTTGAACCCGTTGATAGCGTACTTTAGCATTCTTTGTCCGCCCATCCCAGAGAATCCATTTGATAAAATCCCAGTCAAAGCGTTCAGGACAGCCTGCTGCCATACTTTCTCTGACCTTGCCTCGGTATGTGAGATACCGTTTAAAGGCTCGAAAGAGACAAGTCCATGGTGAAAAATTGAGAAAGATGATTTGGTCGGCTTCCAGCATTCTTTCTTCATAGCAACACCAAGAGTAGTTGCCGTCTATGACCCAAGCTTCGTGCTTTGTGAGAAAGTTTTTCATCTCGCCCAACATCCATTCGCGGTCACTGTCTTGCCAACCAGGTTGAAATTGGAGTGTATCCATATGCAGTTTGGGGATGGAGTAGTAGTTTGATAATTTTTCAGCTAGGGTTGACTTGCCTGCTCCGGAATATCCTATAATTGCGATTTTCATTTTCTACCTTTTCTGACTAGAGGACAAAAAAACAGCCTCTATGGACTGTTTCTTATTTAGCAAGTTTAGCTGAAAGACGAGCTTTATCGCGGCTTGCTTTGTTTTTATGAATCAAACCTTTAGTTTCTGCTTTGTCGATAGCTGAGCTAGCAGCACGGAAAAGTTCTTCAGAAGGGTTTGCTTCGAAAGCTTTGATAGCAGTACGCATAGCTGATTTTTGAGCTGAGTTTTTTTCGTTGTGTTTAACGTTCAATTCAGCGCGTTTGATAGCTGATTTAATGTTTGCCAATGTTCTTACCTCCATATTTACTAACTATACCATTATATATGAAAACTTAGGTTTTGACAAGGGGAAATTATTTTTTTAGGTAAATTTCATCGATTTCATGGTTTTTAGCCTTGTGGAGAATAACCTCGGCCCGATTCCTTGTTGGTTCAATATAGTTTTGTAGATTTGTGAGATTAATGCTGGTCCAAACCTGATGTGCAAAGGCTTCAACTTCTCCAATCGGCATTTGCGTAAAGCGGTGGTAGTAGCTGTTGGGATCATTTTGGGCAAAGCTGAGCAGTTTTAAGAAACGATCCAGATACCAACTTTCAATGTCCTCGACAGCAGCATCCACATAGATGGAGAAATCAAAGAAATCAGTGATGTAAAGGCGCTCATTTTGAGGGTTTTGAAAGACATTGATGCCTTCGACAATAACAAAGTCAGCAGCTTTGACACGTTGTTTCTCTCCAGGAACGATGTCATACACTTCATGAGAATAGACAGGAATATCGACATCTTGTCCATTCTTTAGGCGATCAAGAAAATCCAGTAAAGCTTCCATATCATAACTTTCAGGAAAACCTTTGCGATTTAATATATCTTGGTCCATCAAGGTTTGATTGGGATAGAGAAAGCCGTCAGTTGTCACCAATTCTACAGTAGCATCAGTAACTGTACGAGAGAGAAGGATTTGCAGAAGTCGGCTAGTTGTTGATTTTCCTACAGCTACACTTCCTGAAACTCCAATAATGAAGGGTTGAGATTTACTCTCTCTTTGGAGAAAAATCCCCTTAGAAAAGGCTAAATCCTCTTTGGTGCGTTTGTAAATTTGGATGAGATGAGCTAAAGGTAAATAAATATCTGTCACATCTTGCAGGCTAATCTGGTCATTGAAACTCTTGATGGATTCTAACTCTTCCTCTGTCAAGGGAGGGGTTGTTTTGCGATGCAATGATTGCCAAGTCTGGCGACTGATTTTTTCAAAATGTAAAAATTCGTTGGTCATTTGTTTTCCCCTAGATATTTTGTTTATCATACCATAAAAAGCTAAAAAAATAAAGCGGTTTCTTGATGGTAGTAAGTCAATATCGTATAATAGAGATGGAGGTTGAATAGTTTAATGATTAGATAGGGAATTGTTTTTGATGACTTATCAGTTATTAAAAGTGGGCTTTTTAGTTCGCAACTTATAGGGGGTATACTATGAAAATCTTGAGATGTTACATATTGGAACTCTGTTTTATTTTAAGTTTTACACTACCTTTTATAAGGGGAGCGAATGCGGATAATGGTAGACGCTTTGTAGAAACCTATTACGGTTTTACCTTCTTAATGGATCATCTCCTTGTAACAGCTGTCTTTATCTGTTCGCTCTTGATTGCCTGGCTAGTAAAAAAGCAGTGGACGAAATGGCTTGCTGCTGGTAGTTATCTATTTTTGATTTTGTGGATTGCTACAGAAGGATATCTATTCCGTATGTCACTAGAAGATTTGATACGACTTTGGACAAGTTTGGAAATCTTGACACAAACTTATCAGTTGGGTTTTTATCTAAACATCATATTGGGAATCTTGTTGATAATAAAGTATTTTAAGGTTAAGAAATGGTAATAAAAATGCGCCTGATTGCAGACGATCTGTTTTTTCCTGACTATGATAATTTGTAGTTCCCGATAGATTGTAATGTATTTCTAATAATTGAAAGAGATTGAAGAAAAGGTTTTTTGACTAGGATTCTTCAGTCTTTTTCATTTGATCATCACTTTGTAAACGATTTACAATCCAAGCCAAATTATGGTAAAATAGTTTTATGAGTAAAATGTATTATGCAGAAAATCCTGATGCTGCTCACGACATTCATGAGTTGAGAGTGGAGTTGTTGGGAGAAAATATGACCTTTTTAACAGATGCGGGTGTTTTTAGCAAGAAAATGGTTGACTTTGGGAGTCAACTTTTATTGAAGTGTTTGGAGGTTAACAAAGGAGAAACGGTCCTTGATGTAGGCTGTGGTTATGGGCCATTGGGTTTGTCCTTGGCCAAGGCTTATGGAGCTCTGGTAACCATGGTTGATATCAATAATCGTGCCTTGGACTTAGCGCGACAAAATGCTGAACGTAATAAAGTAGAAGTAACGATTTTCCAATCCAATATCTATGAACAAGTTGAAGGGAAATTTGACCATGTTATTTCCAATCCGCCTATTCGAGCGGGGAAACAAGTTGTTCATGAGATTATCGAAAAGAGCAGAGATTTCTTGAAAGATGGAGGTGATTTAACCATTGTCATTCAGAAAAAGCAAGGTGCTCCGAGCGCCAAAAGCAAGATGGAAGATGTTTTTGAAAATTGTGAAATCGTAAAGAAAGATAAGGGATACTATATCCTTAGAAGTGTGAAAGAATGAGAGCAGTTGATTTAATTCAAAAGAAACGAGATGGTCAAAAACTGACTTCAAATGAAATCAAGTGGCTAGTAGAGGGCTATGTAGCGGGAACTGTTCCAGACTATCAGATGTCTGCTTTTGCTATGGCTGTTTATTTTAAAGGAATGACCACACGTGAGATTTCTGATCTAACGATGAATATGGTCAAGACAGGTCAGGAGTTTGATTTGTCAGCTATTGAGGGGGTTAAAGTTGATAAGCATTCGACTGGTGGTGTAGGTGATAAGGTGACCTTGATTTTAGCTCCCCTTGTTGCTAGCTTTGGTGTGCCTGTGGCAAAAATGAGTGGTCGTGGACTAGGGCATACTGGCGGAACCCTAGATAAGTTGGAAGCAATCAAGGGTTACCAAGTGGAGCGCAGTCAAGAAGATTTCATTCGTCAGGTACAGGACATTGGTGTATCTGTCATTGGGCAGTCAGATCAGCTGGTTAAAGCAGACAAACTTCTCTATGCCCTCCGTGATGTGACGGCGACTGTTGACACGATTCCTTTGATTGCTAGTTCTGTCATGAGCAAGAAAATTGCTGCTGGGGCGGATGCTATTTTGCTAGACGTAACGGTCGGTGAGGGTGCCTTCATGAAGACGGTTGATGAGGCGCGCGAATTGGCTCAAACCATGGTGGATCTTGGTAAGGCTGTTGGTCGAAAGACAGTAGCAGTAATTACCGATATGAGCCAACCCTTGGGAAGAGCTATTGGCAATCGTCTCGAAATCCTTGAGGCATTGGAGATTTTACAAGGGAAAGGCCGTCAGGATATTACCCACTTTATCTGTGAATTGGCTCAGATTATGCTTGGCTTGGCTGATGTTGAGAAAACGATCAAGGAAATCCGTCAACACCTGGAAAATGGCCAAGCACTGGCTAAGTTTGAAGAAATGGTAGCAGCACAAGGCGGTGATTTAGAAGATCTCTATCGCCCCGTTAAAGTTGCCCATGTGCTGGAAATTCCAGCTCAAGATACAGGTGTTATTTCAGCTCTTCCTGCAATGAAATTTGGGCTCTATGCCATGAGACTAGGAGCTGGTCGTGCAATCAAGTCTGATGACTTGGACTATGAAACAGGGATTGTTTTTGAAAAGAAAGTTGGAGACTCCGTTCAAAAGGGTGAAATTGTTGCAAAAGTTTATACAAATGGAAAAATTTCTTCTGAACTAGTTACAGAATTTCAAAAATATGTTAAAATAAATGATGGAGTGCAAAGTTTACGAGAAATTATAGAAATTATCTCATAAAATCAGGGAGAATCCGAATATGAAGTTAAATAAATATATTGATCATACGCTTTTAAAGCAAGATGCAAGCCAAGAACAAATTGATCGTTTGCTATCTGAAGCGCGTGAGTATGACTTTGCTAGCGTTTGTGTCAATCCCACATGGGTTAAACATGCGAAAACAGGGCTTGAAGGCTCAGATGTAAAGGTTTGTACAGTAGTAGGTTTTCCTTTGGGAGCAACAACTTCAGCTGTGAAAGCTTTTGAAACAAAAGAAGCTGTCCAAAACGGTGCAGATGAGATTGATATAGTTATCAATGTTGGTGCCCTCAAATCAGGCAATCTGGATTTAGTTGAATCGGACATCCGTGCTGTCGTAGAAGCAAGTGGTGACAAGCTGGTTAAGGTCATTATCGAAGCTTGCTTGTTGACAGACGATGAAAAGGTTGTGGCCTGCCAATTATCCCAGAAAGCGGGTGCTGACTTTGTCAAAACATCAACTGGATTTTCAACTGGTGGTGCCACTATTGAGGACGTTCAGTTGATGCGTGAAACAGTCGGGCCAGATATGGGAGTTAAGGCAGCTGGTGGAGCTCGTTCATATGCAGATGCTGTCGCTTTTGTGGAAGCAGGCGCTACCCGTATCGGAACATCTGCTGGTGTAACAATCTTAAAAGGAGAATTGGCAGATGGCGACTACTGAGTTAATTGAACTAGCAATTGAAACCAGCAAACAAGCCTATGTCCCCTATTCTCGTTTTCCCATAGGTGCTGTTTTAGTAGCCAAGGATGGTAGTATTTATACGGGTGTGAACATCGAGAATGCTAGTTATCCCTTGACTAATTGTGGAGAACGTACTGCTATTTTTAAAGCAGTCTCTGAGGGGCAACGAGAGTTTTCAGAATTGATTGTCTACGGACAAACTGAAAAACCCATCTCGCCATGTGGTGCTTGCCGCCAGGTCATGGTTGAATTTTTTGAACAAGATCTAAAAGTGACATTAGTCGCTAAAGATAGATCGACGGTCGAGATGACGGTCGGGGAGTTACTTCCATACTCATTTACAGACTTAAACTAGTCTGGCCACTCTCTGAGTGACGCGGTCCTTGTGGCCAATCAATCCATACTTGCAACATCGTTGCACATCATATTTAGGAGGTTCAGTAATGAACAAGAAACAATGGCTAGGCCTTGGTCTAGTTGCAGTAGCAGCAGTTGGACTTGCTGCATGTGGTAACCGCTCTTCTCGTAACGCAGCTTCATCTTCATCTGAAATGAAGACCAAAGCAGCGATCGTAACAGATACTGGTGGTGTTGATGACAAATCATTTAACCAATCAGCTTGGGAAGGTTTGCAAGACTGGGGTAAAGAACACAATCTTTCTAAAGATAAAGGCTTTACTTATTTACAATCAACAAGTGAAGCAGACTATGCTAACAACTTGCAACAAGCGGCTGGAAGTTACAACCTGATCTTCGGTGTTGGTTTTGCCCTTCACAATGCAGTTGAGGAAGCAGCAAAGGACCACTCTGACCTAAACTATGTCTTGATTGATGATGTGATTGAAGGTCAAAATAATGTTGCGAGCGTAAGATTTGCGGATAACGAAGCAGCTTACCTTGCTGGTGTTGCAGCAGCGAAAACTACGAAAACAAAACAAGTTGGTTTTGTAGGTGGTATCGAATCTGAAGTTATTTCACGTTTTGCAGCTGGATTCAAAGCTGGTGTTGAATCAGTAGACCCATCTATCAAAGTCCAAGTTGACTACGCTGGTTCATTTGGTGATGCTGCCAAAGGTAAAACAATTGCAGCAGCTCAATACGCTGCCGGTGCAGACGTTGTCTACCAAGCGGCTGGAGGTACAGGTGCTGGTGTCTTTGCTGAAGCAAAATCATTGAACGAAAACAAAAATGAAGACGAAAAAGTTTGGGTTATCGGTGTAGACCGTGACCAAGCAGCAGAAGGTAAATACACTTCTAAAGATGGTAAAGAATCTAACTTTGTTCTTGTATCTACATTGAAACAAGTTGGTACAACTGTAAAAGATATTGCCAACAAAACAGAAAAAGGTGAATTCCCTGGTGGACAAGTGATTGTTTACTCATTGAAAGATAAAGGGGTTGAGCTAGCAGTAACAAACCTTTCAGAAGAGGGTAAAAAAGCTGTTGAAGATGCAAAAGCTAAAATCCTTGACGGAAGCGTAAAAGTTCCTGAAAAATAATGGATAAAAGTCATTTCTTAGGAAGCGGCCATTGGTCGCTTCTTTAAGAATTGAGGCAATTTTTGTCTCAATAGAGCTTGTTAATGTGATTAGCAGGTTTTATTGAAATAAAATAAACCTCTGAAAGGAAGAGCATATGGCACACGAAAATGTCATTGAGATGCGGGATATTACCAAGGTGTTTGGTGAATTTGTAGCAAACGACAAAATCAACTTGCAACTGCGAAAAGGTGAAATTCATGCACTTTTAGGAGAAAATGGAGCGGGTAAATCTACTCTGATGAATATGCTGGCAGGACTTCTTGAGCCAACGAGTGGTGAAATTGTGGTGAATGGTCAGGTTGTAAAACTAGACTCACCATCTAAAGCCGCTGGTCTTGGAATTGGGATGGTTCACCAACATTTTATGTTGGTTGAGGCTTTTACAGTAGCTGAGAATATCATTTTGGGGAGTGAAATCACTAAAAATGGTGTTCTAGATATAGCTGGTGCTACTAAAGAAATCAAGGCTCTTTCTGAACGTTATGGTTTGGCAGTGGATCCTGCTGCTAAGGTGGCGGATATTTCCGTTGGTGCCCAACAACGTGTAGAAATCTTGAAAACACTCTATCGTGGT
The DNA here is from genome assembly GCF_002096435.1 of Streptococcus oralis subsp. oralis. Classification (GTDB taxonomy): domain Bacteria; phylum Bacillota; class Bacilli; order Lactobacillales; family Streptococcaceae; genus Streptococcus; species Streptococcus oralis_AA. Next base: position 142,223 of record NZ_NCUI01000024.1, read on the forward strand.
GCTGATATCCTTATCTTTGACGAACCTACAGCCGTATTGACTCCTTCAGAGATTGATGAGTTGATGGCAATCATGAAAAACCTTGTCAAAGAAGGGAAGTCCATCATTTTGATTACCCATAAACTGGATGAGATTCGTGCGGTATCGAATCGAGTGACGGTTATCCGTCGCGGGAAATCAATCCAGACGGTTGAAATTGCAGGGGCAACAAATGCGGACTTGGCGGAAATGATGGTTGGACGCTCAGTCTCCTTTAAAACGGAAAAACAAGCACCACAACCAAAAGAAGTGGTCTTGTCTATCAAAGACCTAGTTGTCAATGAAAACCGTGGTGTACCAGCTGTGAAGAATCTTTCTTTGGATGTTCGTGCTGGTGAAATTGTCGGTATTGCAGGTATTGATGGCAATGGTCAATCTGAACTCATTCAAGCCATTACTGGTCTTCGTAAGGTTGAATCAGGTAGCGTTGAATTAAAAGGCAAATCAATCGTAGGGATGCATCCTCGACAAATTACAGAACTAAGCGTGGGGCACGTTCCTGAGGATCGTCACCGTGATGGCTTGATTTTGGAGATGATGATTTCAGAAAATATCGCTCTTCAAACCTACTATAAAGAACCACTCAGCAAGAATGGTATCTTGAACTATGCCAATATCACTTCACATGCTAAGAAATTGATGGAAGAATTTGATGTTCGTGCGGCAAGTGAATTTGTTCCAGCAGCAGCTCTTTCAGGAGGAAATCAACAAAAAGCGATTATCGCTCGTGAGATTGATCGTGATCCTGATCTCCTTATCGTCAGTCAGCCAACTCGTGGTTTGGATGTCGGTGCCATTGAATATATCCACAAACGTTTGATTGAAGAACGTGATAACGGGAAGGCTGTCCTTGTTGTCAGCTTTGAATTGGATGAGATTTTAAATGTCTCAGACCGAATTGCTGTTATTCACGATGGTAAGATTCAAGGTATTGTATCGCCAGAAACGACTAACAAACAAGAACTTGGTGTCTTGATGGCAGGTGGAAACTTGGGAAAGGAGAAGAGTGATGTCTAAAAAATTACAACAAATTTCGGTTCCCTTGATTTCCGTATTCTTAGGAATCTTGCTCGGAGCCATTGTCATGTGGATCTTCGGATATGATGCTATCTGGGGCTATGAGGAGTTGTTCTATACAGCTTTTGGTAGCCTCCGTGGGATTGGAGAAATTTTCCGTGCCATGGGTCCTCTTGTCTTGATAGGTCTAGGTTTCGCAGTTGCCAGTCGTGCAGGTTTCTTTAACGTCGGACTTCCTGGTCAGGCTTTGGCAGGCTGGATTCTCAGTGGTTGGTTTGCCTTGTCAAATCCAGATATGCCTCGTCTCGTGTTGATTCCATTGACAGTAATCATTGCTTTGATCGCAGGTGGAATTGTTGGTGCGATTCCAGGTATCCTCAGAGCCTATCTCGGTACGTCAGAGGTTATCGTGACCATCATGATGAACTACATTGTATTGTATGTGGGAAATGCCTTTATTCATGCCTTTCCTAAAGATATTATGCAAAGTACAGACTCAACGATTCGTGTTAGTGCCAATGCTACATACCAGACACCATGGTTATCAGAGTTGACTGGAAATTCTCGTATGAATATCGGAATCTTCTTTGCAATCATTGCTGTTTGTGTGATTTGGTTCTTGCTCAAGAAAACGACTCTCGGTTTTGAAATTCGCGCAGTTGGTCTCAATCCCCATGCTTCAGAGTACGCTGGTATTTCAGCAAAACGTACAATCATCCTATCAATGATTATCTCTGGTGCCTTGGCTGGTCTTGGTGGAGCTGTCGAAGGTCTTGGAACCTTCCAAAACGTTTACGTTCAGGGATCATCATTGGCTATCGGATTTAACGGGATGGCAGTTAGTTTGCTTGCTGGAAATTCACCAATTGGAATTCTCTTTGCAGCCTTCTTATTTGGAGTTTTGCAAGTAGGAGCACCAGGTATGAACGCAGCGCAAGTTCCGTCTGAGCTTGTTAGCATTGTAACAGCGTCCATTATCTTCTTTGTCAGTGTTCACTACATTATCGAACGCTTTGTCAAACCTAAAAAACAAGTTAAAGGAGGTAAGTAAGGATGTCTATTACAACATTACTCACCCTCTTGGTCTCTTCTATGCTGATATACTCAGCACCACTTATTTTTACGAGTATCGGAGGGGTTTTCTCTGAACGTGGTGGTGTCGTTAACGTCGGTCTTGAAGGAATTATGGTTATGGGAGCCTTTTCTGGGGTTGTCTTTAACCTTGAGTTTGCAGAACAACTTGGAGCAGCGACTCCTTGGATTTCCTTGTTAGTTGCTGGTATCGTGGGAGCTATTTTCTCCCTCATCCATGCAGTCGCTACAGTTCATTTCCGTGCGGACCATGTTGTCAGTGGTACAGTATTGAACTTGATGGCTCCTGCCCTAGCGGTTTTCTTGGTTAAAGTTCTTTATAACAAAGGACAAACGGATAACTTAAGCCAGACTTTTGGACGTTTTGATTTCCCAGTTTTGGCTGACATCCCAGTGATTGGAGATATCTTCTTCAAGTCAACCAGTCTACTAGGTTATATCGCGACTGCCTTCTCATTCTTTGCATGGTTTATTCTCTTTAAGACACGTTTTGGTCTTCGCCTTCGCTCTGTTGGTGAACACCCTCAGGCAGCGGATACCTTGGGGATCAATGTCTACATGATGCGATATTTAGGGGTTGTTATTTCAGGTTTCCTAGGTGGAATTGGCGGAGCGATTTATGCTCAATCAATCTCAGTTAACTTCTCAGTGACAACTATTGTTGGTCCTGGATTTATCGCCCTTGCTGCGATGATCTTTGGTAAATGGAACCCAATTGGTGCTATGCTTTCCAGTCTTTTCTTTGGACTTTCACAAAGTTTGGCTGTTATCGGTTCTCAATTACCTTTCCTACAAGGAGTGCCTGCGGTTTATCTTCAAATCGCACCTTATGTCTTGACCATCCTTGTCTTGGCAGCCTTCTTTGGAAAAGCAGTTGCGCCTAAGGCAGACGGTATCAACTACATCAAGTCAAAATAAGCATACAAAAAAACGTCAGTTTAAACTGGCGTTTTATTTTTTAGGATCTTGATGTGTCAAGTTTAGTCCCCAAGGAACGAGATTTTCAGTTTTATTTTTGATACGTGTGATATTATCTTTGTGACGAATGATAATCAAGCTAGCAAGTGCTAGGATAATCAAAATGAAGAGAGGGTCATAGCTGTTTAGGATAAAATCAAATAGTGGAAATAGGAGAACTCCGATAACGGCTGCGATAGAAGCGGCAACGCTAGACAAGGAAATCATACTACCAAGATAGAGGGTTCCAAAGAATACGACTGCTAGGTAGAGACAGAAGACAGGCGCAAATCCGAAAACAACTCCAGCGCTAGTTGCGACAGCCTTGCCCCCCTTAAAGCCTGCAAAGATAGGGAAGGTATGTCCAATGACAGCCAAAAGTCCAAAGACAAGAGGTGATACACCTTGTTGGTGGAAAAGAATAGGAAGCAAAGTGGCCAAGGTCCCTTTAAAGAAGTCAATCACAAAGGTTGCCATACCCGCTTTCTTACCTAAAATTCGGAAAGTATTGGTCGTTCCGGTGTTTCCAGAACCATGTTCACGCAGATTTGTTTGAAAAAAGATTTGTCCAATCCATAGACCAGACGGAATCGAACCTAGCAAATAAGCTAGAATTAATAATACAAATGTCATCATAGAACTATTATACCATGAAATGGTATAGAAAGTCAGAGAATATCCTGTGAAATTGTGACAGCTGAATGGGAAAAACTTTGCAAAATCGCTAGAAAACCTGTAAAATAGAAAAGATGAACAAATAGGAGGTTCCTTGTGTCAAAAAAGGAAATCAATATTAACAATTATAATGATGACGCCATTCAGGTGCTAGAAGGGTTGGATGCGGTCCGTAAACGTCCAGGGATGTATATCGGATCGACCGATGGTGCTGGTCTCCATCATTTAGTCTGGGAAATTGTCGACAATGCAGTCGATGAAGCCTTATCTGGATTTGGTGATCGCATCGATGTGACGATTAATAAAGACGGTAGTTTAACGGTTCAAGACCATGGACGTGGGATGCCAACTGGTATGCACGCTATGGGGATTCCGACAGTTGAGGTTATCTTTACTATTCTTCATGCTGGGGGAAAATTCGGTCAAGGGGGCTATAAGACATCTGGAGGTCTCCACGGGGTTGGATCATCCGTTGTTAATGCCCTTTCTAGTTGGTTAGAAGTAGAAATCACTCGTGACGGTACAGTCTACAAGCAACGTTTTGAAAATGGTGGAAAACCAGTCACAACCTTGAAGAAAGTTGGTACGGCACCTAAGTCTAAGACAGGTACCAAAGTTACCTTCATGCCTGACGCGACGATTTTTTCTACGACAGACTTCAAGTACAATACCATTTCAGAGCGCCTCAATGAGTCAGCATTTCTCTTGAAAAATGTGACCTTGTCTCTAACTGACAAGCGAACAGAAGAAGCGATCGAGTTTCACTATGAAAATGGGGTGCAGGACTTTGTTTCTTACCTCAACGAAGACAAGGAAACCTTGACGCCAGTTCTATACTTTGAAGGCGAAGACAATGGATTTCAAGTGGAAGTTGCCCTCCAGTACAATGATGGATTTTCAGATAACATTCTATCCTTTGTCAATAACGTTCGTACTAAAGATGGTGGAACACATGAGACAGGACTCAAGTCAGCCATTACTAAGGTCATGAATGACTACGCGCGTAAGACAGGACTTCTCAAGGAAAAAGATAAAAACCTTGAAGGGTCAGACTACCGCGAGGGACTAGCAGCCGTTCTTTCTATTCTCGTTCCTGAAGAACACCTCCAGTTTGAGGGTCAGACCAAGGATAAACTGGGGAGTCCACTAGCTCGTCCGGTTGTGGATGGAATTGTGGCTGATAAGTTGACCTTCTTCCTTATGGAAAATGGAGAACTGGCTTCCAATCTCATTCGCAAGGCTATCAAGGCGCGTGATGCGCGTGAGGCGGCTCGCAAGGCGCGTGATGAGAGCCGAAATGGTAAGAAAAACAAGAAAGACAAGGGCTTGTTGTCTGGAAAATTGACCCCAGCCCAGTCTAAGAATCCTGCAAAAAATGAACTCTACCTGGTTGAGGGGGACTCTGCCGGTGGTTCTGCCAAACAAGGTCGTGACCGTAAGTTCCAGGCTATCTTGCCACTTCGAGGTAAGGTTATCAATACAGCCAAGGCCAAGATGGCGGATATCCTCAAAAATGAAGAAATCAATACCATGATTTATACCATTGGTGCGGGTGTGGGAGCAGACTTCTCTCTTGAAGATGCTAACTATGACAAGATTATTATCATGACCGATGCCGATACCGACGGTGCCCATATTCAGACTCTTCTTTTAACATTCTTCTACCGTTACATGCGTCCGCTAGTTGAGGCAGGACATGTCTATATCGCCCTTCCGCCTCTTTACAAGATGTCCAAAGGCAAAGGCAAGAAAGAAGAAGTAGCTTATGCTTGGACGGACGGAGAGCTAGAAGAACTCCGCAAGCAATTTGGCAAAGGAGCCACTCTCCAACGCTACAAAGGTCTTGGTGAGATGAATGCGGACCAACTCTGGGAGACGACTATGAATCCTGAAACCCGCACTCTTATCCGTGTCACGATTGAAGACTTAGCACGCGCCGAACGCCGTGTCAATGTCCTCATGGGAGACAAGGTCGAACCACGCCGTAAGTGGATTGAAGATAATGTCAAGTTTACGCTTGAAGAAGCGACAGTATTTTAATAAATTTTAGAATTACAAAGGAGTTATGATGAAAAAAATATATGCTGTTCTATTAGTTGCTTTTATGGCTGTTATTTTATCTGCTTGTGCCTCGAAGGAGGCCTGGCTAAAAGGTACATGGACTAGTAATCAAACAAATTCTAAGTATGAATTTAAAGAAGAAAGTGGGAAGTGGACTATTTTAAGTGGTGAAAGCAAAATAGCTGAGGATCTAGAAGTAAAGGATCGTAAAGATTCGGTTGTAAACTTAGTTGATGATAATGGAATTCGATATCAGGTTGAAAAGAAAGATAAAGATACAATTCATCTTGAAATATTTAATTCAGACGGACTTTCTGCTACTAATGGTCAAGGCTTCGAATTTAAAAAAGATCAGTAAAATGACAAAAAGGTTAATCTTTAATTTTAACTAAACATTAGGTTATTTCAGCTAATAAGCAAAGTAAGATTTCGTTTTATAGAAACTGTGACAGGATTGTTGGATTTTGAATTATATCACAGCTATCAAAAATTATACAGGTAAAGTTTGCTAATCTATTTCCAAGTTAACTACTTTCAATAATGAAGCTGAGGAAACCTTGACGCCAGCCCTATACTTTGAAGGAGAAGACAATGGTTTTCAAGTGGAAGTTGTCTTCCAACGCTACAAGGGTTTTGGTGAGATGAATGCGGACCAACTCTGGGAAACAACGATGAATCCAGAAACCCGCACTCTTATCCGTGTCACAATCGAAGACCTAGCCCGCGCTGAACGCCGTGTCAATGTCCTCATGGGAGACAAGGTTGAATCACGCCGCAAGTGGATTGAAGATAATGTCAAGTTTACGCTGGAAGAAGCGACAGTGTTTTAAGGAGTGTGAATAATGAATAGTTCAGGACATTCGATTTTTGGAAGTTACTTGGGTTTAATTTTCTTAGTTTCTTTACCGTCAGCTATTCTTGCATTCTACATTAATAGTCGAAAAAAAGTTTCCAAGGTTTATATGCACCGATTGTATTTACCTTTTTTATGATCTTGATGCTTTTATTCAATATGGATTCCTCAGAATCCGGTTCTTTAGTGGCATCCTTTGTCATGATTTTATTTGGTTTTCCTTTGATAGCAGGAGCCTTAATCTACACACTTATTCGATTGTGTTATGTCTATCCGGAGAAACGGTGGAAGGCTCTTTTGATTTTCCTATCCTATATTTTATGTCCCCTATCTGTAGGTGTTCTGGGATCGTATGTTGTAAATGTAGTTCAGATACATCTGTTGACATTTTTGGTAATGATTTTGATGATTCTGGTTTCTTATCTTCCTCCTCTCTATCTCCATTACACCAAACGAAATCAGTAAGACAAGAATACTTTTTGGTAGGGGATAGAGATTAATTGCTTAGCTAATGTCGGAGATGACCGATTGTTTATAATTTATAATAAAAAACAATTTCAAATAGCTCTAAGTGTTGAAGGAGTGAAAGATGAGAACTGAAACAGAAATGCTTGATGCGATTTCACAGATTGCTAGATCTTTACAAGTTGAGGCTGTCGCTCTATCTGGTTCACGAACGGATACAAAAGCTCCAAAAGATGAGTTTCAGGACTACGATGTTGTTTATGTTGTGGACGATTTAGATAATCTGACGAGAAATTTTTCTTGGTTGGACCAGTTTGGCAAACGTATTATCGAGCAGCATGTCTTGCTTGGTCACCGTCGCCTCTATCTCATGCTCTTTGAAGATGGCAATCGGATTGATTTGACCCTCTGCCCCAAAGACCATATCCAAGAATGGGTGGATAGTGAGGCTGGGTTCACCGTGTTAGAAGATGAGAAGGGATTATTTGAACCTTATTCCCCGAGTCCTCAACGTTTTTGGACAAGCCCAGCTACTGAGAAGGATTTTAAAAAAGCCTGTAATGAATTTTGGTGGGTATCAGCTTACGTGGTTAAAGGGATTTGTCGCAAACAAGTCATCTATGCGATCGACTGAGCTCAAGGGCAAGGCTCCAAGCCAGAATAAGACCGTCCGCCTCAAGTTGCAGGAAATCTATGACTTCCTTGTGGATTTTACTGCAATCAACGCCTATGCTTATCCAGATAAAAAGCAGTATGCCGATCTCCGTGACCATCTCAACGCTATCCGTAGTCGATATAAAAAACGCAAGCCAGCTAAGAAGGCGAGGGAAGAAGCGACGGAGAGCAACTAGAATATAACTAAATTTGAGTTGAAAAATTATTAGTGGTCGCATTGGATTTGAAAGGAGTAGAAAATGATAATCAGACCTGCAAGCACAAAGGATTGTCAAGCTATTTATTCCCTTTATCAAAATGAAAAATGGATTTCTTTTACAGAGGAAAAAGTGACATCATTATTTTCAACAAATCTGTCCCATTACTTGGTAGTTGAAGAGGACCAGAAAATCCTTGGTTTTGCCCGCTACTTGACAGATGAAGTCATGACGACCTTTTTAGCTGAGATTATCATTGATAAAGCCTATCGCGGAAAAGGATTGGGACGGCGATTGATCGCTGAAATTCATCAAAAACATCCTTTGACTCGCATTGAATTAATATCAGAAGCGGATGGATTTTATCAGACAGTAGGTTTTAAACCTGTGGGAACAGGGCTTAGAAAATCTATCTAAATGAAAAGAGCTGTATTTATGACGCTTGACAATAAACTTGGTCTGATGGATTCGCTTGAACTAGCCAAGATGGAAGAAAAAATCAGCAAAACCCGAGCGAAAGAGCTTTTTGAAAAGCAGCTTCTGGACGATAAAGCAGCTGGCACCTATGCGACTCTGGCCGTTATTCATGGCTTCTTATTTGAAGAAATCTATGACTTCGCCGGCCAGATTTGGACAGTCAATCTCGCCAAAGGGAATGTTCGCTTTGAGCCTGTCATGTATCTAGCAGCTTCCTTGGAAAATATTGACAGGATGCCTCGGCAGACCTTTGAGCAGATTGTCGAGCAGTACCTTGAGCTAAATATCGCCCACCCTTTTCGAGAAGGGAACGGAAGAAGTATGAGGCTCTGGCTGGATCATCTCCTCAAGGCTGAGCTGGGGCAAGTCGTGGACTGGTCTCACGTGGACAAGGAAGATTACCTCCTAGCCACGAAGCGTAGAGCGGTATCGACTGGCGAACTCAAGTTTCTCCTCCTCAATAATCTGACGGATGACCTCACTCAGGCCCGTTTCTTTAAGGGGGTGGATGCTTCATATTATTACGAAGGGTATAACCTTCACCAGACAGAGGAGTTGTAAAGTTCAAGTAAAGGTGACGATCATCTTTTGTATGTAAACAATCGCTAAAACTATTGGAGGTGCGGTATTGATTACGTTATTAATGATGCCTTTTTTCCTTGTTCTCTTGGCCATTTTTGGAATTATATATGATTTAATGACCAATAAAGGTAGAAAAGAGTGTACTCGCACAGTATCCTTGTTTATATTGAACATCCTCACTATTGGTATCTGTCTATTAGATCTACCAATGGAAAGTAAACCATACTCAGGAATAGGGTTTATCTTATTTTATGCACTTGCGTTCACCCCTTTGATAATTGTTTTTTCACTATATACTCTCTATAGAATTGGAAAACATTATAGGTATTTTAAGAGTAAGTTTGCTATAATACTTCGATTCAATGCTATTTTACTTTTCCTTCTTTCATTAGTAAATACTTTTGTATTATGGAGAAGTTTTCAAATATATCATAGAAACGATATGAATTTGTTTTATTTTATTTTAATCGTTTTAGGGATTTGCTCAACTATCCAATTGATCGTAGGAGAGCTTGAGAAGAAAAGAATACGAGGCATCCAAAAACAAGAGGAGCAAGACGGCAATGAAAAATAATTCTATAAAAGATATGTGCAGACAACATAGAAGTGAAGCGCAAATGCTGAGATTAATTTTGCAAACCGCAAAAGTGCTACAGGTCGATGCAGTCGCCATGTCTGGTTCACGGACAAATCCAAAAGCACCAAAAGACGAGTTTCAAGACTATGATGTTGTTTATGTCGTGGACGACTTAGATAATTTGACGAGTGACCTTGCTTGGTTAGACCAGTTTGGCACACGTATCATTGAGCAACATAATGTCCTAGGTAACCGTCGACTTTATCTGATGCTATTTGAAGATGGAAATCGGATTGATTTGACCCTCTGTCCTACGGAGTATATTCAAGAGTGGGTGGATAGTGAAGCAGAGTTCACCGTTTTAGAAGATAAGAAGGGTTTATTTGAACCCTACTTTCCAAGTCCTCAACGTTTTTGGACAAGCCCAGCTAGTGCGATTGATTTTGAAAAAGTCTGCAATGAGTTTTGGTGGGTTTCTGCCTATGTGGTTAAGGGTATTCGTCGTAAGCAACTTCTCTATGCCGCTGACCATCTCTACGGGATTTGTCAACAAGAACTCTTAAAAGTTATGGCCTGGCAGGTAGCAAGTGATAGGGGAAGAGTTGATATTGGAAAGAACTACAAGTATCTCTTTAACTATTTACCTGCTGAGAAAGAGAAGGAATTCTCAAATCTACTTGATTTCACAAGTTTAGATAAAATCCCCCAGTCTTTATTTGCTACCATGGAACTTTTCCACCAAGAGGCTCAATTCCTTGCTCACAAGATGGGATTTGACTATGATATGAGAGTAGCTGAGAAGATGATTCAGTATGCTAAGGAGAGACTTTCAAATCACCAACTAAATAAAGTATATAATTTAAAAGATTAAACTACAGAAAAGATAGTTTAGTTATATATAGTAACTGAACACGGGACTAATTTCTGTAAATTATCCCTTATTCTATAAAAACCTACTCTATATTCTTTGAAAGGAGTTGAACACGCCCTAAATGCTGTGTGAAAAAGATAAATTCCCTTGTGAGCATCGCTCACTGCAATAATTTCCTATTTTCACTTTGCATTTTACGGGCTTTGTATCCTATATGAGTAACATTCAAAACATGTCCCTTGAGGACATCATGGGAGAGCGCTTTGGTCGCTACTCCAAGTACATCATTCAAGACCGGGCTTTGCCAGACATTCGGGATGGATTGAAGCCGGTTCAGCGTCGTATTCTTTATTCAATGAATAAAGATGGCAATACTTTTGACAAGAGCTACCGTAAATCGGCCAAGTCAGTCGGTAACATCATGGGGAATTTTCACCCACACGGGGATTCTTCTATCTATGATGCTATGGTTCGTATGTCTCAGGACTGGAAAAACCGTGAGATTCTAGTTGAAATGCACGGTAATAACGGTTCTATGGACGGAGATCCGCCTGCGGCTATGCGTTATACCGAGGCTCGTTTGTCTGAGATTGCTGGTTATCTTCTTCAAGATATCGAGAAAAAGACAGTTCCTTTTGCTTGGAACTTTGACGATACCGAGAAAGAACCGACTGTCTTACCAGCAGCCTTTCCAAACCTCTTGGTCAATGGTTCGACTGGGATTTCGGCTGGATATGCCACAGACATTCCACCACATAATTTAGCTGAGGTTATTGATGCGACGGTTTACATGATTGACCATCCAACAGCCAAGGTGGACAAGCTCATGGAATTCTTACCTGGTCCAGACTTCCCTACAGGAGCTATCATCCAAGGGCGTGATGAAATCAAGAAAGCCTATGAAACTGGGAAAGGGCGCGTGGTTGTTCGTTCTAAGACGGAGATTGAAAAGCTAAAAGGCGGTAAGGAGCAAATCGTTATCACTGAGATTCCTTATGAAATCAATAAGGCTAATCTCGTCAAGAAAATCGATGATGTTCGTGTCAATAACAAGGTAGCTGGTATTGCTGAGGTTCGTGATGAGTCTGACCGTGACGGTCTTCGCATTGCTATCGAACTCAAGAAAGACGCTAATACCGAGCTTGTTCTCAACTATCTCTTCAAATACACCGACTTACAAATCAATTACAACTTTAACATGGTAGCGATTGATAATTTCACTCCTCGTCAAGTTGGAATTGTTCCAATCCTGTCTAGCTATATCGCCCACCGTCGTGAAGTGATTTTGGCTCGTTCCCGCTTTGACAAGGAAAAGGCTGAGAAACGTCTTCACATCGTTGAAGGTTTAATTCGCGTGATTTCGATTTTGGACGAAGTCATTGCCCTTATCCGGGCTTCTGAGAACAAGGCTGACGCCAAGGAAAACCTCAAGGTCAGCTATGAGTTTACTGAAGAGCAGGCTGAAGCTATCGTGACCTTACAACTTTACCGTTTGACCAATACAGACGTGGTTGTCTTGCAGGAAGAAGAAGCAGAACTTCGTGAAAAGATTGCTATGCTTGCGGCTATCATCGGTGATGAACGTACTATGTACAATCTTATGAAGAAAGAACTTCGTGAGGTCAAGAAGAAATTTGCGACACCACGTTTGAGTACTTTAGAAGACACTGCGAAAGCAATCGAGATTGATACAGCTAGTTTGATTGCCGAGGAAGATACCTATGTCAGCGTGACTAAGGCAGGCTATATCAAGCGTACCAGTCCACGTTCCTTTGCAGCATCCACTCTGGAAGAAATTGGCAAACGTGATGATGATCGTCTGATCTTTGTGCAAGCTGCCAAGACAACCCAGCACCTCTTGATGTTCACAACTCTTGGAAATGTCATCTACAGACCAATCCATGAGTTAGCAGATATTCGCTGGAAGGACATCGGAGAGCACCTGAGCCAGACCATTACAAACTTTGAAACTAACGAAGAAATCCTTTATGTAGAAGTAGTGGATCAGTTTGATGATGCGACAACCTACTTTGCAGCGACTCGCTTTGGTCAAATCAAACGTGTAGAACGCAAAGAATTCTCTCCATGGCGGACCTACAAGTCTAAATCAGTCAAGTACGCTAAGCTCAAAGACGAGACAGACCAGATCGTAGCAGTGGCTCCGATTAAACTAGATGATGTACTCTTGATTAGTCAAAACGGTTATGCCCTTCGTTTCAATATCGAAGAGGTTCCGGTTGTTGGTGCCAAGGCTGCAGGTGTCAAGGCTATGAACCTGAAAGCAGACGATGCACTTCAGGCTGCCTTTATCTGTAACACTTCATCCTTCTACCTCTTGACCCAACGTGGAAGCTTGAAACGCGTTTCCATTGAGGAAATTCCAGCGACCAGCCGTGCTAAACGAGGCCTACAAGTCTTGCGTGAGTTGAAAAACAAACCGCACCGTGTCTTCTTGGCTGGAGCAGTTGCAGAGCAAGGTTTCGTTGGTGATCTTTTTAGTACAGAAGTAGAAGAAAACGACCAAACGTTACTTGTCCAATCTAACAAGGGAACAATCTATCAGAGCCGATTGCAAGATTTGAACTTGTCTGAACGCACTAGCAATGGAAGCTTTATTTCAGACACGATTTCAGATGAGGAAGTTTTCGATGCTTACCTCAAAGAAGTCTTTAAAGAGAACAAAGCAAGTTCGTAAAAAGAATCAGTCCAGAGGGCTGATTTCTTTATGTTGAAAAAATTTTCAGAAAATTACAAATAATACTTGAAATTTTACTAGAAAAGTGTAGAATAGAACACATAGTTTGAATAGTATAAAGGAGAAACACATGACAGTTGCAATTGATTGGGAAAACCTTGGATTTGCTTATATGAAATTACCTTACCGTTATATCGCTCACTACAAAAATGGTCAATGGGATCAAGGAGAATTGACAGAGGATGCAACCTTGCATATTTCAGAGTCTTCTCCAAGTCTCCACTATGGACAGCAAGCGTTTGAAGGTTTGAAAGCCTATCGTACCAAGGATGGCAGTGTTCAATTGTTCCGTCCTGACGAAAATGCCAAGCGTTTGCAACGTACTTGTGACCGTCTTTTGATGCCACAAGTTCCGACAGAAATGTTTGTAGAAGCTTGTAAAGCAGTTGTGCGTGCAAATGAAGAATACGTCCCACCATATGGAACAGGTGGAACCCTTTATCTTCGTCCGCTGTTGATTGGTGTTGGGGATATTATTGGGGTTAAACCAGCAGAAGAGTATATTTTCACCATCTTTGCTATGCCAGTTGGTAACTATTTTAAAGGTGGTTTAGTCCCAACCAACTTCTTGATTCAGGATGAATACGACCGTGCAGCTCCAAATGGTACTGGAGCAGCTAAGGTAGGTGGGAACTATGCTGCTAGTCTCCTCCCAGGTAAAATGGCCAAGTCACGCCAATTTTCAGATGTTATCTACCTAGACCCATCTACACATACAAAGATTGAAGAAGTCGGATCAGCCAACTTCTTTGGAATTACAGTGAACAACGAATTTGTAACGCCATTAAGCCCATCTATCTTACCATCTATTACCAAGTACTCTTTGCTTTACTTGGCAGAACACCGCTTGGGCCTAACACCGATTGAAGGCGATGTCCCAATCGATAATTTAGAGCGTTTTGTAGAGGCAGGTGCTTGTGGAACAGCAGCGGTTATTTCGCCAATTGGAGGTATCCAACATGGCGATGATTTTCATGTTTTCTATAGTGAAACAGAAGTAGGACCTGTTACACGTAAACTCTATGATGAATTGACTGGTATCCAATTTGGTGATATAGAAGCGCCTGAAGGATGGATTGTCAAAGTGGACTAAAAGACATGAAATAAAGAAGAGCTCCATAGCAGTTGTAATAGCTGAAATGGAGTTTTTTCTTGCTAGTTTGAGCATTTTCTTGTACAATAGAAAAAGTGAAAAGAGGTGCAGTATGAGTAAAAAAGATAAGAAAATTGAAATCCAATTAACAGATGCAAAAGTGACTGTTGGAAAAGACAGCTATGAAGGATACGTTTTGACGATCGGGAAAAAGGTTATTGGGGAAATTGCCGAATTAGATAGCCAATTTGCCATCATAAAGAATGGAAATGTCGATAGTTTTTATAAAAAACTTGAAAAAGCTGTGGAAATTTTGATTGAAAACTATAATTTGACAAAATAATACTTGTTTTATTGAAAATTTCATGATATAATAGTTCTCGTTAAACATTGGAGAGATAGCGAAGAGGCTAAACGCGGCGGACTGTAAATCCGCTCCTTCGGGTTCGGGGGTTCGAATCCCTCTCTCTCCATTCATCAATGGGGTATAGCCAAGCGGTAAGGCAAGGGACTTTGACTCCCTCATGCGTTGGTTCGAATCCAGCTACCCCAGTTCTTAGGTAATAAATTCAAGATAAAAAGAAAAATATCTTAGGGTATTTTATTTTTATAATTGAAAGACGTGAACGATATGAACATGTCTTTGCGGGTGCTTAGGAAAAAAATTATAAGTATGTCAAGTTTTTGAAAAAACTTGATTGTTGGAGGATTTTTTAGATGAACGAATTTGAAGATTTGCTAAATAGCGTTAGCCAAGTTGAGCCTGGTGATGTTGTTAGTGCTGAAGTATTGACAGTTGATGCGACTCAAGCTAACGTTGCAATCTCTGGGACTGGTGTTGAAGGTGTCTTGACTCTTCGCGAATTGACAAACGATCGCGATGCAGATATCAATGACTTTGTGAAAGTAGGAGAAGTATTGGATGTTCTTGTACTTCGTCAAGTAGTTGGTAAAGATACTGATACAGTTACATACCTTGTATCTAAAAAACGCCTTGAAGCTCGCAAAGCATGGGACAAACTTGTAGGACGCGAAGAAGAAGTTGTTACTGTTAAAGGAACTCGTGCCGTTAAAGGTGGACTTTCAGTAGAATTTGAAGGTGTTCGTGGATTCATCCCAGCTTCAATGTTGGATACTCGTTTCGTACGTAACACTGAGCGTTTCGTAGGTCAAGAATTTGATGCTAAAATCAAAGAAGTTGATCCTAAAGAAAACCGTTTCATCCTTTCACGTCGTGAAGTTGTTGAAGCAGCTACTGCAGCAGCTCGTGCTGAAGTATTCGGTAAATTAGCTGTTGGTGATGTCGTAACTGGTAAAGTTGCTCGTATCACTAGCTTTGGTGCTTTCATCGACCTTGGTGGTGTTGACGGATTGGTTCACTTGACTGAGTTGTCACACGAACGTAACGTATCACCTAAATCAGTTGTAACTGTTGGTGAAGAAATCGAAGTGAAGATCCTTGATCTTAACGAAGAAGAAGGACGCGTATCACTTTCACTTAAAGCAACAACACCTGGACCATGGGATGGCGTTGAACAAAAATTGGCTAAAGGTGATGTAGTAGAAGGAACAGTTAAACGTTTGACTGACTTTGGTGCATTTGTTGAAGTATTGCCAGGTATCGATGGACTTGTTCACGTATCACAAATTTCACACAAACGTATCGAAAATCCAAAAGAAGCTCTTACTGTTGGTCAAGAAGTTACTGTTAAAGTACTTGATGTTAACGCTGACGCAGAACGTGTATCACTTTCTATCAAAGCTCTTGAAGAGCGTCCAGCTCAAGAAGAAGGACAAAAAGAAGAAAAACGTGCTGCTCGTCCACGTCGTCCAAAACGTCAAGAAAAACGTGATTTCGAACTTCCAGAAACACAAACAGGATTCTCAATGGCTGACTTGTTCGGTGATATCGAACTTTAATCAAATTGATAATCGCAAAATCCTTTGTTTAAAACAAGGGATTTTTCTTTTGTCTCTTTCCCATTTTTGATATAATAGTTCTATGTTAGATTCAGAAAAACAATCACAATATCAATTGTTAAATGAGGAACTCTCTTATTTACTTGAAGGTGAGAGCAATGTTCTTGCCAATCTTTCGAATGCTAGTGCCCTCCTAAAATCTCGCTTTTCGAATACAGTATTTGCAGGTTTTTATCTGTTTGATGGTAGCGAGTTGGTTTTAGGTCCTTTTCAGGGTGGTGTTTCTTGTATTCGCATTCCGCTTGGAAAAGGAGTATGTGGAGAAGCTGCTGAGTTTCAAGAGACTGTTTTAGTTGGCGATGTGAGCACCTATCCAAACTACATTTCTTGTGATAGTATGGCCAAGAGTGAAATCGTAGTTCCCATGCTCAAGAATGGTCGATTGCTGGGTGTCTTAGACCTGGATTCTTCACTTATTGATGATTACAATGCCATTGACCGTGATTACTTGGAACAATTTGTCGCTATTTTGCTTGAGAAGACAGAATGGGACTTTACGATGTTTGAGGAGAAAGCCTAATGTATCAAGCACTTTATCGAAAATATAGAAGCCAAACTTTTTCACAACTGGTAGGTCAAGAGGTTGTGGCTAAAACCCTAAAACAAGCGGTTGAGCAGGAAAAGATTAGTCATGCCTATCTCTTCTCAGGCCCTCGTGGAACTGGGAAAACTAGCGTAGCCAAGATTTTTGCCAAGGCCATGAACTGCCCAAATCAAGTGGATGGAGAACCATGTAATCACTGCTATATCTGTCAGGCAGTGACAGAAGGAAGCCTAGAAGATGTTATTGAAATGGATGCAGCTTCGAATAACGGAGTCGATGAAATCCGTGAAATTCGTGACAAATCTACCTATGCACCTAGCTTAGCACGTTACAAGGTCTATATTATTGACGAGGTCCATATGCTGTCTACGGGAGCCTTTAATGCGCTTTTGAAGACGCTTGAAGAGCCGACTCAGAATGTCGTCTTTATCTTAGCGACTACCGAATTGCACAAGATTCCTGCAACTATTTTATCGCGTGTCCAACGTTTTGAGTTTAAATCGATTAGAACGCAAGATATCACAGCACATATTCATCATATTTTAGAAAAAGAAAATATCAGTTCTGAACCAGAGGCTGTGGCAATCATTGCTAGACGAGCTGAAGGTGGGATGCGGGATGCCTTGTCTATTCTGGACCAAGCCTTGAGTTTGACTCAAGGGAATGCTTTAACTACAGCTATCTCCGAGGAGATTACAGGCACCATTAGTCTATCAGCACTTGATGATTACGTAGCTGCCTTGGCCCAACAGGATGTCCCAAAAGCGCTTGATGCTTTGAATCTTTTGTTTGAAAATGGCAAGAGCATGACGCGTTTTGTGACGGATCTCTTGCAGTATTTGCGTGATTTACTGGTTGTTCAGACGGGTGGCGAAAATACTCATCATAGTCCAGTTTTTATGGACAATCTAGCTCTTTCTCAGGAAAGTCTCTTTGAAATGATTCGAATAGCGACTGTGAGTTTGGCGGATATGAAAGCTAGCCTGCAACCTAAGATTTATGCTGAGATGATGACCATTCGTTTAGCAGAAATCAAGCCTGAATCAGTGCTTTCAGGGGCTGTTGAAAGCGAAATTTCAGCACTGAGACAGGAAGTTGCCCGTCTCAAGCAAGAACTTGCCAATATGGGCACTGCTCCTAAACAAGTGGCGCCAGTCCCTAGCCGTCCAACCACTTCCAAGACTGTCTATCGAGTAGACCGTAATAAAGTTCAGGCTATCCTACAAGAAGCTGTTGAACATCCTGAATTGGCACGGCAAAACTTGATTCGCCTCCAGAATGCATGGGGAGAGGTAATCGAAAGCTTAGCTGGTCCTGATAAGGCTCTGCTTGTTGGTTCTCAGCCAGTTGCAGCAAACGAACACCATGCTATTTTAGCTTTTGAGTCTAATTTCAATGCTGGGCAAACCATGAAACGGGATAACCTCAATACCATGTTTGGCAATATTCTCAGCCAGGCGGCTGGATTTTCACCTGAAATCCTGGCAATTTCCCTAGAGGAATGGAAAGAGGTTCGTGCAGCATTTTCAGCTAAAAACAAGTCTTCTCAAGCAGATCAAGAGGTAGAAGAAGAGAGCCTGATTCCAGAGGGATTTGAATTTCTGGCTGATAAAGTCATGGTCGAAGAAGACTAAAAGTGGATTTCATGGTACAATAATCCTATGACTAGACAACAATTTATCGTGATAGCACTATTTACCGCTGCTGAGACTTATTTTTTCAATGAAGCTTGGATGACTGGTCGCTATTTCATGGCAGCCTTTTGGGCCATTCTACTTTTTCGAAATTTTAGGTTAAGTTATGTAATGGGGAAAATAGTAGATGCTATTGATCAGCACCTAAACCGCAAGGATTAGTCACTAGCTTCTAAACAAAATCAAAGCCTTTTAGGCTTTTTTTTGTTATACTAGTAGAGTATATTTATGGACCTTTTCTTGTATTTTTTGAGAAATGTAAGTGATTTCTCTAAGGATAAAGGGAGTAGGCCAGAAAAAGAAAGGAACTATCATGTCAGTATTAGAGATCAAAGATCTTCACGTTGAGATTGAAGGAAAAGAAATTTTGAAAGGGGTCAATCTGACTCTGAAAACAGGAGAAATTGCAGCTATCATGGGACCAAATGGTACCGGTAAGTCGACTCTTTCAGCCGCTATTATGGGGAACCCAAACTATGAAGTCACTAAAGGTGAAGTCTTGTTTGATGGTGTGAACATCCTTGAATTGGAAGTGGATGAGCGTGCGCGTTTGGGACTTTTCCTTGCTATGCAATACCCATCTGAAATCCCTGGAATTACCAACGCTGAATTTCTTCGTGCAGCTATGAATGCTGGTAAAGAAGATGATGAAAAGATTTCAGTTCGTGAGTTCATCACTAAACTAGACGAGAAAATGGAATTGCTCAACATGAAAGAAGAAATGGCTGAGCGTTACCTTAATGAAGGATTCTCTGGTGGTGAGAAAAAACGTAATGAAATTCTTCAGCTTTTGATGTTGGAACCAACTTTTGCCCTTTTGGATGAGATTGACTCAGGTCTTGATATTGACGCTCTTAAAGTTGTGTCGAAAGGTGTCAATGCTATGCGTGGTGAAGGTTTTGGTGCTATGATTATCACTCACTACCAACGTCTCTTGAACTACATCACACCAGACGTGGTACACGTGATGATGGAAGGTCGTGTTGTCCTTTCTGGTGGTCCAGAATTGGCTGCGCGTTTGGAACGTGAAGGATACGCAAAACTAGCTGAAGAACTTGGCTACGACTACAAGGAAGAATTGTAATTCCCTCGTATCTTTTAGGAGAAGTAAATGACTAAAGAGAATATTAAACTTTTTTCAGAAATGCACGCTGAACCAAGCTGGTTGTCAGACCTCCGTCAAAAAGCTTTTGATAAGATTGAGAGTTTGGAATTACCAGTTATTGAGCGTGTGAAATTCCACCGTTGGAATTTGGGGGATGGAACCATCACAGAAAGTGATCCTTCAGCAAATGTTCCAGATTTTACTGCGCTAGATAATCACTTGAAATTGGTGCAAGTAGGAACGCAAACTGTTTTTGAACAAACACCAGTTGAATTGGCTGAACAGGGTGTTGTCTTCACAGACTTCCATTCAGCTTTAGAAGAAATTCCAGAGCTGATCGAAGAATTCTTCATGTCATCTGTTAAGTATGACGATGACAAGTTGGCAGCCTACCATACAGCTTACTTTAACAGTGGTGCTGTTCTCTACATTCCTGATAATGTTGAGATTGCTGAACCAATCGAAGGTATTTTCTACCAAGACAGCGATAGCGATGTGCCATTTAACAAGCATATCCTCATCATTGCTGGTAAAAACTCTAAAATAAGCTATCTTGAACGTCTAGAGTCACGAGGTGGAGGTAGTGCGAAGGCAACTGCTAATATCACAGTCGAAGTGATTGCTCGTTCCGGTGCGCAAGTGAAGTTTGCGGCTATTGACCGCTTAGGTGAAAATGTCACTGCCTACATTAGCCGTCGTGGTAAACTAGGCAACGATGCAAGCATTGACTGGGCAATCGGTGTCATGAACGAAGGAAACGTCGTTGCGGATTTTGATAGCGACTTGATTGGAAATGGTAGCCATGCAGACCTTAAAGTCGTAGCTCTTTCAAGTGGCCGTCAGGTTCAAGGGATTGATACTCGAGTGACTAACTATGGTTGCAACTCTATCGGAAATATTCTCCAACATGGGGTTATCCTTGAAAAAGCAACTTTGACCTTCAACGGTATCGGTCACATCATCAAAGGCGCTAAGGGAGCAGATGCACAACAAGAAAGTCGTGTTCTCATGCTTTCAGACCAAGCACGTTCAGATGCCAACCCAATTCTTTTGATTGATGAAAATGACGTAACTGCAGGTCACGCAGCTTCTATCGGACAAGTAGATCCAGAAGATATGTACTATCTCATGAGTCGTGGCTTGGATAAGGCAACTGCAGAACGCTTGGTTGTTCGTGGTTTCCTTGGATCTGTTATCGTTGAGATTCCAGTCAAAGAAGTTCGAGACGAAATGATTGCAACTATCGAAGAAAAATTGTCAAAACGCTAAGGGGAAGCCTATGTTAGATGTAGAAGCGATTCGCAAGGATTTTCCAATTTTAGACCAGATTGTCAACGATGAACGTCTGGTCTATCTGGACAATGCTGCGACGACACAAAAACCACTAGCAGTTCTGGAAACAATCAACCGCTACTATAAGCAGGACAATGCCAATGTTCACCGTGGTGTTCATACCTTGGCTGAGCGAGCAACAGCTTCTTATGAAGCCGCTCGTGAGACCATTCGTAAGTTTATCAATGCAAGCTCTACAAAGGAAGTACTTTTTACCAGAGGAACGACAACCAGCCTTAACTGGGTGGCACGCTTCGCTGAGGAAATTCTCACTGAGGGAGACCAGGTCTTGATTTCTGTCATGGAACACCATTCCAATATCATTCCTTGGCAGAAGGCCTGCCGCAAGACTGGAGCGGAGCTTGTTTATGTCTATCTAAAGGATGGAGCCTTGGACATGGAGGATTTGCGAGCTAAATTGACTGATAAGGTCAAATTTGTCTCCCTAGCTCACGCCTCAAATGTTCTTGGTGTGGTCAATCCGATCAAGGAAATCACTCAAATGGCACATAAAGTTGGTGCTATTATGGTGGTGGATGGAGCTCAATCTACACCTCATATGAAGATTGATGTCCAGGACTTGGATGTGGACTTCTTTGCCTTTTCAGGTCACAAGATGGCTGGTCCGACTGGTATCGGTGTTCTTTATGGCAAGGAAAAATATCTCAATCAAATGTCTCCAGTAGAATTTGGCGGTGAGATGATTGATTTTGTCTACGAGCAATCTGCTAGTTGGAAGGAATTGCCTTGGAAATTTGAGGCTGGAACGCCAAATATGGCGGGTGCAATCGGACTTGCGACTGCAGTGGATTATCTAGAAACGATTGGCATGGATGCCATTGAAGCTCATGAACAGGAATTGATTGCATACGTCTATCCAAAACTGCAGGCAATTGAGGGACTGACTATCTATGGTTCACAGAATTTGGCTCAACGTTCGGGAGTCATCGCCTTTAACTTAGGTGATCTTCATCCTCATGATCTTGCAACAGCTCTGGATTATGAAGGCGTAGCAGTTCGTGCGGGTCACCATTGTGCGCAGCCCTTGCTTCAGTATTTGGAAGTCCCAGCAACAGCTCGTGCAAGTTTTTATATCTACAATACCAAGGCAGATTGCGACAAACTAGTCGATGCCCTACAAAAGACAAAGGAGTTTTTCAATGGCACTTTCTAAACTAGATAGCCTTTATATGGCAGTGGTGGCAGACCATTCGAAAAATCCACATCACCAAGGGAAGCTGGAAGATGCTGAGCAAATCAGCCTCAATAATCCAACCTGTGGGGATGTCATCAACCTCTCTGTCAAGTTTGACGCAGAGGACCGTTTGGAAGATATTGCTTTTCTAAATTCAGGATGCACGATTTCAACTGCCTCTGCTAGTATGATGACAGATGCAGTTTTAGGCAAGACCAAACAAGAAATTTTAGAGCTTGCGACCATTTTTTCAGAAATGGTCCAAGGTCAAAAAGATGACAGACAAGACAGTCTTGGAGATGCAGCTTTCTTATCTGGTGTTGCCAAATTCCCTCAACGAATCAAGTGTGCAACTCTAGCTTGGAATGCACTTAAGAAAACAATTGAAGATCAAGAAAAACAGTAAGACAAGTTTCTTTTGTCTTACGAATCAGTAGAAATAAAGAATGAAAGAAAGGATATTATGGCTGAAGAAAGAGTAGAACCAAAACCAATTGACCTTGGTGAATATAAATTTGGTTTCCATGACGATGTAGAGCCTGTCCTATCGACAGGGAAAGGATTGAATGAAGAAGTCATTCGCGAATTATCAGCTGCTAAGGGAGAGCCTGAGTGGATGCTAGAATTCCGTTTGAAGTCTTATGAAACCTTCAAAAAAATGCCTATGCAAACCTGGGGAGCAGACTTGTCAGAGATTGACTTTGATGATTTGATCTACTACCAAAAACCATCTGACAAACCAGCCCGTTCTTGGGATGAAGTTCCTGAAAAAATTAAAGAGACCTTTGAACGTATCGGGATTCCAGAAGCTGAACGTGCTTATCTAGCAGGTGCCTCTGCCCAGTACGAGTCAGAAGTGGTTTACCACAACATGAAGGAAGAGTTTGAGAAGTTAGGAATTATCTTTACAGATACGGATTCTGCCCTCAAGGAATACCCAGACTTGTTTAAACAATACTTTGCGAAGTTGGTACCGCCGACAGATAACAAGTTGGCAGCCCTCAACTCAGCAGTATGGTCAGGTGGAACCTTTATCTACGTGCCAAAAGGTGTCAAGGTAGATATTCCACTTCAAACTTACTTCCGTATCAACAACGAAAATACAGGTCAGTTCGAACGTACCTTGATTATCGTTGATGAGGGAGCAAGTGTCCACTACGTAGAAGGATGTACAGCACCAACTTATTCAAGTAACAGTTTGCACGCAGCCATTGTAGAAATTTTCGCTTTGGACGGAGCTTATATGCGATATACGACTATCCAAAACTGGTCTGATAACGTCTATAACTTGGTAACAAAACGTGCCAAAGCATTGAAAGATGCGACTGTTGAGTGGATTGATGGAAACTTGGGTGCTAAAACAACCATGAAATACCCATCTGTTTATCTAGATGGAGAAGGGGCGCGTGGGACCATGCTTTCTATTGCCTTTGCTAATGCAGGGCAACATCAGGATACTGGTGCCAAGATGATCCACAACGCACCGCATACAAGCTCTTCTATCGTGTCTAAATCTATCGCTAAAGGCGGCGGAAAAGTGGACTACCGTGGACAAGTAACCTTTAACAAAAACTCTAAGAAATCTGTCTCTCACATTGAGTGTGATACTATTATCATGGATGACTTATCAGCGTCAGATACCATTCCATTCAATGAAATTCACAACTCGCAAGTTGCTTTGGAACACGAAGCTAAGGTTTCTAAGATTTCAGAAGAACAACTCTATTACCTCATGAGCCGTGGATTGTCAGAATCTGAGGCAACCGAGATGATTGTCATGGGATTTGTCGAACCCTTCACTAAAGAGCTTCCAATGGAATATGCAGTTGAGCTGAACCGCTTGATTAGCTATGAAATGGAAGGATCTGTCGGATAAAAACCAAAAGGAGAAGCAAATGGGATTCTTAAAAAAATTATTTGGTAATGTTGAAAAAGCGAATAAAGGCGAAATTTCTGCCGAGGAAATTATTCCACCTTTTACAGTTGATTTAGTAGAAGAAGCAGATGATTATTGGCGACAAATGGAACAAAACCTCTTGATAAACGCTGTAAAAGCTGCTGGTGGTCCTGAGGCGGTAGAACGTGCTTTTGTTCTTGCTAATTTTAAGGATAATCAAGAAACCTTTGAGCTCTTTTATCAGGTAAATGGTCAACTTCTTTCATGGAGAGAGATGGATGCGACTGTAGTTGATAAAATCAGCAATCAACTCCTTCCACAAGCACCAGGTGTGGCACGTGCAGTTAATGAGAATTATGAAGAGGCAGATGTACCAGTAATCCAGTACGCTATGCTTCAGTTTGAAACTGCAACCATGGCTTGGTTTGGTCGGAAGCTGACAACAGCTTCTCCAGAAGCACAACTGACTTTTGAAGAATTGGTATCTGGTTGGCGCGCTATTTTGGAACAAGAAGTTCCAAATCGTCCTTTAGATAGTGACCGTCCCTTCCCTTATTTTGAAGTTTAAAAAATCCCAAATCCCCAAAAAACTTTCAATGGAGTATACTGTTGAGCCTACTCGCTTGATGAGTAACTAATTGAAAGAATCAGTGGGTAAAAATGCAAATTCTGAACAGAAATCCTTTCTGTTCAGAATTTTTTTCAAAAAAGAACCTAATAAATATTCACAAAACTGCTTTTATATGGTAAAATAGAACAATTACATTTAGTGGAGATGAAGAATGAATATTTTTAGAACCAAGGATGTTAGTCTGAGACAGACAGAGATGCATCGCCATTTGAAATTGTGGGATTTGATTCTTCTAGGGATTGGTGCCATGGTGGGGACAGGGATTTTCACCATTACAGGAACAGCAGCGGCTACCTTAGCTGGTCCATCACTAGTGATTTCCATTGTGATTTCTGCCCTGTGTGTTTCTCTTTCAGCCCTCTTTTTCGCAGAATTTGCCTCTCGTGTGCCTGCTACTGGTGGTGCTTATAGTTACCTCTATGCGATTTTAGGAGAATTGCCAGCCTGGATTGCTGGCTGGCTGACCATCATGGAATTCATGACGGCTGTTTCAGGTGTGGCGTCTGGCTGGGCAGCTTACTTTAAGGGATTGCTCAGTAATTATGGTATCTCCATGCCGCAAGCCTTGAATAGCACCTTTAACCCTAAACAGGGAACCTATATTGATCTTCTGCCTATTTTAGTACTAACATTGGTAACGGGATTGGTTTTATTAAATTCTAAGGCAGCTTTGAGATTTAATTCGCTTTTAGTGGTCTTGAAATTCTCAGCTCTCGCCTTATTTATCCTAGTTGGTATTTGGTACATCAAGCCTGAAAATTGGACGAATTTTGCTCCATTTGGTTTTGGTCAACTATATGGTGGAAGTACTGGGATTATGGCGGGTGCATCTTTGATGTTCTTTGGTTTTCTCGGATTTGAGTCTATTTCCATGGCAGTTGATGAAATTCAAAGTCCGCAAAAAAATATTCCCCGCGGAATTGTCCTTTCTCTGACAATCGTCACCATTCTCTATGCTTTGGTAACCTTAGTATTGACAGGGATTGTTCACTACAGTAAGCTCAATGTGGACGATGCAGTAGCATTTTCATTACGGAGTATTGGTATCGGCTGGGCGGCAAATTATGTTTCGCTTGTAGCCATTCTATCCCTGATAACCGTATGTATCTCTATGACTTATGCTTTGTCTCGGATGATTTATAGCTTAGCACGTGATGGACTTTTACCTCAAAGTTTCAAACAATTAAGCAAGACTAGTCGCGTTCCTAAAAATGCGACTCTCTTAACAGGAGTTGCTTCAGCTATTGCTGCAGGAGTCTTTCCTCTAGCCAGTATTGCAGCCTTCTTAAATATTTGTACGCTAGCTTATCTGATTTTGCTAGCCTACGGAATAATAAAACTCAGAAAGGATAAGGGCATGCCAAAAGAGGGAGAGTTTAAAACACCCTTGGTGCCACTTTTGCCAATTCTTTCCATTCTTATCTGTGTTTCCTTTATGCTTCAATATAGTCTAGATACCTGGATTGCCTTTAGCATCGCTCTTGTAGTTGGTCTAGTCATTTACTTTACTTACGGGTTCCGCCATTCAACCCTCGCAGAAGAAGAATAAAAGCTGGGAATTCCCAGCTTTTTTAATCTTTCACATAAGTGAATCCTTCACCCAGAATTTCATGAGCCTCAGTGATGGTGATAAAGGCTTGAGGATCGATTTTGTGAATCATATCTTTCATTTTTACGATTTCGTTTCGACCGACGATACAGTAGATAATTTTTAAATCCTTTTTGCTGTAGTAGCCTTGACCAGATATAAAGGTAACGCCACGTCCGAGTTCATCGTTAATCTCTTTGGCCAATTGATCAGGATATTGGGTAATAATCATAAATCCTTTACCAGCATAACCTCCTTCGCCTATCAAGTCGATAACACGAGCGATGATAAAGTCAAACAAGAGGGTATAGGTAACTAGACGAAGATCCTGGAAGATAATCAAAATCAACATTAGGATAAAAAAGTCAATCCCAAAGAGCAATTTACCAATCGAAATATTGGTGTATTTGTTGAGGATACGGGCAACGATATCAGAGCCACCAGTGGTTCCACCAGCATTAAAGATAATTCCTAAACCAACCCCCAGTAAGACTCCTGAGACTAAAGCAACAATGATGAGATCACCTTGCAAGTCGATGTGCAAAGGAATACGCTCAAAAATTGCTAGCCAAACGGAAAGTGAAATAGATCCAAGAAGGCTGGAGTAGAGGGTCTTAGGTCCAAATATTTTCCAAGCCAGGATAAATAAAGGGATATTAATCAAGAGGTTCATCAATGAGACAGGAATCTTAAAAAGGTAGTAGGTAATCAAGGTAATACCTGTCGCCCCTCCCTCAAATAAATGATAAGGAACAACAAAGTAGGTAAGACCGAAGGCATAGATAGCAGCTCCAAGAATAATGGTGATAATCGGTTGAAGTTTTCGAATCATGGCTGTTCCTCACTTTTCTATA
The DNA here is from genome assembly GCF_002096435.1 of Streptococcus oralis subsp. oralis. Lineage (GTDB taxonomy): Bacteria > Bacillota > Bacilli > Lactobacillales > Streptococcaceae > Streptococcus > Streptococcus oralis_AA. The sequence goes on from NZ_NCUI01000024.1 coordinate 169,429, forward strand.
GATAGATTATACCAAAAATTCAGTTCTTTTCATCGGATCACTTATGATTTTTTATCATTTTTTTGATATAATAAAGGAGAAAATCCCAATCCTATCAAGAAGAATAGAAAGATTGAATTATGACACAAGTAAAAATTGTAACGGACTCTTCTGTTACTATCGAACCAGAAGTAGTTAAAGAATTAAATATCACAGTTGTCCCTCTATCAGTTATGATTGATAGTGTGCTTTATTCGGATGCAGATTTGAAAGAGGGAGAATTCCTTCATCTTATGCAACAAAGTAAGAATCTGCCTAAAACAAGCCAGCCCCCTGTGGGAGTGTTTGCTGAGGTCTTTGAAGAACTAGGTAAAGATGGCAGTCAAATTATCGCCATTCACATGTCCCATGCCTTGTCTGGAACTGTGGAAGCTGCTCGCCAAGGGGCCAGCCTCTCAACTGCTGATGTAACGGTTCTTGATAGTTCCTTTACAGATCAAGCAATGAAGTTCCAAGTTGTTGAAGCTGCAAAACTTGCTAAAGAAGGTAAAGATTTAGAAACGATCTTGGCTCATGTAGAGGACGTCAAAAATCATACAGAACTCTATATCGGTGTTTCGACGCTAGAAAACTTAGTTAAGGGTGGTCGTATTGGACGTGTGACAGGATTACTAAGCTCACTCTTGAATATTCGTGTAATAATGCAGATGAAGAACCACGAACTCCAACCAATCGTCAAAGGACGTGGAGCGAAAACGTTCAAAAAGTGGCTTGAGGAATTAACCAATACTCTTTCCCAAAAATCAGTTGCAGAAATTGGAATTTCTTATGCTGGAACGAACGAATGGGCGAATGAGATGAAGGCATTATTGCAACCTTATGTTGAGAAGCCAATCTCTGTATTGGAAACTGGCTCTATTATTCAAACTCATACTGGAGAGAATGCTTGGGCGATTCTAATTCGCTACAATTCCTAAAAAAATAGAGAAAAAATAGTCAAAATAGTGTTTTTGACTTGACCTATAGCCGATTTTAGGATATGATTATATTTGTTAATTAGAAATTATTTGGAGGATTTGTTAACATGGCAAACAAACAAGATTTGATCGCTAAAGTAGCAGAAGCTACAGAATTGACTAAGAAAGATTCAGCAGCAGCAGTTGACGCTGTATTTGCAGCAGTAACTGAATACCTTGCAGCTGGTGAAAAAGTTCAATTGATCGGTTTCGGTAACTTTGAAGTTCGTGAGCGTGCTGCACGTAAAGGTCGCAACCCACAAACTGGTAAAGAAATCAAAATCGCAGCTTCTAAAGTTCCAGCTTTCAAAGCTGGTAAAGCTCTTAAAGACGCTGTTAAATAATGAATTTTCAAAAAGTCTGTCATATCAAGTATTCGAGCTTGTCTGACAGGCTTTTTTTATTGTTTATTTGAAAAGTTGAGTTATGATTTTGTGCAAAAAGAAAAAGGTTCCCATATTTGAGAACCTTCTTTTCATTAGTTTTTAGAAGCTGCTTGGAATTCAGGGTTTTTCCATGCTTCGTCAATGATAGCTTGCAATTCTTTAGCAGACGCTTGCATTTTTTGAGTTTCAGCGTCGTTCAATGGAATGTTTACTGGACGAACGATACCATGTGCACCAACAACAGCTGGTTGACCGATAAAGACGTTCTTAACACCGTATTGACCTTCTTGGAAGACTGAAAGTGGAAGTACTGCATTTTCGTCATCAAGAATTGCTTTTGTGATACGAGCAAGTGCTACAGCGATACCGTAGTATGTAGCTCCTTTTTTGTTAATGATTGTGTAAGCAGCGTCACGAACACCTTCGAACAATTCAATCAATTCAGATTCTTGAACGTTTTGAGTGTCTTTAAGGAATTCTTCAAGGTTTACACCAGCGATGTTAGCATGTGACCAAACCGCAAATTCAGAATCTCCGTGTTCACCCATGATGTAGGCGTGAACTGAACGAGCATCAACATCCAATTTTTCAGCAAGTGCTTGACGGAAACGTGCTGAGTCAAGTGAAGTACCTGAACCGATAACACGTTCTTTAGGGAATCCAGAGAATTTCCAAGTTGAGTAAGTCAAAACGTCAACTGGGTTAGCTGCAACAAGGAAGATACCATCGAACCCTGATTCAACAACTTGTGTTACGATTGATTTGTTGATAGCCAAGTTTTTACCTACAAGGTCAAGACGAGTTTCACCTGGTTTTTGAGGAGCACCTGCAGTGATAACAACAAGGTCAGCGTCTGCACAGTCAGAGTATTGAGCAGCGTAGATTTTTTTAGGTGAAGTGAAGGCAAGGGCGTGGCTAAGGTCAAGCGCATCACCAACAGCTTTTTCGTGTAATTGTGGAATTTCGATAATTCCAAGCTCTTGTGCAATTCCTTGGTTAACAAGTGCGAAAGCGTAAGATGAACCTACGGCACCGTCACCAACAAGGATCACTTTTTTGTGTTGTTTAGTTGAAGTCATTATCTAAACATCTCCTTCATTTTTTTTAGGGGAATCCCCAGACAATTTCATTCTATCACTTTTGAAAAGCTTTGTCACGAATATTCTATTCGGTTATCGATGTAAACGTTTTAGTGGTTTTCAAAGACTGAAATGAAGGACAAATTATGGTATAATATATCTAATTACTAATAGTGAAATGAGGCATTTATGAATGCAGGATAGAAATTTAGTGAATGTCAATCTGACAAAGGAGATGAAGACCAGCTTTATCGACTACGCCATGAGCGTTATCGTTGCGCGGGCCCTTCCTGATGTTCGAGATGGCTTAAAACCTGTTCACCGTCGTATTCTATACGGAATGAATGAACTAGGTGTTACACCAGACAAACCTCATAAAAAATCAGCCCGTATTACAGGGGATGTTATGGGTAAATACCACCCACACGGAGATTCCTCTATCTATGAAGCTATGGTTCGTATGGCTCAGTGGTGGAGCTACCGTTACATGCTTGTTGATGGGCATGGAAACTTTGGTTCTATGGACGGGGACGGTGCTGCCGCGCAGCGGTACACTGAGGCACGTATGAGCAAGATTGCTCTTGAAATGCTTCGTGATATCAATAAAAACACCGTTGATTTTGTAGATAACTACGATGCTAACGAACGTGAACCCTTGGTTTTGCCAGCTCGTTTTCCAAACCTTTTGGTCAATGGGGCAACTGGCATCGCTGTTGGGATGGCAACCAATATTCCACCTCACAACTTGGGTGAAACCATTGATGCAGTGAAGTTGGTTATGGATAATCCTGAAGTGACGACTAAGGACTTGATGGAAGTCTTGCCTGGTCCAGATTTTCCGACTGGTGCTCTTGTCATGGGGAAATCAGGTATCCATAAGGCTTATGAGACTGGTAAAGGTTCCATTGTCCTTCGTTCTCGTACAGAGATTGAAACCACTAAGACGGGTCGTGAGCGCATCGTTGTAACGGAATTCCCTTATATGGTTAATAAAACCAAGGTGCATGAGCATATTGTTCGCTTGGTTCAGGAAAAACGAATTGAGGGCATTACAGCCGTACGTGATGAGTCCAACCGTGAAGGCGTTCGCTTTGTAATCGAGGTTAAACGCGACGCGTCTGCCAACGTTATCCTTAACAACCTCTTCAAGATGACCCAGATGCAAACCAACTTTGGTTTCAACATGTTGGCGATTGAAAATGGCGTGCCAAAAATCTTGTCCCTTCGTCAAATTTTGGATGCTTATATCGAGCACCAAAAAGAAGTGGTTGTTCGCCGTACTCGTTTTGACAAGGAAAAAGCCGAAGCGCGTGCGCACATCTTAGAAGGTCTTTTAATTGCACTTGACCATATCGATGAAGTGATTCGTATCATTCGTGCCAGTGAAACAGATGCGGAAGCGCAAGCTGAGTTGATGAGCAAGTTCAAGCTTTCTGAACGTCAAAGTCAAGCCATCCTTGATATGCGTCTTCGTCGTTTGACAGGATTGGAACGTGATAAGATTCAGTCTGAATATGATGAGTTGATTGCCTTGATTGCAGATTTGGCTGATATTCTTGCCAAACCTGAGCGCGTGGCGCAAATTATCAAAGAGGAATTGGACGAAGTCAAACGCAAGTTTGGTGACAAGCGTCGTACGGAGTTGATGATCGGAGAAGTCTTAACTCTTGAAGATGAAGATTTGATTGAAGAAACGGATGTCTTGATTACCCTTTCTAATAAGGGCTATATCAAACGTTTGGACCAAGGTGAATTCACTGCTCAAAAACGTGGTGGCCGTGGAGTTCAAGGTACGGGAGTTAAGGATGATGACTTTGTGCGTGAGTTGGTTTCAACCAGCACCCATGATCATTTGCTCTTCTTTACCAATAAAGGACGCGTATATCGACTGAAAGGTTATGAAATCCCTGAATACGGTCGTACTGCTAAGGGCTTGCCAGTTGTCAATCTATTGAAGTTGGACGAAGGTGAGAGTATTCAGACCATCATCAACGTTGAGTCTGAACGTAGTGATGACGCTTATCTCTTCTTTACAACTCGTCATGGTGTCGTGAAGAGAACCAGTGTCAAAGAGTTCGCTAATATTCGTCAAAATGGACTTAAAGCTTTGAATCTTAAGGATGAAGACGAATTGATTAATGTCTTGCTGACAGAAGAAGATACGGATATTATCATAGGTACCAAGTTTGGTTATGCCGTTCGCTTTAATCAATCAGCTGTTCGTGGCATGAGCCGTATCGCGACAGGTGTCCGAGGAGTCAATCTTCGTGAAGGGGACACAGTAGTTGGTGCTAGCGTGATTACGAACCAAGACGAAGTTCTTATCATCACTGAAAAAGGATATGGTAAACGTACACTTGCTACTGAATATCCTACTAAAGGCCGTGGTGGTAAAGGGATGAAGACAGCCAATGTTGCTGAGAAGAATGGTCCTCTGGCAGGTCTTCTTACTGTTAAAGGAGATGAAGACCTGATGATTATCACAGATACAGGTGTCATGATCCGTACTAACGTTGCCAATATTTCACAAACTGGACGCTCAACTATGGGAGTTAAGGTGATGCGTCTAGATCAGGATGCTAAGATTGTGACCTTTACAACGGTTGCTGCGGCAGAAAAAGAAGAAGTTGGGACTGAAATTGAAACAGAAGGTGAAGCATAATGTCTCATAAAAAAACGAAAAATAAGAAGAATAAGCGCAGAAATCTATTTATTAATATTTTAGCAGGTTTCTTAATCCTTTTATCGCTAGCTTTAATTTTTAATTCAAAGATTCGCGATATCTTTTTGGTCTGGAATACCAATAAATACCAAGTCAATCAAGTCACTAAGGAAAATATAGATGAAAATCTAAAAACCGAAGGGAATTTTGATTTTGACTCTGTTAAGTCTATTTCATCCGAAGCTGTATTGGCTTCACAATGGGATGCTCAGAAACTTCCCGTTATTGGAGGTATTGCTATTCCCGAAGTGGAGATTAACTTACCGATTTTTAAAGGTTTGGACAATGTAAACCTGTTCTACGGAGCAGGGACCATGAAACCAGATCAAAAAATGGGAGAAGGCAACTATTCTCTAGCAAGTCACCATATCTTTACTGCTGAAAATGCCAGTCAAATGCTCTTCTCACCTTTGGTCAATGCCAAAGCGGGTATGAAAATTTATCTGACGGATAAGGATAAAGTTTATACTTATGAGATTACAGAAGTAAAACGTGTTACACCAGACCGTGTAGATGAAATCGATGATCGTATTGGTGTGCAGGAGATTACTTTGGTTACTTGTGTTGATTATGATGAAACCGAGCGTATAATCGTCAAAGGTATCTTTAAAGAATCAAAAGCTTATTCTGAGACTTCTGAGGATATTTTGAAGGCCTTTAATCAACCGTATAGACAACGATATTAAGAATGAACCAGTGAAGTGCTATTTCACTGGTTTTTTATATGAATAAATAGAATCAAAATAGTTCTTATGAAAAAGGTTTGTAAGCCTTACGATATAGATTTTTAAGATAAATATTTTAGAAATTTACAGAAAACGCTTTCGAGAAAATAAGAATTATGTTATAATTATCACAAATAAAAGTTTTAGGAGTTTTTTATGGTCTCTTCAGAATTTATCTCAAAGATTGAATTTGCTTGCAAGAAGAAAGAAAGTCTTTATAGCCAAAGTAAATTTAAGTATGCGATTCGTTCCATGTTTGCAGGTGCCTTTTTAACATTTAGTACGGCTGCGGGCGCGGTTGGGGCTGACTTGATTAATAAGATCGCTCCAGGTAGTGGTCGCTTCCTTTTCCCATTCGTTTTTGCTTGGGGATTGGCCTACATTGTTTTCTTGAATGCTGAGTTGGTAACTTCGAATATGATGTTTTTGACAGCTGGTAGTTTCTTGAAAAAAATCTCATGGAGAAAAACAGCTGAGATTTTGCTTTACTGTACCTTGTTCAACCTTATCGGAGCCTTGATAGCAGGTTGGGGCTTTGCTCACTCAGCAGCCTATGCAAATCTAACACATGATAGCTTCATTTCAGGGGTTGTAGAGATGAAGTTAGGTCGTTCCAATGAGCTAGTCTTGCTTGAAGGTATTTTAGGCAATATCTTTGTAAACATTGCCATTCTTTCCTTTGTTTTGGTGAAAGACGGTGGCGCCAAACTTTGGCTTGTCTTATCAGCAATTTACATGTTTGTATTCTTAACAAACGAACACATTGCTGCGAATTTTGCTTCTTTTGCGATTGTTAAGTTCAGTGTTGCAGCTGATTCAATTGCTAACTTTGACATACCTAATATTCTTCGTCACTGGGGTGTAACCTTTGTCGGGAACTTTATCGGAGGAGGTCTCTTGATGGGCTTGCCTTACGCCTTCCTCAATAAAAACGAAGATACTTATGTAGATTAAAAAACGGGCACGAGTTAATCGTGCTTTTTTGTTTGATGTGTAAGACTAGTCATAGTTGTTCCTTATATCAAAATATAGAAAAACGGTATTGGAAAAGACTAGCACAAGATGATACAATATCCCTAATGAAGCTATTTGGAGGTCGTCTTATGACTCGTGATTTTAAATTTGAAACTCTACAATTACATGCTGGGCAAGTCGTTGATCCAGCGACCAAGTCTCGTGCAGTACCGATTTATCAAACAACATCCTTCGTTTTTGATGACACGCAGGAAGGTGCGGATCTGTTTGCTTTGAGAAAACCGGGGAATATCTATACCCGTATTACCAACCCTACAACAGCGGCATTTGAAGAAAGAATCGCTGCACTTGAAGGTGGTGTTGGAGCACTAGCGACCGCATCAGGTATGGCTGCTGTAACCTACACTATTTTGGCGCTTGCTCACGCAGGTGACCATGTGGTGGCTGCGTCAACTATTTACGGTGGGACCTTCAACCTCTTGAAGGAAACCCTTCCTCGTTATGGGATTACAACAACCTTTGTCGATGTGGATAATTTGGAAGAAGTGGAAGCAGCTATCAATGACAATACCAAGCTTGTCTTGATTGAAACCTTGGGGAATCCCTTGATTAACATTCCTGACTTGGAAAAATTGGCTGAGATTGCGCATAAACACCAGATTCCTCTCGTTTCGGACAATACTTTTGCCACACCATATTTGATTAACGTCTTCTCTCACGGTGTAGATATTGCCATTCACTCAGCAACTAAGTTTATTGGTGGACATGGTACGACTATTGGCGGTGTCATCGTGGACAGTGGTCGTTTTGATTGGGCAGCTTCAGGAAAATTCCCTCAATTTGTTGAGGAAGATCCTAGCTACCACAACTTGAGCTATACTCGTGATGTGGGTGCAGCAGCCTTTATTATCGCTGTTCGTGTTCAATTGCTCCGTGATACAGGTGCGGCCTTGTCGCCATTTAACGCCTTTCTCTTGCTCCAGGGACTTGAAACTCTCTCTCTTCGTGTGGAACGCCATGTGCAAAATGCAGAGAAAATTGTTGATTTCCTTGTCAACCATCCTAAGGTAGAGAAGGTAAATTATCCAAAACTAGCTGACAGTCCATATCATGCCTTGGCTGAGAAATATTTGCCAAAAGGTGTGGGTTCAATCTTTACCTTCCATGTCAAAGGTGGAGAGGCAGAAGCTCGTAAAGTAATTGATAATTTGGAAATCTTCTCTGACCTTGCGAACGTTGCAGATGCCAAATCGCTTGTTGTTCATCCAGCGACAACCACTCACGGTCAGTTGTCAGAAAAAGATCTAGAAGCAGCAGGTGTCACACCAAACCAAATCCGCTTGTCAATCGGTCTTGAAAATGTAGAGGATTTGATTGAAGATTTGCGCTTGGCCTTGGAAAAAATTTAAAGTAAAAGATATAAACAGTGGGTTTCGACTCACTGTTTTTGATTTTCCCTCAGGCATGATATAATGGTTAGAGAAGTCTAGAAAGAGGAAAGATATGAACGAAATCAAATGTCCAAATTGTGGGGAAGTCTTTACAGTAAATGAGAGCCAGTATGCTGAACTTTTATCCCAAGTGAGAACAGCTGAGTTTGATAAGGAATTACACGATCGCATGAAGCAGGAGCTGGCCTTGGCTGAGCAAAAGGCTATGAATGAGCAACAGACTAAACTGGCTCAAAAAGACCAAGAAATTGCGCAACTGCAGAGTCAAATCCAAAACTTTGATACAGAGAAAGAGTTGGCCAAGAAAGAAGTTGAACAGACAAGTCATCAGGCTTTATTGGCAAAGGACAAGGAACTACAGGCCTTGGAAAACCAATTGGCCACCTTGCGTTTGGAGCATGAAAATCAACTGCAAAAGACCCTTTCTGATTTAGAAAGAGAGCGTGATCAGGTCAAAAACCAGCTCCTCTTGCAAGAAAAGGAAAATGAGTTGTCTTTGGCTTCTGTTAAGCAAAATTACGAAGCCCAGCTCAAGGCAGCCAGTGAACAAGTCGAATTTTACAAGAATTTCAAAGCCCAACAATCCACAAAAGCTATCGGGGAAAGTTTGGAACAGTATGCAGAGAGTGAGTTTAACAAGGTTCGTAGTTTTGCCTTTCCAAATGCCTACTTTGAGAAGGATAACAAGGTCTCTGCGCGTGGATCTAAGGGAGACTTTATCTTCCGTGATTTTGATGAAAATGGTCTAGAGTTCATTTCCATCATGTTTGAGATGAAAAATGAAGCGGACGGAACAGAGAAGAAGCACAAGAATGCGGATTTTTACAAGGAATTGGACAAGGACCGTCGGGAGAAGAACTGTGAGTATGCCGTTTTGGTGACCATGCTTGAGGCCGATAACGATTACTTTAACACAGGGATTGTTGACGTCAGCCACGAGTATGAAAAGATGTATGTGGTTCGTCCTCAGTTCTTTATCCAGTTGATTGGTCTCTTGCGAAATGCGGCGCTTAATTCCCTAAAATACAAACAAGAGTTGGCCTTGGTTCGAGAGCAAAATATCGATATTACACATTTTGAGGAAGATTTGGATGCCTTTAAAGTAGCTTTTGCCAAGAACTATAACTCCGCTTCGACCAACTTTGGTAAAGCTATCGATGAAATCGACAAGGCTATCAAACGCATGGAAGAGGTTAAGAAATTCCTAACCACATCCGAAAACCAACTCCGTCTCGCTAATAACAAATTGGAAGATGTTTCAGTTAAAAAATTGACCCGAAAAAATCCAACTATGAAAGCGAAATTTGAAGCGCTGAAGGGCGAGTGAGATTACCTTAAAAACAGGAGTTCCTATGAAAAAATCTTTGAAATTCTCGGAAATTTATATTGCTTATTTACCATTAGTTGTATTTTTTCTTAATCTCCTATATGGTCTTTTAAATATTGAAGGCGTAGGCGATACTGACTCAAGATATAATTTATTCTTTGCTATTTTTGGATTTATTCCAACTATATTCGGTTATGGAATTAGTTTTTTGGCTAATCTTCTGGTGGGGATATCTTATGTGCGAAAAGTAAAAAATGAATCGAAACGCATCATTGCTTTCCTATTGATTGGAAATATTTTTTTAGCAATTTTTCTGATGTTTTTGTTAAGATTTAAAATGATTGTTTCCTTTGACTTTATAAAAGATATTGACCTTTGGAGTTTCATTTTTTCATTATTTTTATTTCCGTATTTAGATTGGATTTATCAAAAGGAAGACTATAATCCAAAATTAAGTCGTAAGTTACTTATTCTATTTTTGATTGGGATTTTTTCTCCACTTATAGGAAATACAATTCAAACCCACTTTAGAAATAATGCTAAAGTTCAACAATTAAAAGAGTTTTATTCTTCTAGGGGAATGAATTATGATGTTGCTCTTAAAAGAGTAGAAATAGATAGTAACGTTTCAGATATTAGTATTTTTGATGTATCGGATAATGGAATGACTATCCAAGTAGGTGCTAAGTACATTCGTCAAAAATTAACACAGGTCAGTTTCATTAATGAGAATTATGGTTTTAAAGAATTCTTGAGGCTTTCTGCATCGAGCCAAGAAGCTCAGACAGTTCTGAATGATTTTAAATCAGCTGTAGAAAGTACAATACAAAAGAAAGGATATGATATAGTAGTTATTGATGATAAAGAACAGCCATTAGCTAGCCCTGGTTTTAAAATATCAAATTCATATAGGATAACTCCTTTAATAAAAGAAAAGGCTCTTCAAAATCAAAATTCATTCAGTAAAGAAAAACAAGCTTTTAGAGGATATGCGACTCTTTCTGTTAAAGACTTTATGAAGGAGGGAGCACTTTGCTCGCATTTAACACTTAGCAAAAGCAACCTATTGGAACTAGGAGATATTGATTTTTCAAGCTTTCCAGATGGATATTACAACATAAATGCTGACTACTTTTCGGTTGTTAATGGAAAATATAAACAGCTTGAAAAGGATGATAATTTTGAATATATTTTACCAATTGAGTCGGGTAAACCATTTTACTCTGAGGATTTATATGATATTAAAAAAATTGATTTAAACAATGAGGAATAGAAGTGAAAGGGAAACTAGAAAGCAACACATGAACGGTATTATCAACTTAAAAAAAGAAGCGGGCATGACCTCGCATGATGCAGTTTTTAAGCTGCGTAAGATTTTGGGAACCAAGAAAATTGGTCATGGAGGTACCTTAGATCCTGATGTTGTGGGTGTTTTGCCCATTGCAGTTGGCAAGGCAACCCGCATGGTCGAATTTATGCAGGATGAGGGTAAGGTCTATGAGGGAGAAATCACTCTTGGTTATTCAACGACGACTGAGGATGCCAGCGGAGAAGTGGTCGCAGAGACACCCGTTTTGTCTCCCTTGGATGAAACCATTGTCGATGAAGCGATTGCGAGTCTGACCGGACCTATTACCCAGATTCCGCCTATGTATTCGGCTGTCAAGGTTAATGGTCGCAAGCTCTATGAGTATGCGCGTGCTGGTCAGGAAGTGGAGCGTCCAGAACGTCAGGTGACTATTTATCAATTTGAGCGGACTAGTTCGATTTCTTATGACGATCACCTCGCACGTTTTACATTTCGTGTGAAATGCAGTAAGGGGACTTATATCCGTACCTTGTCAGTTGACTTGGGAGAGAAGCTTGGTTATGCGGCCCATATGTCCCATCTGACACGGACTAGTGCTGCAGGGTTACAACTGGAGGATGCTCTTACCTTGGACGAAATTGCTGCAAAAGTGGAGGCTGGTCAACTGGACTTTCTCCATCCTCTTGAAATTGGAACGGGGGATCTTGTCAAAGTTTTCCTAAGTCCAGAAGAGGCTACAGAAGTGCGCTTTGGTCGTTTTATCAAGCTAGACCAAACGGACCAAGAATTAGCTGCCTTTGAGGGAGATACATTGCTAGCCATTCTAGAAAAAAGGGGCAATCTCTACAAGCCAAGAAAGGTTTTTGGCTAGTCTAACTGGAGTGAGGGGATGGATTTGTTTCCCCTAGACTATCCAAATCAGACTATAAATTTTGCAAAAAATGTGATAGAATAGACGACGGATAAAAAAACGGAGGGTAGCATGCAAAATAGACCAATCATTATCGGAGTGACAGGTGGTTCTGGTGGAGGAAAAACAAGTGTTTCAAGAGCCATTTTATCGCACTTTCCTGATGAAAAGATTTCCATGATTGAGCATGATTCATACTACAAGGATCAGTCTCACTTGACCTTTGAAGAGCGTGTCAAAACCAATTACGACCATCCATTTGCCTTTGATACAGACCTGATGATCGAGCAGATTAAGGAATTGTTGGCAGGGCGCCCAGTGGACATCCCGACTTATGACTATACAGAACATACACGGAGTAGCAAGACCTATCGTCAGGAGCCTCAGGATGTCTTTATCGTTGAGGGGATTTTGGTCTTGGAGGACAAGCGTCTGCGCGATTTGATGGATATCAAGATTTTTGTGGATACAGATGATGATGTGCGTATTATTCGTCGGATCAAGCGTGATATGGAAGAGCGTGGCCGTAGTCTGGATAGCGTGATTGACCAATATCTAGGTGTGGTCAAACCTATGTACCACCAGTTCATTGAGCCGACCAAGCGTTATGCCGATATCGTCATTCCTGAAGGGGTCAGCAATACTGTTGCTATCGACCTTTTGACCACCAAAATTTCTAAGATTTTGGAAGAAGCACGAAACAGCAAATAATCAGATGAGGAGGCAATGCCTCCTTTTTCTATTTTTCCTTTGGTTTCAGTATGCAAAAGGAGATTTTTAATCATCTTTTTGGTATAATAATACCCATGGAAAAGCAAGAAAATGAATAGTAGGTGGAGATGGAAAAGTATTTATCGGTAACAACTTTGACCAAGTATCTGAAAATGAAATTCGATAAAGACCCTTACTTGGAACGGGTCTATTTAACTGGTCAAGTTTCCAACTTTCGTAAACGACCTACTCACCAATATTTCTCCTTAAAAGATGACCATGCAGTTATTCAAGCGACCATATGGTCAGGGATCTATCAGAAATTAGGTTTCGACCTCGAAGAGGGAATGAAAATCAATGTGATTGGGCGTGTGCAGGTCTATGAACCCAGTGGGAGCTACTCTATCATCATTGAAAAGGCTGAGCCTGATGGGGTTGGGGCGCTCGCGATTCAGTTTGAACAACTCAAGAAGAAACTGACAGAAGAAGGCCTGTTTCAAGAACGCTTCAAGCAACCTCTTCCCCAGTTTTCTAAGCGAATTGGTGTAGTAACCAGTCGCAGTGGAGCCGTTATTCGAGATATTATCACGACCGTCAGCAGGCGTTTTCCTGGTGTTGATATCCTTCTCTATCCGACCAAGGTGCAAGGTGATGGAGCTGCTGAGGAAATTGCTCGAAATATTGCGCGTGCCAATCAACGTGAGGACCTAGATGTTCTCATCATTGGTCGTGGTGGTGGTTCCATCGAGGATCTCTGGGCCTTTAACGAAGAAATTGTGGTACGGGCTATTTTTGAATCCCGTTTACCCATCATCTCTAGTGTTGGTCATGAGACGGATGTGACCTTGGCGGATTTTGTGGCAGATAGACGGGCTGCAACGCCAACAGCTGCAGCTGAACTGGCAACGCCTGTGACTAAGTTGGATGTGTTAACTCATTTGCAAAATCAAGAAAAACGGATGGCAACAGCAGTCCGAAATGTCCTATCTAAGAAACATGAAGCTTTGAAAAAATGCAGTCAGTCAGTCATCTTTAGACAGCCAGAGCGTTTGTATGATGGTTATTTACAACGGTTAGATCAACTGCAACTGCGATTAAAACAAAGTTTGCGCACACAGATTTCCGATAACAAACAACTAGTACAAGCAAGGACACATCAACTGGTGCAATTATCACCTGTGACCAAAATCCAACGCTATCAAGACCGCCTAGGTCAGTTGGATAAGCTCCTACGTAGCCAAATGGCGCTTGTTTATGATACCAAGGTTGCTGAAGTCAAGCGACTTTCAGAAGCTTTGTTGATGTTGGATACCAGTCGAATCGTGGCGCGTGGTTATGCAATTGTCAAAAAAGAAGAGTCCGTAGTCGATTCTGTTGAGATGTTGAATAAAAAAGACCAAGTGACGCTTTTGATGCGAGATGGTCAAGTAGAATTAGAGGTTAAAGATGTCAAAACAAAAGAAATTTGAGGAAAATCTAGCAGAACTGGAAACCATTGTCCAAAGTTTGGAAAATGGTGAAATTGCTTTGGAAGATGCGATTGCGGCCTTTCAAAAGGGCATGGTCTTGTCAAAAGAGCTCCAAGCGACACTGGACAAGGCTGAAAAGACCTTGGTTAAGGTCATGCAAGAAGACGGAACAGAAAGTGATTTTGAATGAAGAAGCAAGAAAAATTAGCTCTTGTTGAATCGGCTTTGGAAGATTTTTATGGAGACCAGCAGTTTGCTTCTAGTCTACGAGAGTCCGTTCTCTATTCCATTCATGCTGGTGGCAAGCGTATTCGACCTTTTCTCTTGTTAGAGGTTTTGGAAGCCTTGCATGTTGCTATTAGACCAGCACACGCGCAGGTGGCTGCGGCCTTGGAAATGATTCATACAGGAAGCTTGATTCATGATGATCTTCCTGCTATGGATGATGACGATTACCGTCGAGGGCGTTTAACCAATCATAAGAAATTTGGCGAAGCGATGGCAATATTGGCAGGAGATGCTTTGTTCCTAGATCCCTATGCCTTAATAGCGCAGGCGGATTTGCCAAGTCAGATCAAGGTGGATTTGATTGCCAACTTATCCCTTGCTTCAGGAAGTCTAGGCATGGTTGCAGGGCAGGTTTTAGATATGGAAGGCGAACACCAGCATTTGTCCTTGGAAGAACTCCAGACCATTCATGCCAATAAAACTGGAAAATTACTAGCCTATCCTTTCCAAGCCGCCGCTATCATAGCAGAATTAGCGCCTGAAATCCAAGCAAAACTGAAAACGGTTGGTGAATTAATCGGACTGGCCTTTCAAGTCAGAGATGATGTGTTGGATGTGACCGCTAGTTTTGAGGAAATCGGCAAAACACCACAAAAGGATTTACAAGCAGAAAAGTCGACCTACCCAGCCTTGTTGGGCTTGGAAGAGGCCATTGCCTTTTGTAACCAAACTCTGGATCAAGCCGAGGCTAAATTAGAAGAAATTGCCCAGCAGGTTCCCTTTGAAACAGAATCGATTGTGAAAGTAGTAGAAAGTTTGAGAATCAATGGCTAAGGAAAGAGTGGATGTACTAGCTTATAAACAGGGCTTGTTTGAAACGCGAGAACAGGCCAAGCGCGGTGTCATGGCAGGTCTAGTCGTAGCTGTCCTCAATGGGGAGCGCTTTGACAAACCAGGAGAGAAAATCCCAGATGACACTGAGCTAAAACTCAAGGGTGAAAAACTCAAGTATGTCAGTCGTGGTGGTCTAAAACTGGAGAAGGCCTTGCAGGTCTTTGATTTGTCAGTCGAGGGAGCGACAACGATTGATATTGGAGCTTCCACTGGAGGATTTACTGACGTCATGTTGCAAAATGGTGCTGAGTTGATCTTTGCAGTCGATGTTGGCACCAATCAGTTGGCTTGGAAATTACGTCAAGACCCGCGGGTTGTCAGCATGGAGCAGTTTAATTTTCGTTATGCTGAAAAGACTGATTTTGAGCAGGAACCAAGCTTTGCCAGTATTGATGTGAGTTTCATTTCCCTCAGTCTGATTTTGCCTGCTTTGCATCGTGTCTTGGCTGATCAAGGTCAGGTGGTGGCACTTGTTAAACCCCAGTTTGAAGCAGGTCGTGAGCAGATTGGGAAAAATGGAATCATTCGAGATGCCAAGGTTCATCAAACTGTCCTTGAATCTGTCACTGCTATGGCAGTTGAGCAAGGTTTTTCAGTGCTTGGATTAGACTATTCACCAATCCAAGGTGGACATGGAAACATTGAATTTCTGGCATATTTGAAAAAGGAAGAGGGAGCAAGTAATCAAGTTGCCCCCGAAATAGAAAAAGTTGTAGAGAGAGCACATAGAGAATTTAAAGATGAATAAAAAAGAGAGACTTGAAAAAATTAGAAGATTTGTTACGGATTATCAAATCGGGACTCAGGAAGAAATCGTTGAGCATTTGAAGGAAGCAGGTATTTCTGCTACGCAAGCCACTGTCTCAAGGGACATCAAGGAGCTTGGGATTGTTAAAATTCCTTTGAAGAACAACACCTATATCTATGAGTTGCCAAAATCAATCGTCAAAAGTTTGCAGTTGGCTGAGGACAATATTGTGAGTTCTGAGTTAATGGGAAATATGATCAACCTTGCTGTCATTCCTGGAAATACTATTTTTGTGAAGAGTCAGCTGGTTGAAGCATTTTCTGAACAGATTTTTAGCTGTCTAGCTGATGATGATTCTATCTTAATTGTAGCTAGAACAGCAGAGGCAGCTGAAGAAATTGTTGAACAAGTCAAAAAATGGTAGGTCAGTATGTTACTTGAAATTTCGATAAAAAACTTTGCCATTATTGAGGCGATTTCCCTCAATTTTGAAAAGGGTATGACTGTTTTAACCGGGGAAACGGGTGCTGGAAAGTCTATCATTATCGACGCTATGAATCTCATGTTGGGGGCTCGTGCAACGACAGACGTTATTCGCCACGGTGCGCCAAAGGCAGAGATTGAGGGGCTTTTCTCGGTTGAAAACAGTCGCCTTTTACAGGAACTTTTTGATGAGCAAGGTTTAGAATTGGGGGATGAGATTATCATCCGTCGGGAAATTTTGCAAAATGGTCGTAGTGTTAGTCGCGTGAATGGTCAGATGGTCAATCTTTCCGTCTTGCGTGCCATTGGGCAACACCTTGTGGATATCCATGGTCAGCATGACCAAGAGGAGTTAATGCGTCCTCAACTGCACATTCAGATGTTGGATGAGTTTGGTGATGCTGCTTTCTTGGAGTTGAAGGAGACCTATCAGACGAGCTTTGATGCCTATCGCAAAATGCGCAAGCAGGTTTTGGAAGTCAAGAAAAACCAGCAGGAACACAAGGCTCGTATTGAGATGTTGGAATTTCAAATGGCAGAGATTGAGGCTGCAAACTTGCAAGCTGGTGAAGACTTGGCTCTCAACCAAGAACGAGATAAACTCCTCAATCATAAAAATATTGCGGATACGCTGACTAATGCCTATAGCATGTTAGACAATGAGGAATTCTCCAGTCTTGCTAATGTCCGTTCAGCCATGAATGACATGGAAAGTGTTGAAGAATACGACCCTGAATACCGTGAAATTTCAAGTTCTCTGTCAGAGACCTACTATGTTTTAGAAGATATTACAAAGCGTTTAGAAGATATTATTGAGGACTTGGATTTTGATGGCAATCGCATCATGCAGGTTGAAAATCGCTTAGACCTTATAAATACTATTACCCGCAAGTACGGTGGAACTGTGGACGATGTTTTGCTTTATTTTGCCAAGATTACGGATGAGTACAATCTCTTGACTGGAAATAACCTTTCTTCCGAAGATATGGAAGCAGAGCTCAAGAAATTGGAAGTTAATCTTGTCGATTTGGCAGGGCAGCTTGCATCAGCTCGCCATGACTTGGCCCAGCAGCTTGAAGCTGAGATTAAGCAAGAATTGCAAGACCTCTATATGGAGAAGGCACAATTCCAGGTTCGCTTTAGTAAGAGTAAATTCAGCCGTGAAGGAAATGAAACAGTTGAATTTTACATTTCCACCAACCCAGGTGAAGATTTTAAGCCTTTGGTCAAAGTTGCATCTGGTGGGGAATTATCCCGTCTCATGCTAGCTATTAAATCCGCTTTTTCACGTAAAGAGGGCAAGACTAGTATTGTCTTTGATGAGGTAGATACGGGAGTTTCAGGTCGCGTGGCCCAAGCCATCGCTCAAAAGATTCATAAGATTGGCCAGCATGGTCAGGTTCTTGCTATCTCTCACCTTCCACAAGTGATTGCCATCGCGGATTATCAATTCTTTATTGAGAAGATTAGTGACGAACACTCAACGGTGTCGACAGTTCGTCTCTTGACTTTAGAAGAGCGAGTAGAGGAAGTAGCTAAAATGTTGGCTGGGAAAAATGTAACCGAAGCTGCCCTTACTCAAGCCAGAGAATTATTGCAAACGAGGATGAAATAAATGACAGACTATTATGTAATTGGAGATGTTCACGGAAAGGCAGGTATGCTAGAAGATCTGCTCAAAACCTGGGATGGTCAAACTCAGCTGCTCTTTCTAGGGGATTTGATTGACCGTGGTGAGGATAGTCGCCGTGTTCTAGAAATGGTAAAAGACTTGGTCGACAATCAAGGGGCTATCTGTCTATCAGGAAACCACGAGTATATGTTTCTGACTTGGCTCGATGACCCAGAAGAAAGCTATGACCATTATCGTCGCAATGGTGGAGATACAACTATTAACTCAATCCTAGGTCGCCCCTTGGATGCACCAGTTGATGGCGTAGAAGATGCCAAACGGGTTGCGACAGAAGCAGCAGACTTGGTCGAATTTATTCGTCAAATGCCTTTTGTTGTTGAGACAGACAAGTATATCTTTGTGCACGCTGGTATTGATTTGACCTTGGATGATTGGCATGAAACTACAGATTATAAGAAAGTATGGCTCAGAAAACCATTCCACGAAGCCGAAAATCATACTGGAAAAACCATTGTCTTTGGCCATACACCAGTTTATGGTTTGCTCAAGCAAGACCGAGGTACTGCTGAGCTTTGGATAACAGAGGATGGCAAGATTGGCATGGATGGAGGGGCTGTCTATGGTGGTGTCCTTCATGGAATCGTCTTTACAGACCAAGGAATGACAGAACACCACTTTATCGAAAATGATGGCTTTATTGCCGAAGATTAGTACTCCTAGCAGGGTATGGTCTTGTCAAAATGTTAAAAACAATTTATAATTAATAGATCCCCTGAAAGGAAGAGCATCATGAACTTAGAAGAATTGAAGAAACGTCAGGAGAAGATTCGAAACTTCTCTATTATCGCCCATATTGACCATGGGAAATCAACACTGGCAGACCGCATTTTGGAAAAGACGGAGACGGTTTCTAGTCGTGAAATGCAAGCCCAGCTTCTGGATAGTATGGATCTTGAGCGTGAACGTGGGATTACCATTAAACTCAATGCTATTGAGCTCAATTACACTGCAAAAGATGGCGAGACCTATATTTTCCACTTGATTGACACGCCAGGGCACGTGGACTTTACCTATGAAGTGTCGCGTTCGCTAGCCGCCTGTGAAGGGGCGATTTTGGTAGTTGACGCTGCACAAGGAATTGAGGCACAAACTCTTGCCAACGTTTATCTAGCCTTGGACAATGATTTGGAAATCCTGCCAGTCATTAACAAGATTGACCTTCCAGCAGCCGATCCTGAGCGCGTTCGTACAGAGATTGAGGATGTTATCGGACTGGATGCCAGTGAAGCGGTCTTAGCTTCAGCCAAAGCTGGTATTGGGATCGAAGAGATTCTTGAGCAGATCGTTGAAAAAGTTCCAGCTCCAACGGGTGATGTTGCAGCACCACTCAAAGCCTTGATTTTCGACTCTGTTTACGATGCTTACCGTGGGGTTATCCTGCAAGTGCGTGTTATGGACGGAGTGGTCAAACCTGGTGATAAGATTCAGCTCATGAGCAATGGCAAGACCTTTGATGTGACGGAAGTTGGTATTTTCACACCGAAAGCAGTTGGTCGTGATTTTCTTGCGACTGGTGACGTTGGTTATATTGCGGCTTCTATCAAGACGGTTCAAGACACTCGTGTGGGTGATACAGTGACCCTAGCAAGCAATCCAGCAGCAGAACCGCTAGATGGATACAAGCAGATGAATCCTATGGTCTTTGCAGGTCTTTACCCAATCGAGTCAAACAAGTACAATGACCTTCGTGAAGCCCTTGAAAAATTGCAACTTAACGATGCCAGCCTGCAGTTTGAACCAGAAACATCTCAGGCTCTTGGATTTGGTTTCCGTTGTGGATTCCTTGGACTTCTCCATATGGATGTTATCCAAGAGCGTTTAGAGCGTGAGTTCAACATTGATCTTATCATGACAGCTCCGTCTGTTATCTATAAGGTTAACCAAACTGACGGTGAGTCTATGGATGTGTCTAACCCCTCTGAATTTCCAGACCCAACCAAGATTGCGACTATTGAAGAGCCTTATGTCAAGGCGCAAATCATGGTACCGCAGGAGTTTGTCGGAGCGGTGATGGAACTGGCTCAGCGCAAGCGTGGGGATTTTGTGACCATGGACTATATTGATGATAATCGTGTCAATGTTATCTATCAAATTCCGCTTGCTGAAATTGTCTTTGACTTTTTTGATAAGCTTAAGTCTTCGACGCGTGGTTATGCAAGCTTTGACTACGAATTGTCAGAGTACCGTCCATCTAAGCTGGTCAAAATGGATATCCTCCTCAATGGAGACAAGGTGGACGCCCTCAGCTTTATCGTTCACAAGGATTTTGCCTACGAACGAGGGAAACTCATCGTGGATAAACTTAAGAAAATCATCCCTCGTCAACAATTTGAGGTGCCGATCCAAGCAGCTATTGGGCACAAGATCGTGGCTCGTACAGATATCAAGGCCCTTCGTAAGAACGTACTTGCCAAATGTTATGGTGGTGACGTTTCTCGTAAACGCAAACTCCTTGAAAAACAAAAAGCTGGTAAGAAACGCATGAAAGCTATCGGATCAGTAGAAGTCCCACAAGAAGCCTTCCTTAGCGTCTTGAGCATGGATGAAGAATAGAAATAAAAAAAACTCTTGAAGATTTTTCAAGAGTTTTTGCTTTAAATGAGAGTGATAAAATCGGAAGCTAACAGAATAGATTAGGTTAGAATTTGACAGAAGTCCTTATTTTTCTTATAATGCAGATGGAAAGGTGGTAGGATGAAAAAATTATTAATTTTAGGTACTGTAGTTACTGCTAGTGTTTTTCTAGCTTCATGCTCCAATAATTCGCAAACAGCAACCGAAGAAAGTTCGACTGCGGTTGTTAGGCCTTCTAGCAGTCAGGAAACGAGTAGTTCTAGCTCTGCTGTTTCTGAAGCGAAAAAGGAAGAGACGCAAATCATCGGTTCGAATGAATATGGTTTTGTCAAGGTACCCAAATCATGGGTTCAATTCCATGAAGTAGAAGGTGGAAATGATATACAGTATAGTGATGGAACAGATATCAACATTGTTACGCTGAATACCTTTAAGGCTGAGCAGTTTAATATCAGCGAAGAAGAATATGCTAAACTGGATATTGTGACTGTCTCATCTAGTATTTTAACTTCCAAAGAACAAAGTTCTGATTTCAGTAAGGTTTGGGGCTCCAAATCGACCATTGGAGGCTATGAAGCCTATGTTGTCAATGCAATTGCTAAATCAGGGAAATACCTCGTTACCTGGGTTTTCCGATCAAATGATGGTAAAATCCGCTATGTTTCACTTGAAGGGGATGGGGAAACTTTAAAAACAATCTTACCGATGGTTGAAAGTAGCTGGTCAACTACTAAATCTGAATAAATGAAAAAAAGAAGATTCTTGGTCTTCTTTTTATTTTTTTTACGAATAGATAGATGAGTAGAAAAAGAAATGGAGTTGTATATGAAGATTACAAACTATGAGATTTATAAATTGAGAAAAGCTGGGCTGACCAATCAACAAATTTTAACTGTTCTTGAATACGACGAGACTGTAGATCAGGAGCTCTTGCTAGGTGATATTGCAGAAATATCTGGATGCCGTAATCCTGCTGTCTTTATGGAACGCTATTTCCAGATAGATGATGCACAGTTGGAGAAGGAGTTCCAAAAATTTCCATCCTTCTCGATTCTTGATGACTGTTATCCTTGGGATCTGAGTGAGATTTATGATGCTCCAGCGCTCTTGTTTTATAAAGGAAATCTAGACTTATTGAAATTTCCAAAGGTTGCTGTTGTAGGGAGTCGTTCATGTTCTAGTCAGGGAGGAAAATCGGTTCAGAAAGTCATTCAAGGTTTGGAAAACGAATTAATCGTGGTCAGTGGTTTAGCCAAAGGGATTGATACGGCTGCCCATATGGCTGCACTCCAGAATGGAGGAAGAACAATTGCTGTCATTGGAACAGGATTGGATGTTTTTTATCCCCGCGCCAATAAACGTTTGCAGGAACACATTGGCAATCACCATTTGGTACTTAGCGAATACGGACCTGGTGAGGAACCCTTGAAATTTCACTTTCCAGCTCGTAATCGAATCATTGCTGGCCTTTGCCGTGGTGTGATTGTAGCAGAGGCAAGGATGCGTTCTGGTAGTCTCATCACCTGTGAGCGAGCTATGGAGGAAGGGCGTGATGTTTTTGCTATTCCAGGAAACATTTTAGATGGCCATTCAGATGGCTGTCACCACCTGATTCAAGAGGGAGCAAAACTGATTAGCAGTGGTCAAGATGTGCTGGCTGAGTTTGAATTTTAAGGAGAAATTTGTTCACTCAGATAAACTTTTCTTCTATATATAGGACTTAGGTCTTGACAGCTATAGAAAAATGGTTTACACTTTATAAAGTTTATTACTTTGAAAAGGTGTGATAGTGTGGCTACGGCAACAAAGAAGAAAAAATCAACAGTTAAGAAAAATCTAGTCATCGTAGAGTCGCCTGCTAAGGCGAAAACGATTGAGAAATATCTAGGCAGAAATTACAAGGTTTTAGCCAGTGTCGGGCATATCCGTGATTTGAAAAAATCCAGTATGTCAGTCGACATTGAAAATAACTATGAACCGCAGTATATCAATATCCGAGGAAAAGGCCCTCTCATCAATGACTTAAAAAAAGAATCAAAAAAGGCCAATAAAGTCTTTCTGGCGAGTGACCCGGACCGTGAAGGAGAAGCAATTTCCTGGCATTTGGCTCACATTCTCAACTTGGATGAGAATGATGCCAACCGTGTAGTCTTTAATGAAATCACCAAAGACGCAGTAAAAAATGCCTTTAAAGAGCCTCGCAAGATTGACATGGACTTGGTCGACGCCCAACAAGCTCGTCGTGTCTTAGACCGCTTGGTCGGGTATTCGATTTCGCCAATTTTGTGGAAAAAGGTCAAGAAGGGCTTATCAGCAGGACGCGTGCAGTCTGTTGCCCTTAAGCTCATCATTGACCGTGAAAATGAGATCAATGCATTCCAACCAGAAGAATACTGGACAATTGATGGTGTCTTTAAGAAGGGAACCAAGCAATTTCAGGCTTCTTTCTATGGTATGAATGGCAAAAAGATGAAATTGACCACCAACGAAGAAGTAAAAGAAGTCTTGTCCCATTTGACTAGTAAAGATTTCACAGTAGACCAGGTAGATAAGAAAGAACGCAAACGCAATGCGCCCCTACCTTATACGACTTCAACCATGCAGATGGATGCGGCTAACAAAATCAATTTCCGTACTCGAAAGACTATGATGGTGGCTCAACAGCTCTATGAAGGAATCAATATCGGATCGGGCGTGCAAGGTTTGATTACCTATATGCGTACAGACTCGACTCGTATCAGTCCTGTGGCTCAGAACGAAGCTGCAAGCTACATTAACGACCGTTTTGGTAGCAAGTATTCCAAGCATGGTAGCAAGGTCAAGAATGCCTCAGGTGCTCAGGATGCTCACGAAGCCATTCGCCCATCTAGTGTCTTTAACACACCAGAAAGCATCGCTAAGTACTTGGACAAAGACCAGCTCAAGCTCTATACCCTTATCTGGAACCGTTTTGTGGCTAGCCAGATGACAGCTGCTATCTTTGATACTATGGCTGTTAAGCTCTCTCAAAAGGGGGTTCAGTTTGCGGCAAATGGAAGCCAAGTTAAGTTTGATGGATATCTTGCTATTTATAATGACTCTGACAAAAACAAAATGTTGCCGGATATGGCAGTAGGAGATGTGGTCAAACAGGTCAATAGCAAGCCAGAACAACATTTCACTCAACCACCTGCTCGCTATTCGGAAGCGACTCTTATCAAGACCTTGGAGGAAAATGGGGTTGGACGTCCGTCAACCTACGCTCCAACCATTGAAACCATTCAGAAACGTTATTATGTTCGCCTTGCAGCTAAACGTTTTGAACCAACAGAGTTGGGTGAAATTGTTAATAAACTCATTGTTGAATATTTCCCAGATATTGTCAATGTGACCTTCACAGCTGAGATGGAAGGAAAACTGGATGATGTCGAAGTTGGTAAAGAGCAGTGGCAACGTGTCATTGATGAATTTTATAAACCATTCTCTAAAGAGGTAGCCAAGGCTGAATCCGAAATGGAAAAAATCCAGATCAAGGATGAGCCAGCTGGATTTGACTGTGAAGTTTGTGGCAGTCCAATGGTGATTAAGCTCGGTCGTTTTGGTAAATTCTATGCTTGCAGCAACTTCCCAGACTGCCGTCATACACAAGCGATTGTTAAGGAGATTGGTGTCGAGTGTCCAAGCTGTCATCAAGGACAAATCATCGAACGCAAAACCAAGCGCAATCGTATCTTCTATGGTTGCAATCGTTACCCAGAATGTGAATTTACTTCCTGGGACAAACCAATTGGCCGTGACTGTCCAAAATGCGGACACTTCCTAGTGGAGAAAAAAGTCCGTGGTGGTGGCAAGCAGGTTGTATGTAGTAATGGCGACTACGAAGAGGAAAAAATTAAATAAAATGCAGAGTCCTGAAAATGAATTTCAGGCTCTTTTTTGTTGATGCTTGACAAATTTCCCCCTTGTATGCGAAACTAGAGGAAGAGTAATTTATCTAGGAGAAATCATGCGTATCATTTACCTCAGTATTGGCTTTATTTCACTGGCTTTAGCTGTTATTGGAGTTGTCTTACCACTTTTACCAACAACACCCTTTCTTTTGTTAGCTATCGCTTGCTTTTCTAAATCTTCTAAGCGTTTTGAAGACTGGCTTTATCATACAAAGCTTTATCAGACTTATGTAGCTGACTTTCGGGAAACCAAGTCAATCGCGCGAGAACGAAAGAAAAAAATCATCATATCTATCTATATCTTGATGGGGATTTCTATTTATTTTGCCCCTCTTTTGCCAGTCAAAATCGGTCTGGGAGCCTTGACTATCTTTATCACCTACTATCTCTTTAAAGTTATTCCTGACAAAGAATAGATAAAAATAGTAGTTATTTGCCTTGATAAAAATGAAAGCCTATTTAAAATAATATGATATAATAAATTTAAAGAAAACATCAAGGAGAATCAAATGATTTACGAATTTTGTGCTGAAAATGTGACCTTGCTTGAAAAAGCGATGCAGGCTGGAGCTCGTCGAATCGAACTTTGTGACAATCTAGCAGTGGGTGGAACAACACCTAGCTATGGAGTGACCAAGGCAGCGGTTGAACTGGCAGCTAACTACGATACGACCATTATGACCATGATTCGTCCCCGTGGTGGCGACTTTGTCTATACTAATCTTGAAATAGCGATCATGCTAGAAGACATTCGTTTGACTGCTCAGGCTGGAAGTCAAGGGGGTGTATTTGGGACATTAACTGCTGATAAGAAGTTAGATAAGCCTAATCTTGAGAAGCTGATTGCCGCATCTAAAGGAATGGAAATTGTCTTTCACATGGCCTTTGATGAATTGAGTGATGAAGATCAGTTGGAAGCCATTGACTGGCTCAGCCAAGCTGGTGTTACCCGTATCTTAACTCGTGCTGGTGTGTCTGGAGACTCGCTAGAGAAACGTTTCGCTCATTATCACAGAATTTTGGAACATGCTAAAGGTAAAATTGAAATTCTACCAGGTGGGGGGATTGACTTGGATAACCGTCAAACCTTTATCGACCAGCTGGGTGTGACACAATTGCATGGAACCAAGGTTGTCTTTTAAAAAATAGAAAGGAACTGCTAGCTTTTGGTAGCAGTTTTCACTTATGTTTGAAATTTTTAAATCCTATCAGTTTAATAAAGAAAAAGCCCATGCCTATGGTTTTGTAGAAAATGGAGAAGTCTGGACCTATAGTTGCCAGATTTTGCAGGGTGAATTTTTCATGACAGTCTCCATCACTCCTGATAATGTGAGCTTTCAGGTTTTTGACCAGGAAACGGGTGACCTCTATCCTCAAGTACATATGGAAAGCATGAGGGGAAGTTTTGTTGCAAGTATCCGTGAGGCTTGTTTGGAGATTCTTTACCAGATTCGGAAGGCTTGTTTTGATGTGCAGGATTTTATCTATCCTCAGACTAAGCGTATCATGACTCAAGTTCAGGAAAAGTATGGTAATCAGTTGGAGTATCTGTGGGAAAAGTCTCCTGATACAGCTGTATTACGCCATGAAGGTAATCAAAAGTGGTATGCTGTTTTAATGAGAATTCCATGGGATAGGCTGGAAAAGGGCAGAGAGGGGCTAGTCGAAGCAGTCAACCTCAAACACGACCAAGTAGCTGACTTGCTTTCAAAAAAAGGCATTTATCCAGCTTTTCATATGAACAAACGCTACTGGCTTAGTCTGGCGCTTGATGATAGTTTGCAAGATGAAGAAGTGATAGAACTCATCGAAAGAAGTTGGAACTTGACTGTGAAAAAATAAGGAAAGTTACTTGAGTTTTCAAATACTTTCAATTAGCAAAATATTCTTTACTGAAGAAATTTTCAGAAAATAATGGATTTTTTATTGACAAGTGTTTTTAGCTATGCTAAAATACTAAACAAGATATCAAACGAAGGAGAAAGTCAAACATGAAAACAGCTAAGTTTAATCAATTTGCTTTGTTGTTGAGGTACTCGGGCTAGTGCAAAAGCATTAGTCCTGTTTGGCTTACCAAGCGGGAGTAAATCAACATCTCGCTTGGGCTTCTGAGCGAGATGTTTTTTTAAAACCACATTTGGAAAAGGGGAAATCTTATGCGTAAAGTTGAATTTTTTGATACAAGCCTTCGTGATGGGGAACAAACACCTGGTGTTAACTTCTCAATAAAGGAAAAAGTTTCTATTGCAAGACAGCTGGAGAAATGGGGAATTTCTGTAATTGAAGCTGGTTTTCCGGCTGCTAGTCCAGATTCATTTATAGCCGTTCAAGAAATTGCTAAAGTTATGAAAAAAACAGCAGTGACAGGATTAGCTCGTTCTGTAAAATCTGATATTGATGCTTGTTATGAGGCGCTTAAGGATGCCAAGTATCCCCAAATTCATGTCTTTATCGCTACCAGTCCGATTCACCGCAAGTATAAGCTCAATAAGAGCAAGGAAGAGATTTTAGAAGCTATCAAGGAACATGTTTCTTATGCACGTTCTAAGTTTGAAATCGTCGAATTCTCTCCTGAAGATGCGACTAGAACAGAGTTGGATTTCCTCTTACAAGTCGTTCAAACAGCGGTCGATGCAGGTGCATCTTATATCAATATCCCTGACACAGTTGGCTTCACGACTCCAGAAGAGTTTGCACGCATCTTTGATCACTTGACTGAAAATATTAAATCAGATCATAAAGTTGTCTTTGGTGTCCACTGTCACGATGATCTCGGTATGGCAACTGCAAATACTTTGACAGCAATTAAACACGGTGCTGGACGTGTCCAGGGAACTATTAATGGTATCGGTGAACGCGCAGGTAATGTTGCTCTTGAAGAAGTAGCTGTTGCTTTGAAGATTCGTGAGGATTTCTTCCAAGCAACTAGTGATATTGTTTTGGATGAAACAATGAATACGTCTGAAATGGTTTCTCGCTTCTCTGGTATTCCAGTTCCTAAAAATAAGGCTGTCGTTGGTGGCAATGCCTTCTCTCATGAATCGGGTATTCACCAAGATGGAGTCCTTAAAAATCCTCTCACTTATGAGATCATCACACCTGAATTGGTCGGTGTCAAGAGTAATAGTCTTCCGCTTGGAAAATTGTCAGGTCGCCATGCCTTTGTTGAAAAACTAAGAGAACTGGCTCTAGATTTTACAGAAGAGGATATCAAACCACTCTTTGCTAAGTTCAAGGCTCTGGCAGACAAGAAACAAGAAATCACAGATGCAGATATTCGAGCTCTGGTAGCTGGAACTATGGTTGAAAATCCAGAAGGCTTCCACTTTGATGATTTGCAACTTCAAACCCATGCAGACAATGAAATTGAAGCACTTGTTAGTCTAGCCAACATGGATGGTGAAAAAGTCGAATTTAATGCAACAGGGCAAGGTTCCGTTGAAGCAATCTTTAACGCTATTGATAAGTTCTTCAACCAATCTGTCCGCTTGGTGTCCTATACCATTGACGCGGTAACAGATGGTATCGATGCCCAGGCTCGGGTTTTGGTCACTGTTGAAAACAGAGATACAGAAACCATCTTTAACGCAGCAGGTCTTGATTTCGATGTATTGAAGGCTTCCGCTATTGCCTATATCAATGCCAATACTTTTGTTCAAAAAGAGAATGCAGGTGAGATGGGGCATAGCGTTTCCTACCGAGACATGCCTAGTGTGTAAAGGAGAAGGCTATGACAAAGAAAATAGTAGCTCTAGCAGGAGATGGAATCGGTCCAGAAATCATGGAAGCTGGTTTAGCGGTTCTGGAAGCTCTAGCTTCAAAAACAGGATTTGGCTATGAGATGGACAGACGCCCCTTTGGAGGTGCAGGAATTGATGCTGCGGGGCATCCCTTACCTGATGAAACCCTCAAGGCATGTAGAGAAGCAGATGCTATTCTCCTAGCGGCTATCGGTAGTCCCCAGTATGATGGAGCATCGGTTCGGCCTGAACAAGGCTTGCTGGCTCTTCGTAAGGAACTCAATCTCTATGCCAATATTCGCCCTGTTAAGATTTTTGATAGTCTCAAGCATTTGTCACCTCTCAAACCGGAACGAATTGCTGGTGTAGACTTTGTCGTGGTACGTGAGTTGACAGGTGGGATTTACTTTGGAGATCATATCCTTGAAGAGCGGAAAGCGCGTGATATCAACGACTACAGCTACGAAGAATTAGAGCGGATTATTCGCAAGGCATTTGAAATTGCAAGAAATCGCAGAAAAATCGTTACTAGTATCGATAAGCAAAATGTTCTAGCGACTTCAAAACTCTGGCGCAGAGTAGCTGAGGAGGTTGCGCAAGATTTTCCAGATGTAACCTTGGAGCACCAGTTGGTGGACTCAGCTGCCATGATCATGATTACCAATCCTGCCAAGTTTGATGTCATCGTGACGGAAAATCTTTTTGGAGATATCTTATCTGATGAATCAAGCGTTCTATCAGGCACTCTTGGTGTTATGCCATCAGCCAGTCATTCTGAAAAGGGGCCAAGTCTTTATGAGCCTATTCACGGTTCAGCGCCTGATATTGCAGGTCAAGGAATTGCCAATCCTATCTCTATGATTTTGTCAGTTGCTATGATGTTGAGAGACAGTTTTGGACGTTATGAGGATGCAGAGCGTATCGAGCGTGCTGTTGAAGCTAGTTTAGCGGCTGGCATTTTAACAAGAGATATTGGAGGACAGGCTTCGACTAAGGAAATGACAGAAGCCATCATTGAAAGATTATGAAGATAAATGAAGGAATCACGCTTGCCCTCTTGATTTGGAATTTGCTGATTTTCTTGATTTATGGCATTGACAAATCCAAGGCAAGAAGAGGTGCTTGGCGCGTCCCAGAGAAAATCTTACTCATTTTAGCCCTTACTTGTGGTGGTTTTGGTGCCTGGTTGGCAGGAATCACCTTTCATCACAAGACTAGAAAATGGTATTTTAAAACAGTTTGGTTTCTCGGGATGGTGACCACGCTAGTAGCCTTATATTTTATTTGGAGGTAATGGATGGCAGGAAAATCAATTTTTGATAAATTATGGGACCGCCATGTCATCACAGGAGAAGAAGGGCAGCCCCAACTCATGTATGTGGACCAGCACTATATTCATGAAGTGACTAGTCCCCAAGCTTTTCAAGGATTACGAGATGCAGGCCGCAGATTGAGACGACCAGACTTGACATTTGGAACCTTTGACCACAATGTACCAACGGTCAACATCTATGATATTCGAGATGTTATTTCTAAGGCCCAAATTGATAAGCTTGCTGAAAATGTTGAGGAGTTTGGGATTGAACATGCGGCCCACGGTTCTGAAAAGCAGGGAATCGTTCACATGGTAGGTCCAGAAACAGGACGGACCCAACCAGGAAAATTCATCGTCTGTGGAGACAGTCACACAGCTACTCACGGAGCTTTCGGAGCTATCGCCTTTGGGATTGGGACCAGTGAGGTTGAGCATGTCTTTGCTACTCAGACACTCTGGCAAGTTAAACCCAAGAAAATGCTGGTAGAATTCACTGGTGTTCCTCAAAAAGGAGTTTATTCTAAGGATTACATTCTCGCCTTAATTGCCAAGTACGGCGTTGCCTGTGGTGTTGGCTATGTGGTGGAATATCGTGGGCAAGCAATTGATGCACTGACCATGGAAGAGAGAATGACCATCTGCAATATGTCCATCGAGTTTGGCTCCAAGATGGGAATTATGAATCCAGACCAGACTACCTATGACTATCTCAAGGGACGGGAATGCGTTCCCGAAGCTTTCGAGGAGGCGGTTGCTGACTGGAAGACGCTTGTCAGCGATGATGATGCTGTCTATGATAAGGTTATCCGGATGGATGTCTCAGACTTGGCTCCTATGGTGACCTGGGGAACCAATCCTGCTATGGGCGTCGACTTTGACAGTAGTTTTCCAGAAATTAAGGATATGAATGATGAACGAGCTTATCATTACATGAACTTGGAGCCTGGCCAAAAGCCAGCGGATATTGAACTAGGTTATATCTTTATCGGGTCTTGTACCAATGCTCGACTCAGTGACTTACAGCTGGCTGCGCGATTTGTCAAAGGGAAGAAAATTGCTCCCAACTTAACGGCTATCGTGGTTCCAGGCTCTCGTCCTGTCAAACGAGCTGCTGAGAAGTTGGGCTTGGATAAGGTCTTCTTAGATGCTGGCTTTGAATGGAGAGACCCAGGTTGTTCTATGTGCCTAGGGATGAATCCTGACAAGGTCCCTGATGGTGTTCACTGTGCCTCAACTAGTAACCGCAATTTTGAAGACAGACAGGGATTTGGCGCTAAGACTCATCTCTGCAGTCCAGCCATGGCAGCGGCAGCAGCTATCGCAGGGCGTTTCGTAGATGTTCGACAAATGCCAGAAGCCCAGTAAGGAGAGGATATGGAGAAATTTACAGTTTATACAGGAACGACCGTTCCTCTCATGAATGATAACATCGACACCGACCAAATACTCCCCAAGCAGTTTCTCAAGTTAATTGATAAAAAAGGCTTTGGTAAGTACCTCATGTATGCTTGGCGTTATCTGGACGATAACTATACTGAGGATCCAGACTTTGTTTTTAACCGACCAGAATACCGTAAAGCCAGTATTCTTATCTCAGGGGACAACTTTGGCGCAGGATCGTCCAGAGAACACGCAGCTTGGGCTCTGGCCGACTATGGTTTTAAGGTCGTGATTGCAGGTTCTTTCGGTGATATTCATTACAATAATGAACTCAATAATGGCATGTTGCCCATTGTTCAGCCTAGAGAGGTTAGAGAAAAGCTAGCCCAACTCAAACCGACTGACCAGGTAACTGTGGACTTGGAACAACAAAAAATCATCTCACCAGTTGGAGAATTCACTTTCGAAATAGATAGCGAGTGGAAACACAAGCTCTTAAATGGTTTGGATGATATCGGAATTACTTTGCAGTATGAAGATTTGATTGCTGCCTATGAAAAACAACGTCCGGCCTACTGGCAGGATTAAAAGAAAAATAGAAAAGGAACTATAGAACTATGACAAAACACATTCAATGGAACGGAACACTTTCACAAGAAGGCTATGACATTTTAAAAGGTGAGGGCGGATGTATCGTTTGTCCTACTAAAGTTGGTTACATTATCATGACGAGCGATAAGGCAGGTCTTGAACGCAAATTTGAAGCTAAAGAGCGTAACCGTAACAAACCAGGTGTTGTACTTTGTGGTAGCATGGATGAGCTTCGCGCTTTAGCACAACTCAACCCAGAAATTGAAGCCTTCTACCAAAAACATTGGGACGAAGACATTCTCCTCGGTTGTATCCTTCCATGGAAACCAGAAGCTTTTGAAAAATTGAAAGCATACGGTGATGGCCGTGAGGAGCTCATGACAGACGTTCGTGGTACTAGCTGTTTTGTCATCAAGTTTGGTAAAGCTGGTGAACAGTTGGCTGCTAAACTTTGGGAAGAAGGTAAAATGGTCTATGCCTCATCAGCTAACCCATCTGGTAAAGGAAACCGTGGTAAGGTGGAAGGTATCGGTCAACGTATCGAAGGAGCAGTGGACCTTGTCATCGAAGCAGACGACTATGTGGCATCTATCCAACCTGACAAAACGATTGAAACTCGCTACGAGCAAGGTGTGATGGTATCTATGGTTGATAAAGATGGTAAGCTCATCCCAGAACAAGGAGGAGACCGTTCAATCTCACCAGCTCCAGTTGTGATCCGCAAAGGGCTTGACATTGATAAAATCATGATGCACCTGTCAGATACCTTTAACTCATGGGACTACCGTCAAGGTGAGTATTATTAAAATAAAAAAAGAAGTCTAGTGTTATGAGGGAATAAAGTTCTCTACACTGGGCTTTTTCTTTAGAATTTCTTTTCTTTTTTTAATAGATATGATATGCTAGATGCAGAATATATATTAATAGGATGTGGTTTCGTTCAAAGTAAAATATCTTACTTTGAACGAAACAAATATAATTTACGTCTAACAATAAATTTTTAATAGGCAAGGAAAACACAATGGTTTCAAAACAAACTTTCATTGACAGGATAAAAAAAGAATTCCCAGATGCAATTGAAAATCAAACAAAAAGTTATATTTCTTTTCAGGTTAAAAATAGGAAAGGGAAGTTACAAAATTTTATAGAAATTAATTTTCAAAATAAAGGAATAAAGATTGCCGTTCTCTCTAAGAGTCTTCATGATTCAGATATTTTGTTGTTTAATAAGAAGCCTGATTCATTCGGTTGGACACTTGATGCTGAGTATTTTATTGAGGATGAAAATTCATTAAATGATATTTTACCTTTTATAAATAAATCTTATGAGTTTGTAAAAAGTGGAATTAAATCAGAGTGTTATAAAGTCTTCAGAGAGTTTTTG
The DNA here is from genome assembly GCF_002096435.1 of Streptococcus oralis subsp. oralis. Classification (GTDB taxonomy): domain Bacteria; phylum Bacillota; class Bacilli; order Lactobacillales; family Streptococcaceae; genus Streptococcus; species Streptococcus oralis_AA. The sequence goes on from NZ_NCUI01000024.1 coordinate 202,447, forward strand.
TCTAAATTTGTGAATCAATCAAATATCTATAATTCAAAAGATATAGAAATTAAACGTTCTCAAAAATTAGATGGAGCTGAACAGATTTACCCTGCACTGACTATTGAGGGTATTCCGTACAAAGTTGAAATGCTTAACACAGGTCATTTTGGTCCAAAGAGTGGTAATGGATATATTAAATCACCTTACTTTGGTTATCGGCTGAGTGACATGGATAACTCATGGATAAATATAAGGTGTGGTTTTCAGAGATTTAAACTCACAGAATTTAAAATAGTAAAATGGTATAGTAATAATCGAGATGAAGATTTAGATTATAAATACCTTGTCAAGGACTTAGAGTTGGAATCAACTGCTGAACCTAACGATATTTTAAAAGAGTTTTATGATAATTTCACTAGTTTTTATAGAGAATCAGAAAAGGAAGAGATAAACATGTCAGAAAATATCAACGAGTATAAGAATATATTATTACAATCCAAAAACTTCATTCTTCGAGGTGCTCCTGGCACAGGAAAAACTTATCTTACTAAAGAAATTGCTAAAGAATTAACGGGTGGCAACGAAGACCAAATCGGCTTTGTACAATTTCATCCATCCTATGATTATACTGATTTTGTAGAGGGGTTGAGACCTGTATCAAATGGTGATGGAGCTATCGAGTTTAAGCTAGAAGATGGTATTTTCAAGAAGTTTTGCCAGAAGGCTAAAGAAGCTCAGAAAACTGGAGGCCAAGATAATTTTGAGGAAGCGTGGGATCTTTATCTTGAATATGTAAATAGCAGAGATGAAAAAGAATATTTGACAGAATTTTCCTATCTCACAGTAAATAGTAGAAATAATTTTAATATCAATTATGAAACTAAAGCCCAAGGAACTTGCTTAACAAAATCTTATGTTTATGAACTCTATAAAGATGAAAAATATCTGAAACAGCCTTATTATCGTAATCAAGGAAAAAAAGTCCTAGAAACTTTAAAGAAAAGATTTGGTCTGAAAGATTATATTTCTCCAACAGAGATTGACACAGACAAGAAATTCGTTTTCATCATCGATGAAATCAATCGTGGTGAGATTTCTAAGATTTTTGGTGAACTCTTTTTCTCTATTGACCCTGGTTATCGTGGTGAAAAGGGGAGTGTTTCCACCCAGTATGCTAATTTACATGAGACGGATGACAAGTTTTATATTCCTGAGAATGTCTACATCATTGGAACTATGAATGATATTGACCGTTCAGTAGATACCTTTGATTTTGCTATGCGTCGTCGTTTCCGTTTTGTTGAAGTTACTGCTGAAAGTCAAGTTGCTATGTTGGATAAAGAACTAGATATCCATGCAGAAGAAGCAAAACTTCGTCTTAGAAATTTGAACGCTGCTATCGAAAACGTTCAGGAGCTAAATAGTCATTATCATATCGGACCAAGTTATTTCCTTAAGTTGAAGGATGTGGATTTTGACTATGAGTTACTCTGGTCTGATTACCTCAAACCTCTATTGGAAGATTACTTACGTGGTTCTTATGAAGAGGCCGAAACTCTGGATACATTGAAAAAAGCATTTGATCTGACAAATAACGAGCAAACAGTTCAGCAAGATACTGGTGATGATAATGCGGATAACTGATAATCAGCATAGAATTGCTAGAGAAGACTTTGTCGCAGAATTTCCCAACCTAAGTCAAGCGCTCCTTGATAGAACACTAGATAACCTATCTCAAGAGGACAATATTTTTATTTTTCCAAATGATTTGATGAATTCTCCTGATTTAGACAAGGACCAAAAGATTTTGGAAACAGTTAATCAGGAAATCAAGACAGGCAATGTGATTGGTTTTCTGGGATGCGGTCAGGAAAGATTAACGATTTCCTCTCGTTTTTCTGATGAAAGTAACGACCATTTTTTACATTATCTTTTACAAAAGGTTCTCAATATCAATCTGAATAGTTTGGATGTCGGTTTATCTCCTGAAGATAAACTCTATCAACTCTTGGTTTACCTCTTTCCAAAGTATCTGCAAGCTGCTCTCAGAAAAGGTCTTTATAAGGAATACCAGCGATTTTTCCATAACGATAGTCATGTAAAGGGTGTACTAGATGTTGGAAATCATCTGAAAAAAAATCTCCCTTTTACGGGAAATATTGCCTATACCACTAGAGAGTTCACCTATGATAATCCACTCATGCAGTTGATTCGGCATACGATTGAGTACATAAAGACTCAAAAAAGTTTTGGAGCACTACTCGATAGTAATCGTGAAAATATGGCAGAAATCGTGCGAGTAACTCCAGCTTATAAACTAGCTGATCGTGCCAAGATTATCAGAATGAATAAAATCAAACCCATCCGACACGCCTATTTCAGAGAGTATAGAAAATTACAGGAACTCTGCTTGATGATTCTGAGTAGAGAAAAGCATGGTCTTGGACCCCAAGCCCAAAGGGTACATGGTATTCTCTTTGATGTTGCCTGGCTTTGGGAAGAGTATGTTTATACCTTGTTGCCAAAAGTTTTCATCCATCCACGAAATAAGGATAAGACGGACGGAATTTCAGTATTTTTAAACGATAAAAATCATGAAAATCGCAAAAGGCGTGATCGAAAAGTATATCCAGATTTTTATGACAGAGAACGAAAGATTGTTCTAGATGCAAAATATAAAAAACTGGAGTTCACTGAAAAAGGAATCAACCGTGAGGACTTATTCCAGCTGATTTCCTATTCTTATATTTTAAAAGCTGAGAAAGCTGGATTGATTTTTCCTAGTATAGAGAGGTCAGTAAATAGTGAGATAGGAGAAGTAGCGGGGTACGGAGTTTTGCTTAAAAAGTGGTCTATCCAAATCCCTCAAAAGGCTTCATCTTATAGTGAATTTTGTGAAATGATGGAAAACTCCGCAGAAATGTTTAAAGCAATTATTGATGAGGAAGTTGGGAGAAATTAATCTCACCGCTTCCTTTTGCTATTTATACAAGTAATTTCCGAACGATATGATGTGATTATTACAAATATTTGACAAAATCTGTACCTTGATTTATAATAAATCAAGGAAACGTCGTAAAAGACGTAGGGATGCGCAAGCATAGGTAGGTCATTACAAAAGAAACGAGACATCGATATGTTAAATGAATTTCCAATTTTTGATTACGAAGATATTCAGTTGATCCCAAATAAATGTGTCATTAAAAGTCGTGCAGAAGCAGACACGAGTGTCACACTTGGAAATCACACTTTCAAACTACCTGTTGTACCAGCAAATATGCAGACGATTTTGGATGAGAACGTAGCAGAACAACTGGCTAAAGGTGGCTACTTCTACATTATGCATCGTTTTGATGAGGCTGGGCGCATTCCTTTTATCAAACGCATGCACGATCAAGGGCTTATTGCTTCTATTTCAGTCGGTGTCAAGGATTACGAGTATGATTTTGTTAGCCAACTCAAGGCTGATGCTCCTGAGTATATCACGATTGACATTGCTCATGGTCATGCGGATAGCGTGATTTCTATGATCCAACACATCAAGAAAGAATTACCAGATACTTTTGTCATTGCTGGTAACGTGGGAACACCAGAAGCTGTTCGTGAATTGGAAAATGCTGGGGCGGATGCAACAAAGGTTGGAATCGGTCCTGGTAAGGTTTGTATTACCAAGGTAAAGACTGGTTTTGGTACAGGTGGCTGGCAATTGGCTGCCCTACGCTGGTGTGCAAAGGCTGCGCGTAAACCGATCATCGCTGATGGTGGGATTCGTACTCATGGTGATATTGCCAAGTCTATTCGTTTCGGTGCCAGCATGGTCATGATTGGTTCCCTTTTTGCAGGACATATCGAAAGCCCGGGGAAAACGATCGAAGTTGATGGGGAACAGTTCAAAGAATACTATGGTTCAGCTTCACAGTATCAAAAAGGCGCTTACAAAAATGTGGAAGGCAAACGCATCTTACTGCCTGCTAAAGGACATTTGCAAGACACCCTTACTGAGATGGAGCAGGATCTGCAAAGTGCCATTTCCTACGCAGGTGGACGAAAAGTTGCTGACCTTAAACACGTTGATTATGTTATCGTGAAAAACTCTATCTGGAACGGGGATGCTTCACACTAACGGACGCTTAGTCTACCCATAAAAAACTTGTTATTAGAGCAAATTTCTGTTATAATAAGACAAGTTTCCACCCTTAGTGTAATGGATATCACGTAAGATTCCGGTTCTTGAGATGGGGGTTCGATTCCCTCAGGGTGGATGTAAATAGCCTATGAAAGCCTTAAATAAGGCTTTTTTCTTTATCTCTCCCCAAGTTTGCTCCTAAAATTGAAAAGTTTATTCTAAAAAATACTCAAATCCTCTCTAGTCCCGTTTTAAAGTGACTCAGGGGGCTTTTTTTGATATAATAAAAGAGACTGTTATCAGTTAGAAAGAGGTTGGTATGAAAGAATTACAAACTGTACTAAAGAAGCGTTTTGCAATCGAATTTGCAGACAAAAACTTACTGGAAACGGCCTTTACTCATACGAGTTATGCCAATGAGCACCGCCTCTTAAAAATTTCACACAATGAGCGCTTGGAATTTTTAGGAGACGCTGTTCTGCAATTATTGATTTCAGAATATCTGTATAAGAAATATCCTAAGAAACCAGAGGGAGATTTGTCTAAACTCCGTGCTATGATTGTCCGTGAGGAGAGTTTGGCTGGTTTTGCGCGTGATTGCCAGTTTGATCAGTTTATCAAGCTAGGAAAAGGGGAAGAAAAGTCTGGTGGGCGCAATCGTGACACCATTCTTGGCGATGCCTTTGAAGCCTTTTTGGGAGCATTACTTTTGGACAAGGATGTTGCTAGAGTAAAAGAGTTCATCTATCAGGTCATGATTCCCAAGGTTGAAGCAGGTGACTTTGAAATGATTAAGGATTACAAGACACACCTGCAAGAGCTGCTCCAGGTCAATGGAGATGTGGATATTCGCTACCAGGTGACATCTGAGACGGGACCTGCCCATGACAAGGTTTTTGATGTAGAAGTTCTGGTTGAGGGCAAGAGTATCGGAAAAGGTCAAGGCCGTTCTAAAAAATTGGCAGAACAAGAGGCCGCCAAAAATGCAGTTGAGAAAGGGCTGGATTCATGTATTTAAAGGAGATTAAGATTCAGGGATTCAAGTCCTTTGCTGACAAGACCAAGGTCGTTTTTGACCAAGGTGTGACAGCTGTCGTTGGGCCAAATGGTTCTGGTAAGTCAAATATCACAGAAAGCCTGCGATGGGCCTTGGGTGAGTCCAGTGTTAAGAGCCTTCGTGGTGGCAAGATGCCTGACGTTATCTTTGCTGGGACAGAAAGTCGCAAACCACTCAATTATGCCTCTGTTGTCGTGACCTTGGACAATGAAGATGGTTTTATCAAGGATGCGGGGCAAGTTATTAAGGTAGAACGCCATATCTATCGTAGTGGAGATAGCGAGTATCGAATTGATGGCAAGAAAGTTCGCTTGCGTGATATTCATGACCTCTTCTTGGATACCGGTTTGGGACGGGATTCCTTCTCCATCATCTCTCAAGGGAAGGTTGAGGAGATTTTTAATTCCAAGCCAGAGGAACGCCGAGCTATTTTTGAAGAAGCTGCTGGAGTTTTAAAATACAAGACTCGTCGAAAAGAAACAGAGAGCAAACTGCAACAAACTCAAGACAATCTCGACCGCTTAGAGGACATTATCTACGAGTTGGACAATCAAATCAAGCCCCTTGCAAAACAAGCCGAGAACGCTCGTAAGTTTCTAGACTTGGATGGTCAACGTAAGGCGATTTACTTGGATGTACTGGTTGCCCAAATCAAGGAAAACAAGACTGAACTAGAGTTAACAGAAGAAGAGCTAACGCAGGTTCAGGAACTTTTGACTAGCTATTACCAAAAGCGTGAAGAGTTAGAAGAGGAAAATCAAACTCTTAAAAAGAAACGCCAAGATCTCCAAGTTGAAATGGCTAAAGACCAAGGAAGCTTAATGGATTTGACTAGTTTGATTAGTGACTTAGAGCGAAAACTAGCCCTATCCAAACTGGAATCTGAGCAAGTAGCCCTCAATCAACAAGAGTCACAAGTCCGTTTGGCGACTCTAGAAGATAAGAGAAAGGCTCTAAGTAAGGAAAAAGCTGAAAAAGAAGGAAATTTGGAACAGTTAGAGGAAAGTCTAGCTGAAAATAATAAGGAACTCAATCGCCTAGAAGCGGAGTTGTTGGCTTTTTCAGATGATCCTGACCAGATGATTGAGCTCCTGCGTGAACGTTTTGTGGCCCTTTTACAAGAAGAAGCGGATGTCTCAAACCAACTGACCCGCATCGAGAATGAACTAGAGAACAGCCGTCAGCTATCTCAAAAACAAGCAGACCAACTTGAGAAATTGAAAGAACAGCTGGCTACAGCCAAAGAGAAGGCCAGTCAACAGCAGGCTGAGCTTGAAACTGCCAAGGAGAAAGTTCAGAAATTATTGGCAGACTACCAAGCTAGTGCCAAGGAACAAGAGGAACAGAAAGTTTCTTACCAAGCCCAGCAGAGTCAACTCTTTGATCGTCTGGATAGTCTCAAAAACAAGCAGGCTCGAGCCCAGAGTTTAGAGAATATCCTTAGAAATCATAGTAATTTTTATGCGGGGGTTAAGAGTGTTCTCCAAGAAAAAGAACGCCTTGGTGGGATCGTTGGTGCAGTCAGTGAACATTTGACCTTTGATGTGCATTATCAAACTGCCCTAGAAATTGCGCTTGGAGCTAGTAGTCAACATATCATCGTAGAAGATGAAAACGCGGCAACCAAGGCGATTGATTTCCTCAAACGAAACAGAGCTGGTCGTGCAACCTTTCTTCCATTGACGACTATCAAGGCTCGTACCATTTCTAGTCAGAATCAAGATGCTATCGCAGCAAGTCCAGGATTTCTGGGTATGGCAGATGAGTTGGTGTCATTTGATAAGAGATTAGAAGCCATTTTTAAGAATTTGTTAGCTACGACGGCTATCTTTGACACAGTAGACCACGCGCGTACGGCAGCTCGCCAAGTTCGTTATCAGGTTCGCATGGTGACACTGGATGGGACAGAGTTGCGTACAGGTGGTTCCTACGCGGGGGGTGCTAATCGTCAAAACAATAGTATTTTCATCAAGCCTGAGCTGGAGCAATTACAAAAAGAAATTGCTGAAGAAGAAGCTGACTTGCGGTCAGAAGAAGCGAGTTTGAGGACCTTGCAAGATGAGATGGCGGTATTGACTGAAAGATTAGAAACCATCAAGTCTCAGGGGGAGCAAGCTCGTATACAGGAGCAAGGCTTGTCCCTCGCTTATCAGCAAACTAGTCAGCAAGTGGAAGAGTTAGAAACTCTTTGGAAACTTCAAGAAGAGGAATTAAATCGCCTTACTGAAGGAGATTGGCAAGCGGATAAGGAAAAATGCCAAGAGCGCCTTGCTACTATCACCAGTGAAAAGCAAAATCTGGAAGCTGAGATTGAAGAGATTAAGTCTAATAAAAATGCTATTCAAGAACGCTATCAAAACTTGCAGGAACAAGTAGCGCAAGGACGCTTGCTTAAGTCAGAACTGCAAGGACAAAAGCGGTACGAAGTGACTGATATTGAACGCTTAGACAAGGAACTGGATAATCTGGATATCGAAAAAGAGGAGATTCAACGCCTCCTCCAAGAAAAGGTTGATAATCTTGAGAAAGTGGATACGGATTTGCTAAGTCAGCAGGCGGAAGAGGCCAAAACTCAGAAAACAAACCTCCAACAAGGTTTGATACGCAAGCAGTTTGAGTTGGATGATATCGAGGGTCAACTGGATGATATTGCCAGCCATTTGGATCAGGCTCGCCAGCAGAATGAGGAGTGGATTCGCAAGCAAACACGTGCTGAAGCTAAGAAGGAAAAGGTCAGCGAACGCTTGCGCTATCTACAAGCTCAATTAACTGACCAGTACCAGATCAGCTACACTGAGGCTCTAGAAAAAGCACATGAGTTGGAAGATCTCAATCTGGCAGAGCAAGAGGTTAAGGATTTAGAGAAGGCTATTCGCTCACTAGGCCCTGTCAACTTGGACGCTATAGACCAGTACGAAGAAGTTCACAACCGTCTAGATTTCCTCAATAGCCAACGAGATGATATTCTGTCTGCAAAAAACCTACTCCTTGAGACCATCACAGAGATGAATGATGAGGTTAAGGAACGCTTTAAATCAACCTTTGAGGCGATTCGTGAGTCCTTTAAAGTGACCTTTAGACAGATGTTTGGTGGAGGTCAGGCAGACTTGATATTAACTGAGGGCGATCTTTTAACTGCTGGTGTGGAGATTTCTGTTCAACCACCAGGTAAGAAAATCCAATCTCTCAACCTCATGAGTGGTGGCGAGAAAGCTCTATCAGCTCTGGCTCTGCTCTTCTCAATCATCCGAGTTAAGACCATTCCTTTCGTCATCTTAGACGAGGTAGAAGCGGCGCTGGACGAAGCTAATGTTAAACGTTTTGGGGATTACCTCAACCGCTTTGATAAGGATAGTCAGTTTATCGTCGTGACCCACCGTAAGGGAACGATGGCGGCAGCGGATTCTATCTATGGAGTTACCATGCAAGAATCAGGTGTGTCTAAGATTGTTTCGGTTAAGTTAAAAGATTTAGAAGAAACAGTAGACTAGTTACTAAATGATAGCATCTCTTAGGAGGTGCTATTTTTTAAAACTCATAGCTTGAATTGTCTATCAAGGTCAGTTCAGGCGCAAAAAACGACATTTGGGATTTCCTCTTAGCGAAAAGACTTTCTCTATGATATAATAGTTTCATGATTACAACAGTACCTATTAAGAACGAAAAAGATATTGCAGTACCAGGTAATACAGTCCTTGTACTAGGTTATTTTGATGGCATCCACAAGGGACATCAGAAACTCTTTGAAGTGGCCAGTAAGGCTTCGATGAAGGATTATCTGCCAGTTGTCGTGATGACCTTTACAGAATCGCCAAAACTTGCCTTGCAACCTTACCAACCTGAGCTTATGCTCCATATCGTCAATCACGAGGAACGGGAGCACAAGATGAAATGGCATGGAGTAGAGGCTCTATTCTTACTGGACTTTAGTAGCAAATTTGCCAATCTAACCGGTCAAGAATTCTTTGATACCTATGTTCGAGCTTTAAAACCAGCGATTATTGTAGCAGGATTTGACTATACTTTTGGCTCTGATAAGAAAACTGCGGATGAACTGAAGGACTATTTTGATGGAGAGATCATCATTGTTCCTCCGGTCGAAGACGAAAAGGGCAAGATTAGTTCTACACGGATTCGTCAGGCAATTCTTGATGGAGATGTAAAGGAAGTCAATCATCTGCTCGGCACTCCGCTCCCATCTCGCGGAATGGTCGTTCATGGAAATGCTCGTGGGCGTACTATCGGTTATCCAACAGCCAATCTGGTCCTAAGAGACCGAACTTACATGCCAGCGTACGGTGTTTACGTAGTCGATATCGAAGTGCAACGTCAGAGATATCGTGGAATGGCAAGTGTTGGGAAAAATGTTACTTTCGATGGAGAAGAGCCACGTTTTGAAGTCAACATTTTTGACTTTTCAGATGATATTTATGGTGAGACAGTCATGGTCTACTGGCTAGACCGTGTCCGAGATATGGTCAAATTTGACTCCATCGAAGAGCTCGTAGACGAACTCCAGAAAGACGAAGAGATTGCTCGGAACTGGAAGGATGGAGAGTAGAAAAGTTTAAAAAAGTGAACCATATTTTGTGTTTGCTTTTTTATTTTTGAAAGAAATTTTTATAGCGAGAAACATAATTGAAGCTTGATTGAAAATCTGTTAAAATAGTGATATTCATAACTTAAAAAACTAAAGAAAAGAGACTATATGATTACAGGCGAATTAAAAAGTAAAATTGATCAGCTGTGGGAAATGTTGTGGACTGAAGGAAATGCAAATCCTCTAACAAATATTGAACAATTAACTTATCTTCTGTTTATGAAGGATTTGGATAGTGTTGAGCTTGGACGCGAAAGCGATGCTGAGTTTCTAGGGATTTCTTATGAGGGAATTTTTCCAAAAGACAAACCTGAATACCGTTGGTCAACCTTTAAAAATATAGGAGATGCTCAGGAAGTTTATCGTTTAATGACACAGGAGATTTTTCCATTTATTAAGAATCTTAAGGGTGATACTGACGATACAGCTTTTTCACGTTATATGCGTGAAGCCATCTTTCAAATTAATAAACCAGCTACGCTCCAAAAGGTGATTTCTATATTAGATGAATTTCCAACCAGAGATTCAGATATAGATTTTGATAGTGACACACAGGGAATTAATGATATTGGAGATATCTATGAATATCTGCTATCAAAATTGTCAACCGCAGGTAAAAATGGACAGTTTCGTACGCCTCGTCACATCATCGATATGATGGTTGAGTTGATGCAACCAACTATCAAGGATATTGTCTCAGATCCTGCTATGGGGTCTGCTGGTTTCTTAGTATCTGCTAGCCGTTACTTAAAGCGTAAAAAAGATGAATGGGAAACCAATCCAGATAATATCAACCATTTTCATAACAATATGTTCCATGGAAATGATACGGATACAACTATGCTGAGACTTGGTGCAATGAACATGATGCTACATGGAGTGGAAAATCCACAAATTAGTTATCTTGACTCACTATCTCAAGATAATGAAGAAGCAGATAAGTACACTTTAGTGTTAGCAAATCCTCCATTTAAAGGGTCACTTGACTACGATTCAACTTCAAACGATCTCCTTGCGACTGTAAAAACCAAAAAAACAGAATTACTTTTCCTTGCTCTTTTCTTGCGTACATTGAAACCAGGGGGACGTGCAGCGGTTATTGTACCTGATGGTGTCCTCTTTGGTTCTTCTAAAGCCCATAAAGGAATTCGTCAAGAAATTGTTGAAAATCATAAATTAGATGCTGTAATCTCAATGCCTAGCGGTGTTTTCAAACCTTATGCTGGAGTTTCAACTGCCATTCTCATCTTTACAAAAACTGGAAATGGTGGAACGGACAAGGTCTGGTTTTACGATATGAAAGCAGATGGTTTAAGTTTGGATGATAAACGACAACCGATCAGTGATAATGATATTCCAGATATTATTCAACGTTTCCATCAACTTGAAAAGGAAGCAGAACGTAAGAGAACAGACCAGTCTTTCTTTGTTTCAATTGATGAGATAAAGGAAAATGATTATGATCTATCAATCAATAAATACAAAGAAATCGAGTATGAAAAAGTTGAGTATGAACCAACAGAAGTCATCTTAAAGAAAATCAATGATCTAGAAAAAGAAATTCAAGCTGGCTTAGCAGAGTTAGAAGAATTACTCAAGTAGGGAGATGGATGTATGAAAAAAGTGAAGTTGGGGGAAGTGGTAACTCTGAAAAAGGGTAAGAAAGCCACTATACTTAATGAACAAACGACTCTAAGTCAACGTTATATTCAGATAGATGATTTGAGAAATGACAATAATCTAAAATTCACTGAAAGTTTAAATATGACTGAAGCACTTCTAGATGACATTCTGATAGCTTGGGATGGTGCTAATGCAGGAACAATTGGCTATGGACTATCGGGAGCTGTTGGTAGCACTATTATGGTCTTAAAAAAGAATGAACAATACAAAGACAAGATTATATCAGATTATTTGGGAGTTTTTTTGGAAAGTAAATCGCAGTATTTACGGTATCATTCAACAGGTGCAACAATTCCTCATTTAAATAAAAATATATTACTTGATCTAAAATTAGAATTGTTACGTACCGAAGAACAAGAGAACATTATCTGTATTCTTAATGTCATCAAAAGACTTATTACTAAAAGAAAATGTCAATTAGAGGAGCTAAACTTGCTCGTCAAATCCCGATTTAACGAGATGTTTATATTAAATGACTTTTCATTGAAAAGACTAGGAGAATTAGTTGAAGAAGTCCGATATGGTACTAGTTTACCAGCCACTCTTAATGGTAAATATGGATATTTAAGAATGAATAATATAACTGAAGATGGTAAGTTGAATATACAGAATTTAAAATATATAGATATTCCAGAGAAAGACTTAGAAAAGTATGTAGTAAGAAAAGGGGATGTACTATTTAATCGTACAAATAGTATTGAATTAGTTGGGAAAACATGTATTTATGAATTAAATTTTGATATGGTTATTGCAGGTTACATTATTCGTATTAGAACAAATAATAATATTTTAAACTCTAGATATCTATCCGAATTTTTAAACTTTCCTAGTACAAAGAAGTTTCTAAGGAACATCGCGAAAGGTGCTGTTAATCAAGCTAATATAAATGCAAAGGAATTACAAGATATTTCTGTCCCCCTCCCCCCTCTAGCCCTCCAAAACGAATTCGCAGAATTTGTAGCTCAGGTCGACAAATCACAATTGGCAATTCAAAAATCTCTGGAAGAATTGGAAACCTTGAAAAAATCACTTATGCAGGAGTATTTTGGTTAAGATTTGAGATAGCAGTTTACACTATCGTTGTAATTACCGTAATTATTTGTTATAATACTTCAAAGGAGGAAATCAGATGGTCGTAAAAACAAGAAAACAAGGAAATTCAATCACCATTACGATTCCAAGCGAATTCAATATTCCAAGTGGTGTTAAATACGAAGCAAAATTGTTACCAAGTGGCGAAATTATCTTTACTCCTGAAGAATTGGATCATCAGGTCTCTTATGTTTCTGATGATGCCTTTAACTTAAAATTGGATACAATTTTTGATGAATACGACGATGTTTTCAAAGCTTTGGTGGAAAAATGACAGTCTATCTAACAGAAAAGCAAATTGAAAAAATCAATGCTTTAGCAATTCAACGGTATTCTCCAAATGAGCAAATTCAAACAGTTAGTCCTTCAGCGTTAAATATGATTGTGAACTTACCAGAACAATTTGTTTTTGGCAAGCCTCTTTATCCAACAATTTTTGATAAAGCAACAATATTATTTGTCCAATTGATAAAGAAGCATGTCTTTGCCAACGCCAATAAACGAACAGCTTTCTTTGTTTTGGTGAAGTTTTTACAATTAAATGGTTATCACTTTGCTGTTTCCGTGGAAGAAGCGGTTGATATGTGTGTGACTATAGCGGTAGAAGCTTTAACTGATGAAAAAATGATAAGCTATTCTAAATGGGTTTCTGAACATTCTGTCAGAGAAAAAATAAGCTAGTATGTTGGATTTGAATGAGTATTAGAAAATAAACAGACAATATTAGAATTCTGTAATGCAGAAACTGATATTGTCTCTTTTTATTGATGAGTAATAATGAAAGTGAGAATTTATGGAATCAAAAATTACAATTATCATACAAGAAATGTTACCCCTTTTAAATAATGAACAATTACTAGCATTGCGAGAGAGTTTAGAGCGCCATCTAGTGGATGGAAAAAAGAAGCAGAAGCACTCTAATAATAATCTGTTGCAATTATTCATCACTGCTAAGCAGGTGGAGGGCTGTAGTGCAAAAACAATACGTTATTATCAGAGAACAATTGAAAATTTGTTTCATTATATTAAGGAGTCTGTGACACAACTGACAACCGATGATTTGAGAAGTTATCTAGCAAATTATCAGTCTGAAAAGGATTGTAGTAAGGCGAATTTGGACAATATTCGGCGTATATTGTCCTCTTTTTTTGCTTGGCTTGAGCAAGAGGAATATATCATCAAAAATCCTATTAGAAGGATAAAAAAAATTAAAACAGAACAAACTGTGAAAGAAACTTATACGGATGAACATCTCGAAATTATGAGAGATAATTGTGAAAATTTAAGAGATTTGGCAATGATTGACCTACTAGCATCAACAGGTATGCGTGTAGGAGAACTGGTCCAGTTGAATCGTTCTGATATTGATTTTGAAAACAGAGAGTGCGTTGTTTTTGGAAAAGGAAAAAAAGAAAGACCCGTATATTTTGATGCTCGTACGAAAATTCATTTAAGAAACTATCTCAATGATAGAAAAGATAGTCATCCAGCTCTTTTTGTAACGCTACTTGGAAAAGCCCAGAGACTTGGAATTGCTGGTGTCGAGATTCGATTGAGAAAGTTAGGACAAAAACTTGGAATACAAAAGGTTCATCCACATAAATTCAGAAGAACCCTAGCGACAAAGGCTATTGATAAAGGAATGCCTATTGAGCAAGTCCAAAAACTACTTGGTCACAGCAAAATTGATACAACCCTGGCCTATGCCATGGTTAACCAAAGCAATGTCAAACATTCACACCAAAAATTCATCTCTTAACTGCAAATCCCGATATTTCGAGGAGGTGGTTGCGTGACAATTATTTTTTTACAGAATATATTTGAAAAATCTATAAATGGTGAATGGGGTAATGAAGATAGTGGCAAAGGAGAGGCGACAGCAGTAATTAGAACCTCAAATTTTCTAAATTCTGGAAGACTAAATCTAGATAATATTGTATGTCGTGAAATTGATAAAGATAAAAACAGCGACAAAATTCTAAGAACTGGTGATATTATAATTGAAAAATCAGGAGGTAGTCCAAATCAACCGGTTGGACGTGTTGTATATTTCGATGTTACAGATCAAGATTATTTCACAAATAACTTTACTAGTATTTTAAGAGTTAAACCAGAATATAATTCTAAATATATATTTTATTTAATGAAGTATCTTTATGATACAAAAAAGGTGTTAAAATTTCAAAATCAAACAACTGGAATTATTAATTTAAAGTTAGCTGACTATTTAAATAAAACCAAAGTTAATATTGAAACTATAGAAAATCAAAATACAATAGTAGACATATTGGATAGGTTAGAGTATCAAATAATAAATAGAAATAAGCAGATTAGTGAACTCTCAAACCTTGTAAAATCCCGATTTAACGAGATGTTTATATTAAATGACTTTTCATTGAAAAGACTAGGAGAATTAGTTGAAGAAGTCCGATATGGTACTAGTTTACCAGCCACTCTTAATGGTAAATATGGATATTTAAGAATGAATAATATAACTGAAGATGGTAAGTTGAATATACAGAATTTAAAATATATAGATATTCCAGAGAAAGACTTAGAAAAGTATGTAGTAAGAAAAGGGGATGTACTATTTAATCGTACAAATAGTATTGAATTAGTTGGGAAAACATGTATTTATGAATTAAATTTTGATATGGTTATTGCAGGTTACATTATTCGTATTAGAACAAATAATAATATTTTAAACTCTAGATATCTATCCGAATTTTTAAACTTTCCTAGTACAAAGAAGTTTCTAAGGAACATCGCGAAAGGTGCTGTTAATCAAGCTAATATAAATGCAAAGGAATTACAAGATATTTCTGTCCCCCTCCCCCCTCTAGCCCTCCAAAACGAATTCGCAGAATTTGTAGCTCAGGTCGACAAATCACAATTTGCTTGTGAGATCGTTATAAAACTGTGGAGAAATAGCTTGAATTCTAGTATAATATAGGTATCTATTTGTTCAAAGTGAGAGAAAAATGGGAAATTTTGATTTTCTTTTAAATAACGAAGAGTATGAATCTTTTTCAAAGTCCTGTATAGAAGCTGAAAATATGATTGCGACATCTACTGTAGCTACTGCTTTTATGGCGCGTCGTGCTCTTGAGCAGGCTGTTCATTGGATATATAGTCACGATTCATATTTAGAAGCTCCCTATCGTGCTACCTTATCTTCTTTGGTATGGGATGATGATTTTAGAGAGATTGTGGATCCAGAACTCCATAGGCAGATTGTTCTTTTAATTCGATGGGGAAATCATGCTGCACATGGTGGAGAAATTAAGGAACGAGAAGCGATTTTGGCTTTGCACCATTTGTATCAATTTGTCAATTTTATTGATTATTGCTACAGTAACGAGTTTGTGGAGCGTTATTTCGACGAGCAGTTATTGCCACTTTCAGCAAACATCAAGTTTCGAGAAACGCCACAATCTATGGCGAAATTACAAAACAGTTTGCCAGATCTTCCTGATTTCGATGAACAGATGGCTAGTCAGTCCTTAACTATTCAAGAGACTTATACTGAAAAACGTGAAACAGCAGCTCTACGGCAAGATGTATCTTTCCATATCGATCAACTATCTGAAGCAGAGACAAGAAAACTCTTTATTGATATCGATCTCCGTATAGCAGGTTGGACATTTGAGGAAAACTGTCGTGTTGAGGTAGCCGTTCATGGTTTGAAGCATGGTAAAGGAACTGGATACTGTGACTATGTCCTTTATGGTAAAAATGGGAAAGTTCTAGCAATTGTTGAAGCTAAAAAGGCATCTGTGAATCCAGAAGTAGGGGAGGTGCAGGTCAAGGAATATGCTGAAGTTCTTGAGAAACAAATCGGCTATAGGCCAATTTGCTTTATTACCAATGGTTTAAAGCACTACATACTTGATGGTGTTAATCGTCGCCAGATTGCAGGGTTCTACTCTCAAGAAGAGTTGCAACTTTTGATGGAAAGACGTCACTTGCAAAAACCACTCGAGGATATTTCTAGCAAAATTAGGGACGACATTTCTGGACGTCATTATCAGAAACATGCGATTACAAGTGTCTGTGAAGCATTCTCCAATAATCGGAGACAGGCACTCTTGGTAATGGCAACTGGGTCTGGGAAAACCCGTACAGCGGTTTCCCTAGTTGATATCCTTTCGCGTCATAACTGGGTAAAAAATGTTCTTTTTTTAGCTGATAGAACTTCCCTAGTTAAGCAAGCTTATGATTCGTTTAGGAAATTACTTCCAGATCTTTCAGTTTGTAATTTCTTAGAGGATAAAGATAGTGCTCGATCTAGTCGAATGGTTTTTTCAACCTATCCGACTATGATAGGAGCGATTAGTGATCAAGAAGAAATAAATCAACGATCCTTTACTGTTGGGCACTTTGATCTTATCATAATTGATGAATCTCACCGTTCTATTTATCAGAAATACAAATCAATTTTTGATTATTTTGATGCAAGGATTGTAGGATTAACTGCCACTCCGCGTCAAGATTTGGATAAAAATACCTATAGTTTCTTTAACTTGGAGAATGGTGTTCCAACATACGCATACGATTTGGAAGAGGCTGTAAAAGATGGTTATTTAGTAGCTTATCATTCGATTGAAACTAAGTTAAAACTACCAACGGATGGTCTACATTACGATGATTTATCCCAAGACGAAAAAGAATATTATGATAGTCAATTTGAAGACGGTAGTTCTGAAAAAGATATTGATCCTGAGGATTTTAATACCTCTATTTTCAATAGAAAAACAGTAGAAATTGTTCTAGATGAACTAATGACAAGAGGAATTCAGACAGCTTCAGGTGACGAAATTGGTAAAACCATTATCTTTGCTAAAAACCATCGACACGCTGAATACATCAGAGATATTTTTAACGAACGCTATCCTGAAAAAGGAAGCGATTATGCTCAAGTGATTGATTATAGCATTAAGCATTATCAAACCTTAATTGATGATTTTAAAATTAAGGAGAAATACCCTCAAATTGCAATTTCTGTTGATATGTTGGATACAGGTATTGATGTACCAGAGGTTGTTAATTTAATCTTTTTCAAGAAAGTGCGTTCTAAAACTAAGTTTTGGCAGATGATTGGCCGTGGAACCCGTCTTTGTAAAGATTTATTCGGCCCTGAGCAGGATAAGGAAAATTTCTTGGTATTTGATTATGGCGATAATTTTGACTATTTCAAAGCTGATCCAAGAGAAGGAGATGGTCGTCACATTGTTTCTCTGACTTAACGTTTGTTTAACATCAAGGTGGACTTGATTCGTGAACTGCAGGAGCTTCGTTATCAAGATGATCAGTTTGCTAGAGAATATCGTCAACAACTCGTATCAGAGCTTCATGAACGTATGGTGAGCTTAAATGAGTTAGACTTTAGGGTTCGTATGGTCTTAGATACAGTTTATACTTACAGAAAGTTGGAAAATTGGCAAAATCTAACGACCGTCACAAGTGAAACAATCCAGAAAGATCTTTCTCCGATTCTATTTGAAGAAAATAAAGAGGATGAGATGGCGAGACGATTTGATTTATGGTTGTTTCAGATACAGTTAGGACAACTGTTGACTAAGCCAGCAACTTCCCATATATCTCAAGTTATGAAAACAGCTAAAGCTCTTGCCAGGGTTGGCAATATATCACAAGTTTTTGCACAGGCTGAAATTATCAGGAAAGTACAAGAACCTGAATTTTGGGAAGAAGTTAGTTTGTCTGAGTTGGAAAAAATCCGCCTTTCTCTAAGAGATTTATTGCAATTCTTAGATAAAACGAGCCGAAAAGTCTATTATGTCAATTTTGATGATCACATTCTTTCCACTGTCCATGATACTAAGCCATATTTACAAGTCAATGACCTGCGATCTTATAATGAAAAAGTTGAACATTATTTGAAAACTCATCTAGATGATGAAGCAATTTCTAAGTTATACCATAATGAAAAATTGACCTCTCAAGATTTACTTGCACTTGAAACATTGCTATGGGAAAAATTAGGTAGCAAGTCAGATTACCAACAACATTATGAAAATAAGGCAATTCCTAGATTGGTTCGTGAAATTATTGGTTTAGATAGAGAGGCTGCCAATCAAGTTTTTTCTAAATTTTTATCGGATGAGAGTCTCAATGCCAAGCAGATTTCCTTCGTGAAATTGATTGTAGATTACATTGTAGAAAATGGTTGCTTGGAGACTAAAGTTTTAACACAAGAGCCGTTTAAATCGTATGGTTCAGTTCAACTACTCTTTCAACACCAACTCCCTATACTTCGTAATATTGTCCAAACAATTGAACTCATTAATGATCGAGCTGGAGAAGCAGCGTAAATAATAAGAGGTTATAAATGCAAACGCAAGAAGAAATGAATGTTCTGGTACCTGAAAAATTAGCAGAAATTGAGCGTGATTATGGTGTCAGAGTTTTATGGGCTATCGAGTCTGGTAGTCGTGCTTGGGGTTTTGAGTCTCCTGATAGTGACTTTGATGTACGGTTTATCTACAAACACAAGCAAGATTTTTATCTCCGTTTAAATGAACAGCGTGATGTTATCGAGCTACCAATTGACGATACTTGGGATGTGAGTGGTTGGGATTTAGACAAGACTTTAAAACTCCTTTATAAGTCAAATCCTACACTGTTTGAATGGTTACAGTCACCAATTGTCTATCAACAAACGGATTTTATCGAGCGCATGCGTCCTCTTGCCAACCAGTATTTTTCTGAGAGGAAAATGCTGTATCATTACTTGAATACTGCTAGAACTCAAATGAATAAGTATCTTTCAGGAGACAAGGTCAAACCTAAAAAGTATTTCTATGCGCTGCGTCCCATTTTGGCCTGTCGTTGGATTGAAAAATACCATTCTGTTCCTCCAATTTTATTTGACGATTTGGTCAAAGAATTGCTTCCTGATGAGATGAAAGAGCATGTATCAAGATTGCTTGATATCAAGGTAAAGGGACCTGAAGGTATGGAAATTGATCCGATTATGCCAATCCAATACTACATCATCAAAAATATCAAAGAGTTGGATGCATACGTTCAAAGTGTTAGAGAGGAAAAGAAAGAGTGGAAAGCTCTAAATCAATTTTTCCTTGAAGAATTAGGCCACGACTGAGGTTTTTTATGGGTAAGTGGACATGTAAATGTGGGCAAGCAATGAATGACCACCGAGCGCCCGATCCGAATGCTTATTCAGTTTATTCGGATGAGTTGTTTGAAGAAATCATAAATAAAGCTGACGACCATAATAAAATTTCTTATGATAATATTTCTGAAGCGTCATTTTATATGTGGAAGTGCCCTGAGTGTGGCAGTTTCATGGTTTTTGGCGAAGACGGGGATGGAGATCACTTTACTTTTTATGAGCGCCAAGAAGTAGAAAAGGTAGAGCCTCTCTTTGATCCAGATCAAGAGTTAAATCTTGTTGTGGTTGAGTTTCAGGAGGGAGGGAATGGTTATACTTATATTTGTGATGACCCAAATATCCATATAGGACACGCTGTTATTGTCCCAGTCGGGAAGGAAAATACTGAAAAAAATGCTTTAGTTGTACAGAAGTATCATGCCCTACCAAAGGATATCACTTTTCCTGTTGAAAAGTTAAAACGTGTCATTCGTAGGTATTCACATTTCGACCCAATCACTTCGAAAAACGTTTTTAGAAATTTAAAAAAGCTAGGAAGAATTCTAGATGTTTGCTCTAAAAACGCTAACGCCAACTCTCAGCAAACATATTATAGTATCAAAACTCCTTTAGGATATTTCTGGTTAGAATTAAATGGAGTTCCGATTCCAATGAAAATCACACAGATTCAAGTTAAAGATAAAAAATACCAAGTTGATAGCGCCCTTTATATAAAACCTTCAGAGATTAACTGTAGAAGATTCTATGAACTGGAATTATGTGCAGATTTTGATATTGATGCTTCTAGATGGATCGATGTTCTCTCTGATGAAAACGTTTGGGGAAATACTTGGGAACTAAATGGTCTTCAATTTGGTATTACTGCAGGGGAGTCTCCAGAATTTGAAGACGAAGTTGTAGCGAGAAAGTATAGTCGTGTCCCACTTTATTATGACTGGCACCCTGAATTTGAAGATTATTATGGCTTCAGTTTAGCTTGGAAAAAATACGAGTCTGATAGCGATTTGTCAATTTTTTTCTATACAACGTAAGAAGCAGGAGGATATGTATGAATCAAGCATGGGATTTATTGTTTGAGGGCAAGATTGAAGAGGCTAAAAAATTAGTTGAAGCTGATTTTTTATTGGAAACTTGCACGGATTTTAGTTTGTTAAATTTGATGGGGTATATTTATCTTGAAGAGCAAAAATACAACGAGTGCTTAAGTATCTATCAGCGTTACATTGACTTAGCACGAACTAAAAGCGACCCAGAAAATGAACATATAGGCTATCATCAGTTAGCCATGGTTTATCGTGAAATGAATGAATTTCAAACAGCCCTTTTCTATATCGAAAGAGAGCAAAAAGTCATTGAAGAAGCTTTTACAGAGGATACCCTCAAATCTTCTGTTAACAATTATGAGCAAGGTTATTTACGATTAAAGCTAGGGAAAGTAGTAGAAGCATTCATGTATATGGAACAGTCCTTAAAACAAGCTTTGCAAACAGATGATTTGATTGCCCAAGCTTGTGCTTATAGAGGTTTAGGAGAGATTGGTTCGATACAAAATCCTGAAGAATCACATGAAAATTTTTTACAAGCTATCGCTCTTTTTGAAAAGGCTGGCGATCAGATTGGTGCTCAAGAGGTTAGAAACTTACTAAATAATAAAAAGTAGCCTGTTTAGGCTACATTTTTATTGAAACACGCGATAGACATAAGGATTTTCTGGTTTGTCTACTTTTGTGAAACTCTCAACTTCCAGTGTTGGGAGTTTTTGTTTGAGTTCTTTATGGTAGTGGAGGGTCAGGGTTCCTCTAGCGGTGATCCAGGTATTGTCAGGATACTGGCGTGAGTTTCCCTTGGTCAAGAGTCCATATACTCCAGAGTCGGCTATACAGTGGATGATTCCAAAGCGAAAGAGGAACTGGCTATCTGGATGGCTAGGATCGTTATAGACAAAGCCTGTAAACTCTATTTTCTTTCCTTCAAACTCTTGTGGATAGTCATAGAGAACTTCCATGACCTCCATATAGTTTTCGTCTGTAACCTGAATGGTTGGCTGGGCGAGGTATTTATCAGCTGTAGCCCTCATTTCCTTTTCATAAGCAGATTTGGAAAAATAGATACTGCTATCGGGTTTGAGGTATTGACTGGATGTTCCTTCGCTTGCCTGAATGGCTGTGTTGATTCCCTCGGCAAGTGGGAAATGATAACCTTTGGCAGATACAGTTCTCGAGTCCAAACTTACTGTCGGAAAGGCAACCCCAATCAACAGAGGTAGTGACAGTAAAAGGATACTGATTCGTCTAGCTCGACGACTTTCCAAATGGCTGTGAGAATTGATTTTCTTGATCCAGATGTAGAATTGGACCAGAGCCAACAGAAGAGAAAGGAGCATGGAAATATAGACTAGATAGGAATAGTGGAGGTTGATGTAGTGACTGAGCTTGCCAGATAGCTGCAGATAAAGGGTCAGAGCAAAATAACCTAGTAGAATGATAAATCGGATCATAGCATCACCCCCAACACGTAAGAATAAAGCAAGACAAGCACGGTCACGATGCCCATGAATTGCCAGATGAAACGTGCTTTTAGATAGTGTTTCATCATGAGGAGATTTTTGATATCAAGCATGGGGCCAATGACCAGAAAAGCAAGGACTGGCGCTAGGCCGAAGCTCGAGAGGAGAGAAGCACCGATAAAGGCGTCCGCCTCGCTACAAAGAGAGAGGAGAAAGGCTAGAAACATGAGCAAGAGAATCGCAAGGACTGGACTTGCGCTGATAGAGGTCAAGATCCGAGTCGGGACATAGACCTGCACGATAGCCGCAAAGAGACAGCCAAAGACCAAGTAACGCCCCATATCGAAAAACTCATCAATAGCTTGTATGAAGACCTGAAATACTTTTCTAGCGGGACCCAAGTGTGAAAAGTCATGTTCATGGCAAGCGATAGAATTCTCTTTTTGAATGGGTCCTTTCCAGAAAAATCCGAGGAAAATTCCAAGCACCAAAGCAATCACAATGGCTCCAAGCGCTCGCAAAAAGGCAAGTTTTATTGAATTGCCAAAGGCAGAATATGTTGCGAAAAGAACGATAGGATTGATAATGGGAGCAGTCACCAGAAAGGGAACGGCCGTGTAGCTGGGTACTTTCTTTTCCAAAAAACGATTAATAATTGGAACGATTCCACATTCGCAAGAAGGAAAGAGAAAGCCAATGAAGGTACCAAAAAAGATCCTCCCCCAACGATTGCGAGGAAGAAACTCATAAACTTTATCAGGTGTGATATAGACCTCAATCAACCCCGAAATGAGACTCCCAATCAAGACAAAAGGAAGGGCTTCAATCATGATAGAGAGAAAAATAGCTCCAGCTTGTAATATACTAGGAGGAAGAGATTGGAAAATCGTCATCTATTTTTTCTTCTCAACTTTTTCTTTTTTGTCTTTGTCATCTGGGAAAGTAACTTGTGTTAAGTCAGGAAGTTTGGCGAATTCTTCAAACATCTTGTCCAAATCATCCGTTTTTGTAAATTTAACAGCCATAGGCCCACCTCGTTTCTAAATGTTACCTCTATTATACTATTATTTTGTGGAAAAGGGATTATTTTGATAATCAAAGAGGTAAAAAAGGGTAGGACGAAACAAGGGATGTTCCTTATGGTATAATAGATTTATGGATAAAAAATATGAAAAAATCTCCCAAGATTTGGGTGTAACCTTAAAGCAAATCGATACTGTTCTAAGTTTAACGGTTGAAGGGGCGACAATTCCCTTCATCGCGCGTTACCGTAAGGACATGACTGGTAGTCTGGATGAGGTGGCGATTAAGGCCATTATCGACTTGGATAAAAGTCTGACAAATCTCAACGACCGTAAAGAAGCTGTCTTGGCTAAGATAAAAGAACAAGGCAAACTAACCAAGGAATTGGAAGAAGCTATTTTGGCAGCTGAAAAATTAGCAGACGTTGAAGAACTCTATCTTCCTTATAAGGAAAAACGTCGGACCAAGGCATCCATTGCCCGTGAAGCTGGACTCTTTCCTCTTGCTCGCTTGATTTTGCAGGATGTAGCTGACTTGGAGAAAGAAGCTGAGAAGTTTGTCTGTGAAGGATTTGCGACTGGTCAAGAAGCCTTGGCTGGTGCGGTTGATATTTTGGTCGAAGCCTTATCGGAAGATGTGACTTTGCGTTCACTGACCTATCAGGAAGTGTTGAGACACTCTAAAATCACTTCGCAGGTCAAGGATGAGAGTCTTGATGAAAAACAAGTTTTTCAGATTTATTACGAATTCTCAGAGACTGTTGGCAACATGCAGGGCTATCGTACCTTGGCTCTCAACCGTGGGGAGAAGCTAGGCGTCTTAAAAGTCGGTTTTGAGCACGCGACAGACCGTATCTTATCTTTCTTTGCTGCTCGTTTCAAGGTGAAAAATACCTATATAGATGAAGTTGTTCAACAGTCAGTTAAGAAAAAAGTCTTGCCTGCTATCGAACGACGCATTCGGACAGAATTGACTGAGAAGGCAGAAGAAGGGGCTATCCAACTCTTTTCTGACAACCTGCGCAATCTCCTCTTGGTTGCTCCGCTGAAAGGGCGCGTGGTTTTAGGCTTTGACCCTGCTTTTCGTACAGGTGCCAAGCTTGCTGTCGTAGATGCAACAGGGAAAATGCTGACGACTCAAGTCATTTATCCTGTTAAACCAGCTTCAGCTCGTCAGATTGAAGAAGCCAAGCGAGACTTGACCGACCTGATTGGCCAGTATGGCGTAGAAATTATTGCCATTGGAAATGGGACGGCCAGTCGTGAAAGTGAAGCCTTTGTGGCGGAAGTTCTGAAAGATTTTCCAGAAGTCAGCTATGTTATCGTCAATGAAAGTGGCGCTTCTGTCTACTCTGCTAGTGAACTTGCTCGTCAGGAATTTCCAGAATTAACCGTTGAAAAACGTTCGGCTATTTCAATCGCCCGTCGTTTGCAAGATCCGCTTGCTGAATTGGTTAAAATCGATCCCAAGTCAATCGGTGTTGGTCAATACCAGCACGATGTCAGTCAGAAGAAACTGTCTGAAAGTCTGGACTTTGTCGTTGATACGGTGGTGAACCAGGTCGGTGTCAATGTCAATACTGCTAGTCCTGCTCTTCTTTCACACGTAGCTGGACTCAATAAAACCATCTCTGAAAATATCGTCAAATACCGTGAAGAAGAAGGAAAAATCACTTCACGCGCTCAAATCAAGAAGGTTCCTCGTCTAGGCGCTAAGGCCTTTGAGCAAGCAGCTGGTTTCCTCCGTATTCCTGAAAGTAGCAACATCCTTGATAATACAGGAGTTCACCCAGAGAACTATGCTGCGGTTAAGGAACTCTTCAAACGCTTGGATATCAAAGACTTGAATGAAGATGCTCAAAGCAAACTCAAGTCCCTTTCAGTCAAAGAAATGGCACAGGAACTGAATCTTGGCCCAGAAACCCTTAAAGATATCATTGCTGACCTTCTCAAACCTGGTCGAGATTTCCGTGACTCTTTTGATGCTCCTGTGCTTCGCCAAGATGTCTTGGATATCAAAGATTTAAAAGTCGGCCAGAAACTGGAAGGTGTGGTGCGTAATGTCGTTGACTTCGGTGCCTTCGTTGATATCGGGATTCACGAGGATGGCCTCATTCATATTTCCCACATGAGTTGCAAATTTATCAAACATCCCAGCCAAGTGGTTTCAGTCGGAGATTTGGTAACGGTTTGGGTTAAGAAAATCGATACCGAACGTGAAAAAGTCAATCTGTCGCTCCTCGCTCCAGATGAATCTAACTGAGTACGTTCAGTCTGTTTCCATCGAAGACTTTGGTAGACCTTTTACCCACCAAGCCCAGTGGAATTCTCGTCTGCGAACGACAGGCGGGCGATTTTTCCCTAAAGATGGGCATTTGGATTTTAATCCCAAAGTTTATAATGAACTAGGTTTGGAAGTCTTTCGCAAAATCGTACGCCATGAACTCTGTCACTATCATCTTTATTTTGAGAAAAAGGGTTATCGACATAAGGACCGAGATTTTAAAGAACTCTTGAAAGAAGTAGATGGACTGCGCTTTGTTCCCCCTTTGAAAGACCAAAGTACCTACCTAGTTTATCAGTGTCAATCTTGCCAGCAAACTTATCAGCGCAAGCGTAGGATTGATACCAAACGCTATCGCTGTGGCGTCTGCCGTGGCAATCTTGTCATTTTAAATCGGCCTAAGGACCGATGTTTGTAAACCTGTTTCATGCTATACTACTTGTAAGAATACCGAAAGAGGAACATATCATGAATAACAAATTTTATAAAATGAAACGAAACAGTATGGTGTCGGGAGTCTTAGCTGGTTTATCAGACAAGTGGAATTTTGATGTAACTCTAGTCCGCTTTCTCTTTGCCATTTTTACCATATCAAATTTTGGGATTGGCGTGATAATTTACATCATCCTCGCCTCTATCCTGCCAACTAAGGAAGAGATTGAAGCAGAAATGTACGGAACAGGACCACGCAAACGCAAGGAAGCCGAAGCCATTGATGACAATGATGGACGGTTTTGGTGAGTTTGATTTTGAAATAGTTTACAGACACTTTCCTTATTTCTCAAAGAAGTCAGAAAAAGAAGTGAACCCTTAACCCTTGCATCCGCAAGGGTTTTCTTCTTGCCTTTCTTTTATGGTAAAATATTGATAGAGAAATTGCTTGATATTCTTCTATCTTACAAAAATGTAAGATTAAAGTCTCTTTTGTAAGGTTAGGTTATGGCAAGCCGTCTTTTTTTGCGATAAACTAGATTCATAAAGAACAAAGGAGCAAAACCATGAAAAGAATTTTACAAAAGAAAAGAAGAAAACCAAGTCAAAAAGATATCGAGCGTGTTCAACTGGGATGCGCTATGATGCAAGCACAGTTTCAATTGATGGGATATTAAGAAGGAGATAACAATGACACTTTTAGATGTAAAACACGTTCAAAAAATCTACAAAACACGTTTCCAAGGCAACCAAGTGGAGGCTCTCAAAGACATTCACTTTACAGTAGAAAAAGGTGACTACGTTGCCATTATGGGGGAGTCTGGTTCTGGGAAATCAACCTTGCTCAACATTCTCGCTATGCTGGATAAACCAACTCGTGGGCAGGTTTACCTAAACGGAACCGACACAGCCACTATTAAGAATTCCCAGGCTTCGAGTTTCCGTCGTGAGAAGTTGGGATTTGTTTTCCAAGACTTTAACTTACTTGATACCCTGTCTGTTAAGGACAATATCTTGCTTCCGTTAGTTTTATCTAGAAAACCCATTACGGAGATGATGAAAAAATTGGTAGTAACCGCTGAAAATTTGGGCATCAACCAATTACAAGAGAAGTATCCTTACGAGATCTCTGGTGGGCAAAAACAGAGGGTAGCGGTAGCACGCGCCATCATCACAGAACCTGAAATTCTCCTTGCGGATGAGCCAACAGGAGCCCTTGACTCCAAGTCATCTGCAGCTCTTCTAGATGTTTTTGATGAAATCAATGAGCGCGGGCAAACCATTCTCATGGTAACCCACTCAACAGCTGCAGCTAGCAGGGCCAAGCGCGTTCTCTTTATCAAGGACGGAATTCTCTATAACCAAATCTACCGTGGAGACAAGACAGAACGTCAGATGTTCCAAGAAATCTCTGATACTTTGACTGTTATGGCAAGCGAGGTGAATTAGTATGTTTCGATTGACCAATAAGTTAGCGGTTTCGAACTTAATCAAAAATCGCAAACTCTACTATCCCTTTGCTTTAGCTTTTCTCTTAGCAGTGACCATCACCTATCTCTTTTACTCATTGACACTTAATCCTAATATTGGCAAGATTCGAGGGGGAGAGACTATCTCCATGACGCTTGGTCTTGGTATGGTGATTGTCACTATTGCCTCTGCCATCATCGTCTTTTATGCCAATAGTTTCGTCATGAAAAACCGTTCCAAGGAACTAGGGATTTATGGCATGTTAGGATTAGAAAAACGCCATTTGATCAGCATGGTCTTTAAGGAGCTTCTTATTTTTGGCTCCCTAACCTTGACAGCTGGACTTGGCCTAGGAGCTCTCTTTGATAAGCTAATCTTTGCTCTGCTTCTGAAGCTAATGAATATGAAGGTGGAGCTCGTAGCGACCTTCCAACCAAGTGTCTTTATCCTAGTTACCCTTATTTTTGGAGCTATTTTCCTAGGTTTGATTTTTATCAATGCCTTTCGTATTGCACGCATGAATGCCCTTCAGCTCTCTCGTGAGAAGGCCAGTGGTGAGAAAAAAGGACGTTTCTTAGGCCTTCAAACCATTCTAGGTCTAATTAGTTTGGGAGCTGGATATTACCTAGCAGTTACAGTTGAAAATCCACTTTCTGCTGTTCTGATTTTCTTTGTAGCAGTCTTGTTGGTAATTTTGGGAACCTATCTTCTCTTCAATGCAGGAATCACAGTTTTCCTTCAAATCTTGAAGAAAAACAAGCGTTACTATTACCAACCTAACAACATGATTTCCGTATCCAATCTCATTTTTCGTATGAAGAAAAATGCGGTTGGCCTGGCAACGATTGCTATTCTTTCAACCATGGTCTTGGTGACTATGTCTGCTGCAACGAGTATCTTTAAAGGCTCTGAAACTTTCAAGAAAGTCATGAATCCACATGATTTTGGAATTACAGGACAGAATGTTGAAAAAGAAGACATAAATAAACTCCTAGATCAGTATGCTAGCGATAAAGGATTGACTGTCACAAAGAAAGAAGTCCTTACATACAGTAACTTTGGTGTGGCAAACCAAGAAGGTACGAAATTAACCATTTTTGAGAAAGGTCAAAATCGTGTTCAACCGAAAACTATTTTTATGGTCTTTGATCAAAAAGACTACGAGAATATGACGGGGCAAAAACTTGCACTTTCAGGTAAGGAAGTCGGATTGTTTACTAAAAACAAGCAACTTCAAGGACAGAAAGAACTGACTCTAAATGACCAGACCTATACAATAAAGGAAGAGATCAAAAAAGATTTTATTCTTGAACATGTCCCAAATCAGTACAATATTCTAACTTCGGACTATAACTATCTGGTTGTTCCTGACTTGAAAGCCTTTCTTGACCAGTATCCTAATTCTTCCATCTTTAATCAATACTATGGTGGTATGAACGTAACGGCTAGCGAGGACGAGCAGCTTAAAATTGCAGATGACTATTCAAAATTCGTCAACAACTTTAATAGAGAATTAAACAAAGAAGGAAGCTATGTATTCGGAAGTAATCTGGCTGATAGCAGTGCGCAGGTGAGTGCTCTCTTTGGTGGAGTTTTCTTTATCGGTATTTTCCTCTCTATCATCTTTATGGTGGGAACTGTTCTCGTTATCTACTACAAACAAATCTCTGAAGGCTATGAAGATCGTGAACGCTTCATCATTTTGCAAAAAGTCGGTCTCGATCAAAAGCAAATCAAGCAAACCATCAACAAACAGGTTCTAACTGTTTTCTTCCTTCCATTGCTCTTTGCCTTCCTACACCTTGCCTTTGCCTATCATATGCTTAGCCTCATCCTAAAAGTCATTGGCGTGCTGGATGCGACCATGATGTTGACCGTTACACTTTCCATTTGTGCCATCTTCCTCATCGTCTACGTTTTGATCTTTATGATTACCTCAAGAAGCTATCGCAAGATTGTGCAAATGTAAAAAAGATACCTCGATATTTATCGAGGTATTTCTTTATCTTAAATGCTAAAGAGTTGTCCCAAGAGGAAGGTTACTCCCATGGTCAGAAGTCCGATACAGAGGTTACGGATCATAGCAGTTTTCGTAGGTGCCTTGCCTAGTTTAGCACTGGTATAGCCAGTGACAAGAAGGGAAAGGGCCACGATAAAAACAGTAGCAGGAATGCGATAATCGCATGGAAAGACGGTGATTGAAATCATAGGAGGAAGGCTTCCCAGTACAAAGGCGATAAAGCTAGAGATCGCAGCATGCCAAGGATTGGTAAACTCTTCGTACTCGATACCGTATTTTTCCTCAACCAAGGCTTTGAGTGGATTTTTTAAAAAGGCCTTGTTGGTCAAAAGTTGGGCGGACGTTTCACACTCACCATTTTGTAAGTAAGCAGCATAGAGGGATTGTTTTGCAGATTCGATGTCTTTATCCAAGAGTAATTGTTCTCGGGCAACAGCGGCTTCTTCCGTGTCTTTTTGAGTGGATACGGAGACATACTCTCCCCCTGCCATAGAAAAAGCACCAGCGAGGATAGCAGCCAAACCTGATAAAAAGATAATCCAGATATTGCTTGTCGCACTGGCAACCCCGATAACGACTCCAGCGATGGAAATAATCCCATCATTGGCACCCAGAACACCCGCGCGTAGGATATTGAGTCGGCCTGCAAAGTTTGCATCAATTTCATGTTTTATTTCTGTCATAGTCATCTCCTTTCTCTCAATTATAGAGAAAAGAATAGTGGAATACAAACTTTTTAAACTATCTGAAAAAAGTTCTACGATTCTAATTTTTAGGCCCTTTGAAGATTCTCCGAAAAAGTAGTGCTATCCTACCGTACTGGACCTTTTTAAACTTATCTATGGTATAATAGAAGGTAGATTTATCAATTGGAGTATGAAGGATTTTATGATTAAACTTGTAGCAACCGATATGGATGGAACCTTTCTGGACGGAGAGGGTCGGTTTGATATGGAACGCCTCAAAAAATTGCTTGTTTCCTACAAGGAAAAGGGGATTTATTTTGCAGTGGCCTCGGGTCGCGGTATCTTGTCCCTTAAAAAGCTATTTGCGGATGTGCGTGACGAAGTGATTTTTATAGCTGAAAATGGCAGCTACGTTGAGTTTCATGGTGAGAATATGTACGAGGCTACGATGTCTCGCGACTTTTACTTGAGTACTTTTGAAGCTTTAAAGAAATCACCCTATTTTGATGAAAGAAAAATGCTTCTGACAGGGAAAAAAGCTTGTTATGTATTGGAAACAGTGGATGAAACCTATCTAAAGTTAAGTAGTCACTACAATGAGAACATTCAAAAAGTATCACGTTTGGAAGATATCACAGATGAGATTTTTAAATTCACTACGAACTTTACAGAAGATACGATAGAAGCTGGTGAGGCCTGGGTCAACGAAAATGTTCCTGGTGTGAAAGCCATGACAACTGGTTTTGAGTCCATTGATATTGTCTTGGACTACGTTGATAAGGGTGTGGCTATTGTTGAGCTAGCCAAAAAACTGGGGCTTAGCATGGATCAGGTTATGGCGTTTGGCGATAATCTCAATGACCTTCACATGATGCAGGTTGTGGGGCATCCAATCGCTCCAGAAAATGCGCGACCAGAGATTTTAGAATTAGCAGAGACAGTGATTGGCCACCATAAGGACCAGTCAGTGATGACTTATATGGAGGGCTTGTAATGGCAGATATTAAATTGATTGCACTTGATTTGGATGGCACCTTGCTGACAACGGATAAAAAGCTGACAGATCGTACCAAGGCGGTCCTCAAGGCTGCGCGTGACCGTGGCATCAAGGTCGTACTGACAACGGGGCGTCCTCTGAAGGCTATGGATTTCTTTCTCCATGAGCTAGGGACTGATGGTCAGGAGGACGAGTACACCATCACCTTTAATGGTGGTCTGGTACAGAAAAATACTGGAGAGATTCTCGATAAAACCGTCTTTTCAATCGATGATGTGGCACGATTGTATGAGGAAACTGAAAAACTCGGACTTCCGTTAGATGCTATTTCAGAAGGAACAGTCTATCAAATCCAGTCTGACCAAGAAAGTCTCTATGCTAAGTTCAACCCAGCCTTGACTTTCGTACCTATCGCTTTTGAGGATCTATCTAGTCAGATGACGTATAATAAATGCGTGACTGCCTTTGCCCAAGAACCTTTGGATGCAGCGATTCAACAGATTTCTCCAGAATTGTTTGACCAATATGAAATCTTCAAATCGCGTGAACTCTTATTGGAATGGTCGCCGAAAAACGTCCACAAGGCAACAGGTTTAGCGAAATTAATTAAACACTTAGGAATCGATCAAAGTCAAGTGATGGCTTGTGGTGACGAGGCCAATGATCTTTCTATGATTGAGTGGGCAGGTCTGGGAGTTGCTATGCAAAATGCAGTTCCTGCGGTTAAGGCAGTTGCCAATGTCATTACCCCCATGACCAACGACGAGGAAGCCGTTGCTTGGGCTATCGAAGAATACGTGCTAAAGGAGAACTAGAATATGGGATTATTTGACCGTCTATTCGGAAAAAAAGAAGAGCCAAAAATCGAAGATATTGTTAAAGAAGCTCTGGAAAATCTTGATTTGTCAGAAGAGGTTGAAGAAAACCAAACGGCAGTCGAAGAAACTTCTCAGGAAGAGACAACAAGAGACAAAGTGGAAGAAACACCTGCTCAAGAAGAAACCCCTCAGATCTTGACAGAAGAAGTTATTGAACTAGAAGCAGTCGAAGAAACTGCTCAGGAAGAGCTTGAGCCAGAATCTGATGAACTGGAACGATTCCAAGAGCCGGAAGAAATTCTAAAAGAAGAGAGCCAAGAAACTGTAGAGTTCGAAGAAAGGTTAGCTTCTGAAGTAGTAGAAGAAGAACTTCCTCAGGTTGAAGAAACTGTACAGGAAAAATATGACCGCAGTCTCAAGAAAACCCGTACAGGATTCGGTGCTCGTTTGAATGCCTTCTTTGCCAACTTCCGTTCTGTCGATGAAGAATTCTTCGAAGAATTGGAAGAACTGCTCATCATGAGCGACGTCGGTGTGCAGGTCGCTTCAAACTTAACAGAAGAACTACGTTATGAAGCCAAACTCGAAAATGCTAAGAAGCCTGACGCACTCCGTCGAGTCATTATCGAGAAATTGGTTGAACTCTATGAGAAGGATGGCAACTACGATGAACAAATCCATTTTCAAGATGGTTTGACCGTCATGCTCTTTGTCGGAGTCAATGGCGTTGGGAAAACAACTTCTATCGGGAAATTGGCTCATCGCTACAAACAAGCTGGCAAGAAAGTCATGCTAGTTGCGGCAGATACCTTCCGTGCGGGTGCAGTGGCTCAGCTAGCTGAATGGGGTCGTCGTGTGGATGTTCCTGTTGTGACAGGGCCAGAAAAGGCTGATCCAGCAAGTGTGGTCTTTGATGGGATGGAACGTGCTGTAGCTGAAGGGATTGATATCCTTATGATTGATACAGCAGGTCGTCTGCAAAACAAGGACAACCTTATGGCTGAGTTGGAAAAGATTGGTCGCATTATCAAGCGTGTCGTTCCAGAAGCACCTCATGAAACCTTCCTTGCCCTTGATGCGTCAACAGGTCAAAATGCTCTTGTACAAGCAAAAGAGTTTTCAAAAATCACTCCATTGACAGGTATTGTATTGACCAAGATTGATGGAACAGCTCGAGGTGGTGTCGTTCTTGCTATCCGTGAAGAGCTGAATATCCCTGTTAAGTTGATTGGATTTGGTGAAAAAATCGATGATATCGGTGAGTTCAATTCTGAGAACTTTATGAAAGGCCTTCTAGAAGGTTTGATATAAAAGAAAATCCTGCAAGAATTCTTGCAGGATTGTTTTTGATTATTCTAAACGTCCATCTTTACGATAGGCGATATCTGGTTGCCAGGTCCATTTGGCCCCATACTTTTCAAGTAAGTCAAAGCTAGCTTGTGGCCCCATGCTTCCAGCTTTATAGTCATGAAGTGGAGCTCCATTTTCAGCCCAGAGTTCTTCAATACGGTCAATCAATTTCCAAGAAGCACTTACCTCATCCCAGTGGCTAAAGTTGGTTGAGTTGTTGTTCAAGACATCGTAGATTAATTTCTCGTAAGGATCTGGTGAGGCTCCAGTAGCAGTAGCATCTGTACGATAATCCAGAGAGCTTGGTGCTAGGTTAAATTCTTCACCGACTTGCTTCCCATTGAGGCTAAGAGAGAAGCCTTCAGTTGGTTGGATATAGATGGTCAAGATATTTGGCACCAAAGGCTCGCCGAAGATTGAGTCCATTTGCTTAAAGACGATATTGACATGAGTTCCTTTTTCAGTCAGACGTTTACCAGTACGGAAGAAGAAGGGAACACCACTGAAGCGATCGCTATCTACAAAGAAGGCACCAGATGCAAAGGTTTCTGTTGTGGATTCAGGATCGACGTTTGGCTCGCTACGATAGGAGATGTATTTCATACCATCGATTTTACCAGAGCGATATTGACCACGGATAAACTGTTCTTTCAATTCTTCCTCAGTTGGATGATAGAGGTTTTTAAAGACCTTTATCTTTTCAGCACGAATCTCATCCTTTGTAAAGCTAGCTGGTTTGTCCATGGCTAGAAGAGAGAGAAGTTGGAGAGTATGGTTTTGCACCATATCACGAAGGGCGCCAGATTGATCGTAGTAGCCGCCGCGTTCTTCAACACCTAAGCGTTCCGCAAAGGTAATCTGAACATTATCAATGTGTTCGCGATTCCAAACATTCTCAAAGATCATGTTGGCAAAACGAACAGCAAAGATACTCTGAATCATCTCTTTACCTAGGTAATGGTCAATACGGTAGATTTGCTCCTCATCAAAGGCAGCAAGGAGATCTTCATTGAGTTTGCTAGCTGTTTCGTAGTCTGTACCAAATGGTTTCTCAACGATCAAGCGTTCAAAACCTTTACCATCAACAATGTTTTCAGATTTGAGGTGCTTGGCAATAGTTCCAAAGAACTGAGGTGCCATAGACAAGAAGAAGAGCTTATTGTGTTCAGCTTGGTATTTTTCGTTGAGCTCAGCTTGTAATTGACGCAAAGCAATGTAATGTTCTGTATCATTCACATCATGGCTTTGATAGTAGAAGTGGCTAGCGAATTCTTGGGCTTGCTCGGTACTATCTGCCAAATCAAGGATGGACTCGACAACTACAGATTCAAAATATTCCTTACTCCAAGGTCTACGAGCTGTTCCGATAACAGCAAAATGCTCAGAGAGATTGCCTGATTTATAGAGTCTGAAAAGGGAAGGGTAGAGTTTGCGTTTTGCTAAATCTCCACTCGCACCGAAAATTGTAACAATAACCTTTGATGACATCTAGCTACCTAATTTCTATATTTTTTCCTAGTTGGACTAGGGATGAGATTTCCTCATTATCATAGTTTTTATTTTATCATAATTTTCAAAAAAAACAAAAAATCCAATACGCAATTAAAAAACTGTAAGGAGAACCTTACAGTTTTGTTTTATACATTTAAGACCTTGTTCAAGAACTCTTTTAGACGAGGGTGTTGCGGGTTGTCAAAGATTTGATCTGGAGTTCCATCTTCCAGGAATTCACCATCAGCCGTAAAGATAACACGGTTAGCCACCTGACGAGCAAATCCCATCTCATGGGTTACGATAATCATGGTCATTCCTTGTTCCGCCAATTCCTTCATAACATTCAGTACATCTCCAACCATTTCAGGGTCCAGAGCGGAAGTTGGCTCATCAAAGAGCATGATATCAGGATTCATGGCAAGTCCACGAGCGATAGCTACACGCTGTTTCTGACCACCTGATAGGCTATCTGGGTTAGCATTAGCTTTGTCTGCAAGACCGACTTTCTCCAGCAACTCCATCCCCAATTTTTCAGCTTCTTCTTTGGTCATCCGTTTGTGTTCAATAGGTGCAAAAGTGATATTTTCTAGGACGGACATGTGAGGGAAGAGGTTGAAGTGTTGGAAGACCATTCCTACGTTCTCACGAACATGGTCGACATTGGTTGATTTTTCAGTCAAATCATAGCCATTCACTGTGATGTGGCCACTCGTTACCTCCTCGAGAAGGTTAAGGCTACGGAGGAAAGTGGATTTACCAGAACCAGAAGGTCCGATGATACAGACAACATCTCCTTCATAGAATTTAGTCGTAATGCCTTTTAAAACTTCGTTTTTTCCATAATACTTATGCAAATCATTTACATCAATTTTTAGTTTTGCCATTAACGAATCCTCTTTTCTAAGCGTTTCGCTAGTCTAGTCAAAAGCGTGATAATTACAAGATAGAAGATAGCAAGGATTGCATACATCTTGAAACTTTGGTAGTTACGGGCAATGATGATCTTACCAGTTTGGAAAAGTTCAACCAAACCGATAGCAGACACGATGGTTGTATCTTTAAGAGCGATAACGAATTGGTTGACAAAGTTTGGCAACATCAATTTAGTTGCTTGTGGCAAGATAATCTTACGCATGGTTTTTCCATAAGAGATACCAAGACTGCGGCTGGCTTCCATTTGCCCAACTGGAACAGCTTGGATACCACCACGAACAATTTCAGCGATATAAGCTGCCGCATTGAGTGAGAGGGCGATAGTACCAGCTACAAAGTCATTGATTGGACTTTGTTGGCCTGTAATGGACTCGATGAAGTTTGGAATTCCCCAGAAGATAAAGGCTGCAAGAATCATCAAGGGAATTCCTCGAATAACGTCAACGAAAATCTCAGAGATTAGACGAAGAGATTTGTATGGACTAACGCTAAACATACCAAAGATAATACCGATGACAATGGCAATTGCAAATGAAATAAGCGCTAGAGCAAGAGTGATTCCAAGTCCACTAAGAAGTTGTTTGTAGTTGTTTTGAAGCAAGCCCCAGATAGTCGTTTCGTCAACCGTACTTGTAGAGTTAGTTGAAGATTCGCTAGCTAGATACTTGTCAAGAATCTTTTGAAATTCTCCGTTAGCTTTGAGGTTAGCAAGTCCATTATTGAACATCTGGATCAATTCAGGGTTTGTTCCTTTTTTAACCGCAAAGGCTGTTTCACCGATTGGAGTTCCAGCGATTGGCGTTTTCAATTTTTGACCTTGGCTGATAGAATATTTGAGAACAGGCTCATCATCCATCACAGCATCAATAGATCCAGTATTCAGACTGTCATACATAGAAGCGCCATCTGCAAAGGTTTTAATCTTATAGCCGTATTTGCTTTGATTTTCAGTAAGGAACGTTTGAGAAGCAGTTCCGTTTTTAACACCGACAGTTTTATCCTTGAGGTCTTCATAAGAAGTAATTGTGCTTGATTCTTTCACACCGAGAATCGTATTTGCTGTGTAGTATGATTCTGAGAAGTCAAAGGTTTCCTTACGAGCATCTGTTACAGACATACCAGCAATGATACCATCTGCTTGTCCAGCTTGAACAGCACTAATGGCTGCGTCAAATCCTGGGTTGGTAATCTCAATTTCAAAACCTTGATCTTTGGCAATGGCCTTGATGAGATCCATATCAATACCGGTGTATTGATTGCTTGAATTTTGAAAGACGAACGGGGCGAAAGATGAGTCGCTGGCAATAATGTACTTGCTTTTCACAGGAGTAGCTTTTTGTCCAGCAGCAGTAGTTGTCGTCGGGCTTGCCGTAGGTGTAGAAGCTGTCCATTTTTGGATGATTTGCTCCAAGCTACCATCTTTCTTCATTTGTGCTAGGGCTTCGTTAAACTCGGTAACCAAGTGTTCATACTTGCTCCCTTTCTTGACACCAAAGGCAAAACTTCCAACAGCCTCACCATCCATATTGATTCTGAGATCTTGTCCTTGGTTAATCGCATACTCAATAACAGGTTTATCGTCCATGATGGCATTTACAGCACCAGCACTTAGACTGTTATTCATCAAATCACCTGTATCAAAGGTTTTAATAGAGAAGCCGTATTTATCTTTGATACTTTCGAGGAAACGGTGAGCGGCAGTTCCGTTCTTAACACCAACTGTTTTGCCGCTAAGTTCCTCATATTTGGTGATTTTATTTGCCTTAGTGGTAGCAATGACAACTTTTGTATCATAATAGGTATCAGACATGGTAAAGACATTTTCACGTTCTTTTGTTTTTGTCATACCTGCCATAATGGCATCTGCTTGACCTGACTGCACTGCATTTACAGCTGCATCAAAGCCAGGATAAGACATTTGGATGTTCCATCCTTTGATTTCTGCGACTTTATTGATAATATCAACATCAATCCCTTTATAGGTTTGATCTGAATCTTTAAACTCAAAAGGTGCGTAAGCTGTATCAGACACAATCTTAACAGTATCAGCTTTTACCATACCTAGTGAGAAAATGGGAAATAAAATGAGCAAACATGCTAGTATTTTTTTCTTCATTTTTAGTCTCCTTTTCCGAATATTTTCCCATTATATCAGAAAATGAATGAAAAGGCAAATTTTAGGAAATTTATGTAAGAAAATATAACATGAAACGCTCGCTCTCATCAACCTAGAGTAGAGTCTGAAAAGTAAATTTATGGTAAAATAGAAGGATAGAAAAATGTAGATGAGGCAATCATGATAAATCGAATTACAGATAATAAATTTAAACTAGTATCAAAATATGAACCATCAGGAGATCAACCCCAAGCGATTGAGCAGTTGGTCGATAATATCGAGGGGGGCGAGAAGGCCCAGATTTTGATGGGGGCGACGGGTACAGGGAAGACCTATACCATGAGTCAGGTCATTTCCAAAGTCAATAAACCTACTTTGGTCATTGCCCATAATAAGACTCTGGCTGGCCAGCTCTATGGAGAATTTAAGGAATTTTTCCCTGAAAATGCTGTTGAGTATTTCGTGTCTTACTATGATTATTACCAACCTGAGGCCTATGTCCCTTCGAGCGATACCTATATTGAGAAGGACAGCTCTGTCAATGATGAGATTGACAAGCTCCGTCACTCAGCGACATCAGCCCTCTTGGAGCGCAATGATGTGATTGTCGTGGCTTCGGTCTCTTGTATCTATGGTCTGGGTTCGCCTAAGGAATACTCTGATAGTGTTGTTAGTCTTCGTCCAGGTCTGGAGATTTCTCGTGATAAACTCTTGAATGACTTGGTCGATATACAGTTTGAACGCAATGACATTGATTTCCAACGTGGAAGATTTCGCGTTCGTGGGGATGTGGTGGAGATTTTCCCAGCCTCTCGTGATGAGCATGCCTTTCGCGTAGAGTTTTTCGGCGATGAGATCGATCGCATCCGTGAAGTCGAAGCTCTAACTGGTCAAGTTCTGGGCGAAGTGGATCATTTGGCGATTTTCCCAGCGACTCACTTTGTGACCAATGACGACCACATGGAAGTAGCGATTGCTAAAATTCAGGCTGAGTTGGAGGAGCAGTTAGCTGTCTTTGAGAAGGAAGGCAAACTGCTAGAAGCCCAGCGTTTGAAACAGCGAACAGAGTATGATATTGAGATGTTACGTGAGATGGGCTATACCAACGGTGTTGAAAACTACTCACGCCACATGGATGGTCGTAGCGAAGGAGAGCCTCCTTATACGCTTCTTGACTTCTTCCCTGATGATTTCTTGATCATGATTGATGAAAGTCACATGACCATGGGGCAAATCAAAGGTATGTACAATGGAGACCGTTCGCGTAAGGAAATGCTGGTTAATTATGGTTTCCGTTTGCCGTCTGCCTTAGATAATCGTCCTCTCCGTCGGGAGGAGTTTGAAAGCCATGTACACCAGATTGTTTACGTTTCAGCGACACCTGGTGACTATGAAAATGAACAGACCGAGACAGTGATTGAGCAAATCATTCGTCCGACAGGTCTTTTGGATCCTGAAGTGGAAGTCCGACCAACTATGGGACAGATTGATGACCTCCTAGGTGAAATCAATGCCCGTGTTGAAAAGAATGAACGGACCTTTATTACAACCTTGACCAAAAAAATGGCCGAAGACTTGACCGACTACTTCAAAGAAATGGGTATCAAAGTCAAGTACATGCACTCGGATATCAAGACCTTGGAACGGACGGAGATTATCCGTGACCTGCGCTTGGGCGTCTTTGATGTATTGGTCGGAATCAACCTGCTCCGCGAAGGGATTGACGTTCCTGAGGTAAGCTTGATTGCTATTCTAGATGCTGACAAGGAAGGTTTCCTTCGTAACGAACGTGGTCTCATCCAGACCATTGGACGTGCTGCTCGTAACAGCGAAGGGCATGTCATCATGTATGCGGACACGATGACTCAGTCTATGCAACGTGCCATTGATGAAACGGCCCGCCGTCGGAAAATCCAGATGGCTTATAATGAAGAACATGGTATTGTACCTCAGACAATCAAGAAAGAAATCCGTGATCTGATCGCTGTAACTAAGGCAGTTGCCAAGGAAGAGGACAAGGAAATCGATATCAATAGCCTTAACAAACAAGAACGCAAAGAACTCGTCAAGAAACTGGAGAAACAAATGCAAGAAGCCGTCGAAGTGCTTGACTTTGAACTGGCAGCTCAGATACGTGATATGATGCTAGAAGTGAAGGCGCTAAACTGATAGAAAGTATATAGAAATATATAGAAAGACATAATATGACAGCAAAAAAAACTAAACACATAGGCATTGAATGTTGTAGAATTTTAGCTATGTTGATGATTTGCAATTTACATGTTTTGGGTATGGGAGGAATTTTGGAGAAAGTTGATAGTCAAAAAGATTTTTACTATATTTTTGCCAATTTTTTAGAAGCTTTCTCATATTCAGCCGTAAATATTTATATTTTAATCAGTGGTTATGTCGGTCTTTATTCACAATTTAGTTATAAAAAGATGTTTAGTTTTTGGGTACAGATTATTTTCTATACTATTTCAATTACTTTTGTATTTGCTATTTTTTCAAAATCATCTGTCAACTTAAGTGATTGGTTTTCAGCTTTAACTCCAATAAGTCATGGACAGTATTGGTATATGAGTTGCTATTTTGGTTTAGTCTTAATAGCACCATTTTTGAATCAAGCAGTGCTGACATTGAAAAAAGAACAATTGCTTCCAATTGTTAGTGGAGCACTTATATACTTTTCTGTCATACCCACGGTATTTAAACAAGATATTCTGGGTTTATGGAGTGGTTATAGTGTATTATGGATGATCCTCTTGTACATTTTAGGAGCAATAATTAGAAAATCAAATTACGAAAGTCGTTTTCAAATACGTAATGTTAGTGGATTGGTTTTATTTCTGACTAGTTTAACTTTTATACTGTGCTGGCTTGGTTTTGAACAGTGGAGAAGTTATATTTCTCCGACGGTCACACTGCAAGGAATAGCAATATTTTTACTCTTCTTGAATATTAAAAATCTTCCCTTAACTTTTAAGAAACTAGTTCTTTTAGTATCTCCACTTACTTTGGGGGTTTATCTGTTTCATGTACATCCTCTTATTTTTAGAAGAATTATACCAACCATCCATACTTTAGTTGAAGGACAAGAATTTTCCATGTTTGTCATTATTATTCTAGTTATGACACTGGTTCTGTTTTTTTCTGGTGCTATCATTGAGTATTTTAGAAATAAATTAATGGCGGTTATTCTTACTTTAATCAAGAGTTTTAAAAATCTTAAACAGACTTAAAACTTTATTGTCTTATTAAAAATAGAAGTAAGAGAGACTAAATTATACACTGTATTGAGAATTTAGGGTTTATTGAGATTATCCTTGTCCTAATCGACGTAACCAAGGCAGTTTCCAAAGAAGAGGACAAGGAACTCGTCAAAAAACTCGAAAAACAAATGCAAGAAGCTGTCGAAGTGCTTGATTTTGAACTGGCAGCACAAATCCGTGATATGATGTTGGAAGTGAAGGCGTTGGATTAGATAGGAGAAAACGAATGAAAATTTTAGTCATCAATGGACATCCTGACAAGGGAAGTTTATGTCAAGAAATTTTTCAAACGATTGTAGAAAATATTGACTCAAATCATCATGAGCTTGAATCTATTAACCTAAATGAGATAGATTTTGATCCTGTGTTACGTTATGGTTATCGAAAACGGATGGAAGAGGATTCTTTCATACTTCGCTCTCAGGAATTAATCCAGTGGGCAGATCATTTCATTTTTGTTTATCCAATTTGGTGGAGTAGTATGCCTAGTTTATTGAAGGGTTGGATCGATCGTGTTTTCACGCCAGGAATTGCATACTCTGCCAATAATCAAGGAAGTTTTATTTGGAATTACTTAAGAGGTCAGCAGTTTAAAAAGTTACTAAAAGGAAAAACAGCCAGTATTTACGCAACATCCATGGCGCCAACATGGTGGTACAAGGTATTTTCAGGTTCTATCAATATTCCAGACAGTTATGGTATGTCAGTATTAAAGAATGCTGTCCTGAATCATTGTGGAATCAAAACAAATAAAGTTTCAATTTTAGGCGAATTAGGGCGTGAGGTGAATACAAATTCTACAAGGCAAAAATATCTGCAAAAAGTAGCTGAGGAAGTCAAGTCGTTGGGGTAGTGAAGGAGAAAAATAAATGGATCTTACTATCAAACAGATGGAAACTCCTGAAGAGATAGAAGGTAAGTCCCTCGTTCATTGGCAGACGTGGAGAGAGGCTTATGATGACCTTTTACCTGCAGAATTTCAGGAGACAATGACATTAGAAAGATGTCGATTCTTTAGTCAAAAATATCCAGAGAATACATTGATCGCGATGGATGGCATGAAGGTAGTTGGTTTTATCAGTTATGGAAACTTTCGTGATGAGGCTATTCAAGCTGGCGAAATTATTGCCTTATATGTTTTAAAAGACTATTATGGAAAAGGTGTTGCTCAGAAGTTAATGAAGGAAGCTCTGACGTCTCTTGAACAGTTCTCTGAAATATTTTTATGGGTATTAAAAGAGAATAAGCGAGCCATTGCTTTTTATCAAAAAATTGGTTTTACTTTTGATGGCCAAGAAAAAATACTTGACCTTGGAAAACCTATCACTGAAATTAGAATGGTATGTAAGAATTCATCAAGATTTGAGAGTTAAATACTGATAGAATTGCGATTTTGTTTTCAGATTACGCAATGAACAAACAATCATGTTTTAGAATATATTTTTAATAGAAAGAAGTTATTATGAAATTGAAAGAGAAGAATTATAAGAAGTCATCAGGGTTAGATTCTGTTCGTTTTTGGTTACAAGGACATCGATTTATCAAATTTATGCTTGATATGTTCTTTTATATTATCTTGTTCCTAATTATAGAATTTACAACATCACAGAACAAAAGCATTCCAGCTGATTTTCGGCACAGAGAGCTCTTGTTTCCCTTGCAATTGAATCTTTTTATCTTGGGTAATAGGTTCTATGCTCTCTTTTTGTCAGTGAAAACGGAAAAAGAAAGGACCCCTAAAAGATTTTGTGAACCCTTTATTTATATCAATATCCTTAGCTTCATTTTTCAACTGATTGGCGTGAGAAAAAGAGGAAGAGTTGTTCTGTCACCTTTGTTTTCACTGGAGTCATCCTATATCTGGTTTCCTATTGTCATCTACCTTCTAGTCTTGATGTTAACTTTGGCAATCTTCTTTCTCTCTAAAACTTCAAAAAAAGGAGTAGATGAAAATGAAGATGAGTAGGCAAATGAAGTACAAGACAAAAGAAAAGTCTTCTTGGACTAAGAGGATTTTTCTTTGGCTGGAAAGGCACAGAAGGATTGGTCAACTTTTGGATACGAGTGTATTATTTGGATCTATGTTTGTATCATTTCTTGCCGCCTCTTACATTAGTTATCTATTACCGAACATGAACTATCTTTCCCCCTTAAGCTTCAATCTTATCCTTCTGATCTTATCAACCTATTTCCTTGTCTTTCGTTTTAGTAGTGATAAACTTCAGAAATGGCGTTACTTTTCATGGGGATTTATTGGGTTCAATGGTCTTCTTTTTCCCTTTCATCTCTTGGTAGGTCTGAATTGGCTAGGACGTCGTAAGTCAACGAATTTCCCTCCCATAATTTCTATGGATCCAGCCTATGTCTGGGTCCCTATTGTAAGTTATCTCTTTTTCTTTTTCTTGGGGCTGGGAATTCTGCTTTTGATTATACGGATAGAAAAGAGAAGAAGGAGGCGTAAATGGAACGAAAGACTAAGAGACAAAAGAAGCTCAAACAACAGAACAGACAAATGAGAAAAATCCAGAGAAAGTATTCTTTGGTAGCCCACGTCCAATTGTGGCAGGAAAGACATTCAAAGATTGCTTCTTTTATGGATGGTGGTATAATATTATTATCTATTTTTGGTATCATGTATGTATTGTTCGGTACGTCACTTATCCCGAAACCATATCAAGAAATGTCCTATCTCTTGCCAATTATTATGAATTTTGTCTTTTTGGTGCACACACTCTATCAAGGTATTTTTAGAGATGGTTTTAGCAATAAGGCTTCAGTACAAGGATTTTTAGAAACTTTTCTATTCATAAACGGACCTATTTTTCTCCTCCACTTAATTGTTGGGGTGAAAGGGAGAAATGTTAAAAAAATTCCTTCCCTATTATCTATCAATTATCGCTACATCTGGCTTCCAATTGCTACCTATCTAATCTTTTTCACCATTCCAGCGATATTGATGGTGATTTTGAAATATAATGACAAAAAGAGGAAAAATCATGGCAAAAGAAAATCGAACTAAGTTAATTTCGTTTAAGACACTCTATTTGGCTTTGCTGATCTTTGTGATTCTTCATTTGGTGTTGTTGGTTTTTGGCCTATCTTTTACGCCGATTTTGTGGAATAGTTGGTTTTTCATTCTTTGTTTGACCTTCCTAATCCATCCTTGGAGAATCTTTTATAGAACAAGAGATGCTAAATGGTATCACCTTATTTTTCAATTATTTAGTGGATTAGTGGCACTTTATCTTGGGTTTATGGCATTTTTTGCTTTGTCAATTATGTCGGATCCAGCCATTCCCATCAATATAGACTATCACATACAAGATAAAGAAATCATCATTGTTAGAGGTTTTTTGGCCCGTAGTACTTATGAACATCACGAGTTGATTAATCCATTCATCATGAAATCTGATATTAAGTTCGAAAAAGGCATATAACAACTTAGAAAGCGAGAAAATCCATGTCCCGTGCGCAAGCAACCATTTTAACTAACATCTGTCTAATCGAAG
Organism: Streptococcus oralis subsp. oralis; assembly: GCF_002096435.1. Classification (GTDB taxonomy): domain Bacteria; phylum Bacillota; class Bacilli; order Lactobacillales; family Streptococcaceae; genus Streptococcus; species Streptococcus oralis_AA. The sequence continues at coordinate 247,049 of NZ_NCUI01000024.1, forward strand.
ATCTAGAAAATAAGCGAGTAGTCATGCAATACCGCTCTCCTAAAAATAATCGCTGGTCTGGCTATGCCTTTCCAGGAGGACATGTTGAGAATGGCGAGTCCTTTGCCGAGTCTGTCATTCGTGAGATTTATGAAGAAACCGGTCTAACGATTCAGAATCCCCAACTGGTTGGTATTAAAAATTGGCCCTTAGATACAGGTGGGCGCTACATCGTCGTTTGCTATAAGGCGACAGAGTTTACTGGGAATCTCCAATCTTCAGATGAAGGAGAAGTATCTTGGGTACAAAAAGACCAGATTCCAAATTTGGATCTGGCCTATGATATGTTGCCTCTGATGGAAATGATGGAAGCACCTGACAAGTCTGAGTTCTTCTATCGCCACCGTACAGAGGACGGCTGGGAGAAAGAAATTTTCTAGTCTTTTACCAAATAACCTAACTGATCCAAGGCCTCCTCGATATAGTGGAGGTCTTGTTGTGTTTCTGCTTCAACAAGGTGGTAATGGATGCCGTCTGTCAATTCAGAAAGGGGTCTAAAGTCTGAATTCTCGACTTGTTCCAGAAAGTGCTGGACATCTCGGCGGCAAGTGAGTTTGAGTAGGGTTTCAATTTCGCCATAAACGGGATGATCGATTAAGATATTTTGAACGCGTCCGCCGTTATCTACAATGGCTAGTAGTTCCTGACCGATTTCTTCCAGTTCATGTTTCACTTTAAAGAGTTTGTGAACGTAGGGGCTGGCATCATTTTCTTTGTAGATATAACCACGATTGGTGGATAGGATAGGAGCTCCATCTGCTCGGAGAATAGCGATGTCCTGTACAATGACCTGGCGCGTAACATGGAAGTGTTCAGCCAAGGTTTGACCATTGAGAGCTTTTGGCGCCTCTTTTAACAGTTTGAGAAGAGCTTGTTTGCGATCCTTTGTCATAGTTTTTCCTTTTAGCGACGTTTTCGAAGCACTTTATAGACAGCTAGTGCTAATGTATAGTCTACCATACTATGGACGATTGTGCCAAAACCAACTAGGACAAAGAGAACATAAAACATATTTTCAACATTTGTCCCTGAAGTAGCATAGAAGATGATACAAGCTATTACTTCAGCGATAGCATGAACAACACCCAAAACAAAGTTAAAAATCCAAGATGCCTTTGGTTTATCCAAGATTTCAGGGAATTTCTTTAAGTACAAAGCCCCCAAAGTACCAAAAACAATGTGAGAGAAGGCACGAAGTACAATAACAGGCGGATAGCCTGCCATCAGAAAACCAAGACTAGAAGCAATAATCACAAAAGCAGCCATCAAAGGCGAAAGAAACATGGCGATAAAGATGGGGATATGACTTCCCAAGGTGTAAGAAGCCGGTGGGATAACGATTTTAAAAGGCATAATGATTGGAATCAAAATCGCTATTGCAGTTAGTAGGGCAGTCATAGTCATAAACTGCGTTTTTTTCCGTATATCCATAAGAACCTCCATTTATCTGTATATACACAAGTATAGTACAATAAATCACCAATCAAGTCAAGAAGCATTATTGATTTTTCAGGAAAATTTGGTTAAAATGTGTTAAAGAATAATAGGAACTGAGGAGAAATTGTGATGATACTTTTTGTTTACCTAATCGTGGTAATCGTGATGATGTCAAAACAGAAAAGTGAAGGGAAAGTAGTCTCAGGTTGGACTCGTTTCCTAGTTTATAGTTTATTGGTCCTTTCGCTACTCTCTCTATTAGCAAGTGGCCTGGCTGTTTCACTTTTTAGCCTTCCTTTATTAGGTTTTCTTTTGATGGCAGCAATACTCGAAATTGCTTATTTCGTCAGATTGGTGATTGCATTTGGTTTGGTTTTTCTATCACTAACCCTATACTTGGATAGCCAGAAAAGCCAGCAACCTACCCCTCTTTCGTATCAGCTCCTGCGCTTTGGCTTTCATATTCTATTGATGTTTCTTATGTTTTAAATGCTAAACTCCACCTTCAGGATGAAAGTGGAGTTGATTTTTTATTTCTTCAAGGTTTGTAAACGTGGGACAATTGCTACTGTTAGAACGGCAGAAATGACAAGCTCGGCAATTGAGTTTGTAGAAATAACGGTTGCCAGGAGTTTTTGGATATTGCCGTCGAAGACATTTCCAAAAAGGAAGAAGATTCCCCCAAGGACAAAGACGGTGTTGGTAAGGGAACCGAGAGCACCAGCAAAGATGAGACCCGTTCTGTTTTTTAATAATTTATAAACCAAGTAAGGTGTCAGACCAATCAAAACGCGAGGGACAACAGCGATAATCGCAGAATAAATGTTTCCGTTCGGTACAAATGGAGAGAAGAGGTAGCTGGTTGGAAGGATGGTAATCGTGTTTACCGTTAAGCTCAATAGTCCCATAAGAAAACCAAGTGTAACTCCAACTCGAGGGCCATAGATGATACTAGCAATGATTACTGGAATATGAACGATAGTAGGTTTGATTGGAAATGGGAAAAGGTTAAATAGGAGAGAACTCAAAAAGTGGATAATGAGCATAACTGCAAAAAAGATAGCAATGGGTGCAATGTTAGAGCGTTTGTTCATCGAGGGTTTCCTTTATTCTTTCTAAAATAGTATTCAGGTCAGCTAGGGCGCCTTTGCCGTGATCGCCACAGGCTAGTAGAGATTCTTTTGGAGAGATAATCTGATAACCATAGGTCTCTAATGTTTTTAGATTAGCCTGAGTTGCCGGATGGTCATACATTTTTGTATTCATGGCTGGTGCGACTAACTTTTTGACATGTTCTGGCAAGGCAAGTGCTGTGCTTGTCACCATGTTGTCCGCAAATCCATGGGCTAACTTTGCGATGGTATTAGCAGTAGCGGGTGCAACGATAAAAAGATCAGTTCTTTTGCCTAGTTCGATATGATTGACTTGATTAGGAGCGGGTTCCTGCATGACATCAAGGTGGACAGGATTTTGAGAGAGGACCTGTAGTGTCAACGGTTGGATAAACTCTGTAGCAGCTTGAGTCATTATGACAGTGACATCATGGCCTTGTTTCTTCAAGGAACTGACTAGGTCAGCTGTTTTATAGGAGGCAATGGAACCTGTCACTGCGATGAGGATATTTGCCATGGCTTTCCTTTCTAAGAATCGTATGCTTGAATTTTTTCAAGAAGGAGGTTTGCTATTTCCTCTTTGGTTTGAACGGTTTGGAGTTGCTCTTTCTCAACAAAGATTGCATGATGCTGATTTGCTGAGATTTGAGTAAGATCATTTGCTATGATTAAGTCAGCCTGGTTCTTGACAAGACTTTGTCTAGCAACTTCTATGAGATATTCTTCAGAGACATCAACAAGTAGTTTAAAGCCAATCAGATGAATAGAAGGATTCCATTCCTTGACTAGAGAGATGATTTTGGGTGTTTTTTTCAGAAATAAAACCTGAACTTCATCAGTTGAAGAAATCTTAGTCTGATGATTCTGCTTGTTTAAGAATTCTTCTAGATTGGAGCTAGCCTGTACCTCCTCAAGCCCCGTCATATAAACAGGTGTGTAGTCAGACACAGCCATTGAGTGGATTAAGACCTGATATTTCTTTACTAGTTCTTGCATCACAACTAGAAGGTCGTTGGTATTGTTAATTTCTCGAATGATTAGATTAGGATGAGCTTCTGGCTTCAGAGCTCGTTTTGTCGTTATCAAACAAACTTCATGCCCCGCAGCAAGCAAGGTTTCTGTGATGATTTTCCCCAAGCGACCTGTAGAATGGTTAGTAATAGAGCGGACACTATCGATAGCTTCACTGGTACCGCCCGATGTGACTAAAATTTTCATAGCACTATTGTACACAAAAATAAACAGTAAGTAAAATGAAAGCGATAAAATTTTGCTAAAACAAAGCTACACTATAGTTTATAACTATAAAGCCATATAAAATTTTTCAAAGGGCCCTAAAAATCTTGAAATTCAGGATATTTACGAACGTTTAGAGAGTTTATGGATGTTAAAAATCTTGTTTTGTGTTATAATAAATTATCAAATTAGAGGCTATAGGAGTTTTGAATGAAAACAGATATTGAAATCGCACAGAGTATTGAGCTGAAGCCGATCGTTGATGTTGTTGAGAAACTTGGAATTTCTTACGACGATTTGGAATTGTACGGGAAGTACAAGGCTAAACTCAGCTTTGACAAAATTCGTGCGGTTGAGAACAATCCAGTTGGGAAATTAATCTTGGTAACTGCCATCAACCCAACACCAGCAGGTGAAGGAAAGTCAACCATTACCATCGGTCTTGCAGATGCCTTAAACAAAATCGGCAAGAAAACCATGATTGCTATCCGCGAACCGTCTCTTGGTCCAGTAATGGGAATTAAGGGTGGTGCTGCTGGTGGTGGTTATGCCCAAGTGTTGCCAATGGAAGACATCAACCTCCACTTTACCGGGGATATGCATGCCATTACAACTGCAAACAATGCTCTTTCTGCTTTAATTGACAATCACTTGCACCAAGGGAATGAGCTGGGAATTGACCAACGTCGTATCCTATGGAAACGTGTAGTGGACTTGAACGACCGAGCACTTCGTCACGTGACCGTCGGACTTGGTGGCCCTCTAAATGGTATTCCTCGTGAGGATGGCTTTGACATTACCGTCGCTTCCGAAATCATGGCCATTCTTTGCTTGGCTACGGACATCGAGGACTTGAAACGCCGTTTGGCTAATATTGTTATTGGTTATCGTTACGACCGTACACCAGTTTCTGTAGGTGATTTGCAGGTTGAGGGTGCTTTGGCATTGATTTTGAAAGATGCTATTAAACCGAACCTGGTTCAGACAATTTACGGTACACCTGCCTTTGTACACGGTGGTCCATTTGCCAATATCGCTCATGGATGTAACTCTGTCTTGGCAACAAGCACAGCCCTTCACTTGGCTGATTATACAGTCACTGAAGCTGGTTTTGGTGCGGACCTTGGAGCTGAGAAATTCCTTGATATCAAGACGCCAAACTTGCCAACATCTCCAGATGCAGTTGTCATCGTCGCAACCCTTCGTGCCCTTAAGATGAATGGTGGTGTAGCTAAAGACGCTTTGACAGAAGAAAATGTAGAAGCAGTGCGTGCCGGTTTTGCTAACTTGAAACGCCACGTTGAAAATATCCGTAAGTTCGGTATTCCAGCAGTTGTGGCCATTAACGAATTTGTTTCTGATACAGAAGCAGAAATCGCAGCCTTGAAAGAACTTTGTGCTTCAATCGATGTACCAGTTGAGTTGGCAAGTGTCTGGGCTGATGGTGCAGAAGGTGGAGTAGCACTTGCTGAAACGGTTGTCAAGACTATCGCTGAGAGTCCATCTAACTATAAACGTTTGTATGACAATGACCTTTCTATCCAAGAAAAGATTGAAAAGATTGTTACTGAAATCTACCGTGGTAGCAAAGTGAACTTTGAGAAGAAAGCTCAAACACAAATCGCTCAAATCGTTCAAAACGGTTGGGACAAATTGCCAATCTGTATGGCTAAGACCCAGTATAGCTTCTCAGACAATCCAAATGCACTTGGAGCACCTGAAAACTTTGAAATTACCATTCGCGAATTGGTGCCAAAATTAGGTGCAGGCTTCATCGTTGCCTTAACTGGTGACGTCATGACCATGCCAGGACTTCCAAAACGACCAGCAGCTCTTAACATGGATGTTGAAAGTGACGGAACCGTTCTAGGATTGTTCTAAGATTTAGATGATATTAAAAGAGTTTGGAAATGCTATCCAAGCTCATTTTTTATCTAGATATAAGTAGTTGTCTTCAGTTGATGAGAGAATCGTTTACCACACGCTACCGGTCTATGTAAAGATATTTTCCCTGAATTCTGATATAATAGAAATATTGACTTCAAGAGTAAGGAAGAGAAAATGAACGCATTATTGAATGGAATGAATGACCGTCAGGCTGAGGCGGTGCAAACGACAGAAGGCCCCTTGTTGATCATGGCGGGGGCTGGTTCTGGGAAGACTCGTGTTTTAACTCACCGTATTACCTATCTAATTGATGAAAAAATGGTTAATCCTTGGAATATCCTGGCTATTACCTTTACCAATAAGGCGGCGCGTGAGATGAAAGAGCGTGCTTATAGTCTCAATCCAGCTACTCAGGAATGTCTGATTGCGACCTTTCACTCCATGTGTGTTCGTATCCTACGTCGCGATGCGGATCATATTGGCTACAATCGTAATTTCACTATTGTAGATCCTGGTGAACAGCGAACCCTCATGAAACGAATCCTCAAGCAGTTAAACTTGGATCCTAAAAAATGGAATGAACGGACCATTTTGGGAACCATTTCCAATGCTAAGAATGACCTGATTGATGATGTCGCATATGCTGCTCAAGCTGGTGATATTTATACGCAAATCGTAGCTCAGTGTTATACAGCCTATCAAAAAGAGCTTCGTCAGTCAGAGTCTGTTGACTTTGATGATTTGATTATGCTGACCCTGCGTCTCTTTGATCAGAATCCTGATGTTCTGACCTACTATCAGCAGAAGTTCCAGTACATTCACGTTGATGAGTACCAAGATACCAACCATGCCCAGTACCAACTGGTCAAACTTTTGGCTTCACGCTTTAAAAATATCTGCGTGGTCGGTGATGCAGACCAGTCTATCTACGGTTGGCGTGGTGCGGATATGCAGAATATCTTGGATTTTGAGAAAGATTACCCTAACGCCAAGGTTGTCTTGTTAGAAGAAAACTATCGTTCAACCAAAACCATTCTCCAAGCTGCCAATGATGTTATTAAAAACAATCAAAATCGTCGCCCTAAGAATCTGTGGACCCAGAATGCGGATGGGGAACAAATCGTCTACTACAGAGCCAACGACGAACAAGATGAGGCTGTTTTTGTGGCAAAAACCATCGATGAACTTGGTCGCACTCAAAACTTCCTCCACAAGGATTTTGCAGTTCTTTATCGAACTAATGCGCAATCTCGTACTATTGAGGAAGCGTTGCTCAAGTCCAATATTCCTTATACTATGGTTGGAGGGACCAAGTTCTACAGCCGTAAGGAAATTCGCGATATTATCGCTTATCTTAACCTCATTGCAAATTTGAGTGACAATATCAGTTTTGAGCGTATTATCAACGAGCCTAAACGCGGAATTGGGCCAGGTACTGTTGAGAAAATCCGGGATTTTGCTAACCTACAAGAGATGTCTATGCTGGATGCTTCAGCCAATATCATGTTATCAGGAATCAAGGGCAAGGCAGCTCAGTCTATCTGGGATTTTGCCAATATGATCTTGGATTTGCGAGAAAAACTGGATCAATTAACTATCACCGAGCTGGTGGAGGCTGTTCTAGAAAAAACAGGTTATGTCGATATTCTTAATGCCCAAGCGACCTTAGAAAGCAAGGCTCGGGTTGAAAATATCGAGGAATTCCTTTCTGTTACCAAAAACTTTGATGACAACCCAGATAGTCAGGAAGAAGAAACTGGTTTGGACAAACTCAGTCGTTTCTTGAATGACTTGGCTTTGATTGCGGACACTGACTCTGGCAGTCAGGAGACATCAGAAGTTACCTTGATGACCTTGCACGCAGCTAAGGGACTTGAGTTCCCAGTTGTCTTTATCATTGGGATGGAGGAAAATGTCTTTCCACTTAGCCGTGCAGCTGAAGATCCAGATGAGCTAGAAGAGGAACGCCGTTTGGCCTATGTAGGTATCACTCGCGCAGAGAAAATCCTCTATCTGACCAATGCCAACTCACGCTTGCTTTTCGGTCGTACAAATTATAACCGTCCAACACGTTTCATCAATGAAATCAGTTCGGACTTGCTCGAGTATCAAGGTTTGGCTCGTCCGGCGAATACTAGCTTTAAGGCATCTTATAGCAGTGGTGGGATTGCTTTTGGTCAAGGTATGAGCTTAGCTCAGGCCCTTCGAGAACGAAAACGCAAGGCTGCACCAAGCTCTATCCAGTCAAGTGGTCTCCCATTTGGACAGTTTACATCCGGAAATAAAAAAGATTCGACTGATACAAGTTGGTCTATCGGGGATATTGCTCTCCACAAGAAGTGGGGAGAGGGAACGGTCCTTGAAGTTTCAGGTAGCGGTGCTACGCAGGAACTGAAAATTAATTTCCCTGAAGTGGGTCTGAAAAAACTTCTAGCCAGTGTAGCTCCAATTAAGAAAAAAATCTAATTTTTCATCCTTCTCACGAATAATAAAGTGAGGAGGATTTTTATGTACAGTATCTCATTCCAAGAAGATTCACTTTTGCCTAGAGAAAGACTAGTTAAAGAAGGAGTAGAGGCTCTGAGTAATCAAGAATTACTAGCTATTCTGCTCAGAACCGGAACACGTCAGGCTAATGTATTTGAAATTGCTCAGAAAGTCTTGGATAGTCTTAACAGTCTAACTGATTTAAAGAAAATGACCCTGCAGGAATTGCAGAGTCTGTCTGGTATTGGACGGATTAAGGCCATTGAACTACAAGCAGTAATTGAACTGGGGCATCGTATTCATAAAAATGAAACCCTTGAGATGGAAAGTATTCTCAGTAGTCAAAAGCTAGCCAAGAAAATGCAACAGGAACTTGGCGACAAAAAACAAGAGCACCTAGTGGCGCTCTATCTCAATACTCAAAATCAAATCATTCATCAGCAGACCATTTTCATCGGATCCGCGACACGCAGCATTGCTGAACCGAGGGAAATCCTTCACTATGCTTTGAAGCATATGGCTACCTCAGTGATTCTCGTTCACAATCATCCATCTGGTGCTGTATTTCCTAGTCGAAACGACGACCATGTCACTAAACTAGTCAAGGAAGCCTGCGAACTGATGGGAATTGTTTTCTTGGACCATTTGATTGTCTCGCACTCGGATTACTTTAGTTACCGTGAAAAGACGGATTTGATTTAAGATTACACATGATCTTACTCAATCACTTCTAAAACATAGGAATCTACTTCTGTCAAATTGATAACAGGAAGAGGTTTTATCGTGGGTACAAGTAAATTTTCTTGAACGATAAAGTCGACAATTGCATTGAAATCTTCGATTTTATAATATCTTTTTTTATGAATGAGAATATCTCTGTAAAAGTAAAGACTTGAATGAAATTTACTTTTTAGTTTAGCATCTGCCTTTTTACAAAATCGTTTTGCCTTTTTAGACATTTCTTTCAGCTGTTTTTCTTTTTCTTTTTGAGATAGTTTATCGAAATTCTCTTTATTCTTAGAAAAAGATTGGTAACTTTCCGCTGTTAAAAGTCTATAGAGATTAGAAAGATGAAAGCAAACACTTATTTCTTTTTCATTGTTTGATAAGAAAAGATTAGCTTCCTTTTTCTTATAAGATATGAAAACATTAGCTTCTATATCTCTCAAAATCTCATGAGTAGAAGGTATTTTAATTTCATTCATGATTTAATAACCTATTTATAAGTCCTAGAGTTCGTTAACAACATAGTCAAATAGCATTTTATCTTTGGGGCGATTTTCAAATAGAAATTCTGGATGCCATTGGACACCAAGATAAGGAAAGCCGTCCGTAGTTGTCACAGCCTCAATGATTCCATCTTTAGGATCATGTGCTACAACCTTAAGATTTGAGGCTAGATCTTTAATGCTCTGGTGGTGGAAGGAGTTGATATGAGAGATTTCTCCATAGATTTCTCGGAGAATGGTATCAGGTTCCGTTACGAGGCGTTGGGTAGTGTATTCGGCTGAACAGTCCTGCCAATGATCCTCGATATCTTGGTGTAGCGTGCCTCCCATGGCGACATTGAAAAGTTGAGTACCCCGACAAACAGAGAAAATTGGTTTCTTTTGCTTAATAGCTTCTTTGATAAGTGCTAGTTCAAAAATATCTCTTTGAAGGTGGTAGTCATCACTATCAATAACCTTTGGTTCACCATAGTATTTTGGATCAACGTTTTGCCCACCCGTTAGGATGAGCTTATCAATGATACTGATGTAATAGGTAGCCATTTCTTGATCACCAATCGGTAGGATGATTGGAATTCCGCCAGCGTCCTTGACTCCTTCAATAAAGCCTTTTGCTGCATAGCTCATCATGATGTCATCATCTGGATGAGCTTTTTCATTTCCTGTAATCCCAATAACTGGTTTTTTCATAAATGCTTTCGCTTTCTAATCCTCTTTACGCATAAAATAGAGGAGGGTTTGGAGTTCGCTTGTCAAATCGACATACTGAACGACCACATCTTTTGGGAGGTGAAGGTGAACAGGGGAAAAACTGAGAATACCTTTTATACCTGCATCAACCAAAAGATTGGCAACTTCTTGTGATTTAACACTTGGAACTGTTAGGATAGCAGTTTTGACATCTGCTTCTTTGATTTTTTCTTTAATCTGAGAGATACCATAGATTGGAATTCCATCAGGCGTCTGGCTTCCAACTTCTGGATGGTCATCTAGGTCAAAGGCCATGATAATTTTCATCTTGTTACGCTCATGGAAGCGGTAGTGGAGAAGGGCATGGCCCATATTTCCGATTCCAACCAACATAACATTTGTAATTGAGTTATCATTTAGGAGATCAGCAAAAAAATTCATTAATTTTTTGACATCGTAACCAAAACCTCGACGACCTAGTTCACCAAAATAGGAAAAATCCCGACGAACGGTCGCAGAATCGATACCGATAGCCTCTGCAATTTGCTTGGAGTTGGCACGTTCGATTTTTTCTGCATGAAATCTCTTGAAAATTCGATAGTAAAGTGAGAGTCTTTTTGCTGTTGCTTTTGGAATAGCAGACTGTTTATCTTTCACAAAATCACAACCTTTCTATTCTTCTATTTTATAGAAACATTGTGAAAAAATCAACAAAAACAAGAAAAAACTAAGAAATTTCTTAGTTTTTATCTGAAAAATGAGCTTGTGATAGAAAACGGTAGAGATCGCCAACCAATCCTTGATAAATCACCTTATCATTCAGCGTTAAGGAGCTGATTAGGAGAGTATCAGGAAGGGTCACACAGCCTGATAGAGATAACATGAGCTCTTCGTAATCCTTATACTCAAGTGTACGTTCTACGTGATAGTTATCTTGATAGGTAAGTCGATACATAATCAATTATCTTTCTTCTTTAGTGAAGATACCGCGTTCTACTAAACTGTCCATGAGGAAGTGGAATTTTTCCTGATGAATGTGGTGGTCTTCTGATTTAAAGATATTCACCAAACGAAGGCCAGACTTGTCAGTGATGTTGAGTTTAGCACCTGTAAGGTCTTTGTTGATGATGATTTTTAGCTTGAAACCTTCACCGCTGTTGGGCACTTTCTCAAGCAAACGAGTCAGTTCGAAGTTTCCAACTTTTGTTTCAAAAAAAGTATTATCTTTCAGTGTGAACTTTTTGACAGTTGGGCTAAGTGTGTAGTCGTAGCGGCAGTTTTGTAGTTTAATGGTTTTTTCGAATGCCATTAGATTAATCTCCAATAATATTTTTTAAGGTTTGTGCGAGTTGTTTCAGTTCTTCTTCGGTGTTAAGAGGAGAGAGACTGATACGGACAGATTCTTTCAAACGATGCGAATCTGGTCCATAAAATGCTTCAAGCACATGACTGGTTTGCACAATACCAGAAGTACAAGCTGAACCGGTAGAAATTGAAATTCCTTCAAGGTCTAACCGTAGCAAGAGCAAATCATTTTTTTGACCAGGAAATCCAATGTTGACAACATAAGGCAGTTGGTGGTTGCTTTCATTGAGATAGTAGTTGAGACCTGCAATTTCTTCTAAAAAAGTAGCTTTGAGTGTGCTCAGTTTTTGGTAATGCTCAACTTGGTCATTTAAATCCTCTTTGAGAGCAGCGACCATGCCTACAATGGCAGCAAGATTTTCTGTTCCAGCCCGTTTCTTTTGTTCTTGGTCCCCACCGTGAAGGTAGGAATCAAAGTCCGCGGAAGAAGCATAAAGAAAGCCAACTCCTTTTGGCCCATGGAATTTGTGGGCAGAAGCGCTAAGGAAATCAATTCCCAATTCCTCGGGATGGATAGGAATTTTCCCGATAGCTTGAACAGCATCTACATGATAAGCAGCAGGATGATCTTTTAAAATACGTCCAATCTCAGCGATAGGTAAGAGACTGCCTGTTTCATTATTAGCATACATGGTGGAAACGAGAATGGTATCGTCACGTAAGGCTTCTTGAATTTGCTGGGCAGTAATTTCTTGATTTACTGGTTGGATGATGGTCGCTTCAAAACCAAAATGTTGAATCAGATAATCGATAGTCTCAAGAACAGAATGGTGTTCAATAGCTGTCGTGATGATATGTTTTCCACGTTTTTGATGACGGAGACAATAGCCAATAATGGCTGTATTGTTACTTTCTGTACCACCAGACGTGAAAAAGATATGTTGAGGTTTGGTTCCTAGTAAGTGGGCTAAGTCCTGACGAGCCTCTCGCAAGAGTTTACCAGCTTGTCGACCATGGCCATGAATACTAGAAGGATTACCATGAGTTTCTTGCATGACCTTGGTCATTTCAGAAATAGCTACTGCTGACATAGGAGTCGTAGCAGCATTGTCCAAATAAATCAAAGAATCACCTTATTTCTTTTTGTTGTAAGCAAAGAGTGGGCTGACTGGTTTTCTTTCATGGATGCGGACGATCGCATCTCCGATTAATTCGCTAGCAGTAATGTAACATACATTTTCTGGAGTTCTTTCTTTGGTTGCTACTGAGTCAGTCACAAGGATTTCTTTGATGTTTGTAGCATCAAGGAGGTCTGCTGCACCTTCAACAAATAAACCGTGACTGGATACTGCATAAATCTCAGTTGCACCTTCACGTTCAACGATTTTGGCTGCTTCAGAGAAAGTACGACCAGTATTTAGGATATCGTCAATCAAGATAGCCTTCTTGCCTTCAACATCCCCAATGATATAGCCTTCGTTACGATCAGAGTCGTCTTGGGCGTAGTCAATGATGGCGATAGGAGCATCAAGGTATTCAGCCAAACTACGTGCACGTTTAACACCAGAGTTCTTTGGACTAACAACAACAACATCAGAGCCAAGAAGTCCTTTATCACAGTAGTGCTTAGCAAATAGAGGAACAGTATAAAGATTATCTACAGGAATATCAAAGAAACCTTGGACCTGAACAGCGTGGAGGTCCAGCGTTAGAACACGGCTTACACCAGCTTTGACAAGCATATTGGCAACCAGTTTCGCAGTGAGGGGTTCGCGAGAAGAAGCGATACGATCCTGACGCGCATAACCAAAGTAAGGAAGGACAACGTTGATACTATGAGCACTTGCACGTACACAAGCATCAACCATGATCAACAACTCCATCAAGTGGTTGCTAACAGGGTAGCTGGTTGACTGGATGATGTAGACATCGTAACCACGGACACTTTCTTCAATGTTAACCTGGATTTCGCCGTCAGAAAATTGTCGAGAGGATAACTTCCCGAGAGGTACACCAACTGTATCCGCAATCTTTTGAGCGATTTCATGGTTAGAGTTTAGGGTGAAAAGTTTCATGTTGTTTCTATCTGACATTATAGACCGTCCTCTGTAAACTTTGCGAATCTTCTCTGAGAAAGTTTTGTTTTTCAAAGCCAGATTCTTTTATTTTTATATTTTCTATTTTACCAAAAAAAGGAGATTATTTCAGCTTTTTTTCATGTTTTTAATGAATCGAATTAATTTTGATGGAGCTTTCTGGTAAGTTATGTGATTTTCATCTAAAAATTGCTGAAAATCGACTTTTCCTTTTTCATGGTCGGTGACTTCAAGCTCGAGTTCATAGTCCGTTTGGTAAAAGTAGTGACTTTCATCTAAGGCCATTAAGCCAATCTCAGTTTTCATTTCATAACGAAGGGTGGAAAGGCAGCCTAGAACAAGCCATTCATGGCTTTCAATACCAATCTTAGCAAGCTTCTCTAGAACGAGCCCTTGAGGTAGTTTTTGTTTTTCTAGGTATGATTCAGCTTCTGGAAGAGTTAGTTTCTGGTTGTATTCCATATTTCCTACAGTTTGAGGCACTTTTAAGGTCAATTCCGCCCAATCTGCAAAAGTGCGAATGCGCATGGCAACCTTCTTTTCACGCAATTGGAAATCTGGTGTGTCAATGTAGTAGTTTTTCTGAAGGACGGGTTGGATATGGGAAAACTGTTTTTTTAGATGATCATATTCCTCTTTTTTCAGAAGTGTTTTCAATTCTATTTCTAAATGTTTCATTTTTTCAACCTTTTCTATATCTTTGAAAGCGATTTATGGTATAATGGACAATGTATTTATTGTATACGAATGTACTGAAAAAATCAAAGATTTTCGACAGAGCAATCAAACATTACAAGGGAGAGAGTATGACTATAGAATGGGAAGAATTTTTAGATCCTTACATTCAGGCTGTTGGTGAATTGAAGATTAAACTTCGGGGAATTCGCAAACAGTATCGTAAGCAAAACAAGCATTCTCCAATTGAGTTTGTAACGGGCCGTGTAAAACCGATTGAAAGTATTAAAGAAAAGATGGCTCGTCGAGGAATCACTTATGCAAGTCTGGAACATGATCTGCAAGACATTGCTGGTTTACGTGTCATGGTTCAATTTGTTGATGACGTTAAAGAAGTAGTTGAGATTCTACGTAAACGCCAAGATATGAGAGTCGTTCAGGAACGAGACTATATCACTCATCGTAAGGCTTCAGGTTATCGTTCTTATCACGTGGTTGTCGAGTACACGGTTGATACGATCAACGGAGCGAAGACGATTTTGGCGGAAATTCAGATACGGACTTTAGCCATGAATTTCTGGGCTACGATTGAACACTCGCTCAATTATAAATATCAGGGCGATTTTCCAGAAGAAATCAGGAAAAGACTGGAAATCACGGCCAAAATAGCCTATCAACTGGATGAAGAAATGGGTAAGATTCGTGATGATATCCAGGAAGCGCAGGCTCTCTTTGATCCATTGAGCAGAAAATTAAATGACGGTGTAGGAAATAGTGACGATACAGATGAAGAATACAGGTAAACGAGTTGACCTCATAGCAAATAGAAAACCGCAAAGCCAGAAGGTTTTGCATGAGCTGAGGGAAAAACTAAAGAAACAACATTTTATACTGAACGATACCAATCCTGATATCGTCATTTCGATTGGTGGTGACGGGATGCTTTTGTCCGCTTTCCACAAGTATGAGAATCAGTTAGACAAGGTTCGATTTGTTGGCGTCCATACCGGACATTTGGGCTTTTACACGGATTATCGTGATTTTGAGTTGGATCAGTTGGTGACCAATCTTCTGCTAGACACTGGTGCCAAAGTTTCTTATCCAGTTTTGAATGTTAAGGTAACGCTTGAAAATGGAGAGGTGAAAATCTTCCGTGCTTTAAATGAAGCCAGCATCCGTCGATCAGATCGCACCATGGTTGCGGATATCATCATTAACCATGTTCCGTTCGAGAGATTTCGTGGAGATGGAGTGACTGTTTCAACGCCGACGGGGAGTACTGCCTATAACAAATCCTTGGGGGGAGCTGTCTTGCATCCGACCATTGAAGCCTTGCAGTTGACGGAAATAGCGAGTCTTAACAACCGAGTCTATCGCACTTTGGGATCATCGATCATTATTCCCAAAAAGGATAAGATTGAACTCTTGCCGACACGCAATGATTATCACACGATATCAGTCGATAACAGCGTCTATTCATTCCGTAATATCGAACGGATTGAGTATCAAATCGACCATCATAAGATTCACTTCGTAGCGACACCAAGCCATACTAGTTTCTGGAATCGTGTCAAAGATGCCTTCATCGGCGAGGTGGATGAATGAGGTTCGAGTTTCTCGCAGATGAGCACGTTAAAGTCAAAACTTTCCTCAAGAAACATGAGGTTTCTAAGGGACTTTTGGCTAAGATTAAGTTTCGAGGCGGGGCTATTCTGGTCAATGGCAAACCACAAAATGCGACTTATCTTTTAGATATTGGAGACAGGGTGACTATTGATATCCCTGCAGAGGAAGGGTTTGAGAGTCTTGAAGCAATTGAGCGTCCACTGGATATTCTCTATGAGGATGATCATTTTCTGGTTTTGAATAAGCCTTATGGAGTAGCTTCCATCCCTAGTGTCAATCATTCTAATACCATTGCGAATTTTATCAAGGGCTACTATGTTAAGAAAGAATATGAAAACCAGCAAGTTCACATCGTGACTAGGCTTGATAGAGATACTTCTGGTTTGATGCTTTTTGCCAAACACGGCTACGCTCATGCACGTTTAGACAAGCAACTACAACGAAAGTTTATCGAAAAAAGGTATTTTGCACTTGTTAAAGGAGATGGTGTCTTGGAGTCAGAGGGGGAGATTATCGCCCCGATTGCGCGTGATGAAGATTCTATTATCACGAGACGGGTTGCCAAAGGTGGGAAATACGCTCATACGTCTTACAAAGTTGTAGCGTCTTATGGAAATATTCACCTAGTCGATATTCGCCTGCATACTGGACGAACTCATCAGATACGAGTGCATTTTTCCCATATTGGCTTTCCTTTGTTGGGAGACGATTTGTATGGTGGTAGTCTGGATGACGGTATCCAACGTCAGGCTCTGCATTGTCATTATTTATCTTTTTATCATCCTTTTCTAGAGCGAGATTTGCAATTAGAAAGCCCCATACCGGATGATTTCAGCAATCTTATTACTCAGTTATCAACTAATACTCTTTAAAAATTATTTGAGTATAATTTATTTTCTTAAAGGAGAAAACTCATGGAAGTTTTTGAAAGTCTCAAAGCCAACCTGGTTGGCAAAAATGCTCGTATCGTTCTCCCTGAAGGGGAAGAGCCACGTATTCTTCAAGCAACAAAACGCTTGGTAAAAGAAACAGAAGTAATCCCTGTTTTGCTCGGAAACCCTGAAAAAATTAAAATTTATCTCGAAATCGAAGGGATCATGGATGGTTATGAAGTGATTGATCCCCAACATTATCCTCAATTTGAAGAAATGGTTGCTGCCTTGGTAGAGCGTCGTAAGGGCAAAATGACTGAAGAAGAAGCGCGCAAAGTTTTAGTTGATGATGTCAACTACTTTGGTGTGATGCTAGTCTACTTGGGCTTGGTTGACGGTATGGTATCTGGTGCGATTCACTCAACTGCTTCAACAGTTCGCCCAGCCCTACAAATCATTAAAACTCGTCCAAATGTAACTCGTACGTCAGGTGCCTTCCTCATGGTTCGTGGTACGGAACGTTATCTATTTGGAGACTGTGCCATTAATATTAATCCAGATGCAGAAGCCTTGGCTGAAATTGCCATCAACTCAGCAATCACAGCTAAGATGTTTGGTATTGAACCTAAAATTGCTATGCTAAGCTATTCTACTAAAGGTTCAGGTTTTGGTGAAAGTGTTGATAAGGTAGTGGAAGCTACTAAAATTGCTCACGACTTGCGTCCTGACCTTGAGATTGATGGTGAGTTGCAATTTGATGCGGCCTTCCACCCTGAAACTGCAGCATTGAAAGCTCCAGGAAGTAACGTTGCTGGGCAAGCAACTGTCTTTATCTTCCCTGGTATCGAAGCGGGGAATATTGGCTATAAGATTGCAGAACGTCTTGGTGGCTTCGCGGCTGTAGGTCCTGTATTGCAAGGTTTGAACAAACCTGTTAACGACCTTTCTCGTGGATGTAATGCAGATGATGTGTACAAGTTGACCCTTATCACAGCAGCTCAAGCAGTTCATCAATAAGATTTAGTCCTCTTTCCCATGGGAAGAGGCTTTTTAGTACTGAGAAAAAGACAGTTAGAAGCTTCTATGTTATACTAGATATATGTTAGATTTGAAAGAATACGGTATCGTCATGTGGCCGGAGGAGAAGATCATTTCTTTTCGCGAGAAACTCCTCAATTGGTATGATGAAAACAAGCGAGATTTACCTTGGCGGAGAAGTAAAAATCCTTATCACATCTGGGTATCTGAAATCATGCTCCAGCAGACCAGGGTTGATACAGTTATTCCATACTACGAACGATTCTTGGACTGGTTTCCAACTGTTGAAAGTCTGGCGAATGCCCCTGAGGAGCGTTTGTTGAAGGCTTGGGAGGGATTAGGCTATTATTCTCGAGTGCGCAATATGCAGACTGCAGCCCAGCAGATTATGGCTGACTTTGGTGGTCAATTTCCAAACACCTATGAAGGAATATCTTGCCTGAAAGGGATTGGTCCTTACACTGCTGGAGCTATTTCCAGTATTGCTTTTAACCTGCCCGAGCCAGCGGTTGATGGCAATGTCATGCGGGTTTTGGCACGCTTGTTTGAGGTTAATCATGATATCGGAGTTCCCAGCAATCGCAAAATTTTTCAGGCAATGATGGAAATTTTGATTGACCCGAAACGACCAGGTGACTTTAACCAAGCTCTGATGGATTTAGGTTCTGATATAGAGTCTCCGGTTAACCCTCGACCAGAAGAAAGTCCTGTTAAGGACTTTAGCGCAGCCTATCAGAACGGAACTATGGATGTATATCCGATTAAAGAGCCCAAGAAAAAGCCCCTCCCAATCTATCTAGAGGCTTTGGTTGTACGCAACGACCATGGTCAATATCTACTTGAAAAAAATGAAAGTGAGAAACTACTAGCCGGTTTTTGGCATTTTCCATTGATTGAAGTTGATGATTTCTCAAGTGATGACGATCAGATAGATCTCTTTTCTCAAGTCAAAGAGGAAAGCAGAGCATTTGGACCAAGTCCTCAAGAAAACTTTGAGCAGGATTATGATTTAGAAGTGAATTGGTCCCAGCAAGTATTTGACCAGGTCAAGCATGTATTTAGTCATCGGAAATGGCACATTCAAATCCTAGCTGGTCAGGTGATAGAAACAAAACAGTTTTCAGACAGAGAAATTCGTTGGATTTCTCCTCAGGAGTTTTCTGACTATCCACTTGCGAAACCTCAACAAAAAATTTGGAAGGCTTATAAAACAACTTTTGGAGATAAAGGCTTACAGTAGCCATTTGTGCCTTCTTTGCATTTTTTTGTTATAATAGATAGAGAAAAGGTGATAAAATGAAAAAAATATTAATTGTAGATGATGAGAAACCAATCTCAGATATTATTAAGTTTAATATGGCCAAGGAAGGTTATGAAGTTGTTACAGCCTTCAATGGTCGTGAGGCAATCGAGCTATTTGAAGCAGAGCAACCAGATATTATTATCCTCGACTTGATGCTACCTGAAATTGATGGTTTAGAAGTTGCTAAAGCTATTCGTAAGACTAGTAGCGTGCCGATTATCATGCTATCAGCTAAGGATAGCGAGTTTGACAAGGTTATTGGTTTAGAGTTAGGTGCAGATGATTATGTTACAAAACCTTTCTCAAACCGTGAGTTGCAGGCTCGTGTTAAGGCCCTCCTTCGTCGTACAGACCTAGTTTCTGTGGATAGCCAAGAGTCTGATGATAAGAAGACGCAGCCTTTACAAATTGGTGATTTGGAAATCGTTCCAGATGCTTACGTGGCGAAGAAATATGGTGAGGAATTAGATTTGACCCACCGTGAGTTTGAACTCTTGTATCACTTGGCGTCTCATATTGGTCAAGTGATTACGCGTGAACACTTGCTTGAGACTGTATGGGGTTATGACTATTTTGGTGATGTTCGTACAGTGGACGTGACCATTAGACGCTTGCGTGAAAAGATCGAAGACACACCAAGCCGTCCAGAGTACATTCTCACACGTCGTGGTGTTGGATACTATATGAGAAATAATGATTGAAGATATTAGACAAACTATTCTGACCAGCGATTTTATCTTTATCTTGATTTTACTGGGCTTTATCCTGGTGGTGACCTTGCTGTTACTGGAAAATCGTCGGGATAATATCCGTCTGAAGGAGATAAATCAAAAGGTTAAGGACTTGATTGCAGGTGATTATTCTCAAGTTTTGGACTTGCAAGGAAGTACAGAAATCACCAATATCACCAATAATCTGAACGATTTGTCAGAAGTTATTCGTTTGACCCAAGAAAATCTGGAACAAGAGAGTAAACGATTGAACAGTATTCTTTCTTACATGACAGATGGGGTTCTTGCGACCAATCGCCGTGGCCAGATTACTATGATCAACGATATGGCCAAGAAACAGCTCGGTGTGCAGAAAGAAGATGTTCTGAATAAAAGCATCCTCGAATTACTAAAGATAGAAGATGAGTATGAGCTGCGTGACCTGATTACACAGATTCCTGAGTTAACGATTGACTCCCAGGATGTAAATGGGGAATACCTAAGCCTTCGTGTACGTTTTGCTCTGGTTCGCCGTGAGTCAGGTTTCATCTCTGGTTTGGTTGCCGTTTTACATGATACGACCGAGCAGGAGAAGGAAGAGCGTGAGCGAAGACTCTTTGTTTCGAACGTGAGTCACGAGTTGCGAACTCCTTTGACCAGTGTTAAATCTTATCTTGAAGCCTTGGACGAGGGAGCTCTGTATGATCCTGTTGCCCCTGATTTTATCAAGGTTTCACTCGATGAAACCAACCGTATGATGCGGATGGTGACAGATCTCTTGCATCTCTCTCGTATTGATAATGCGACCACTCAGTTAGATGTGGAATTGATTAATTTTACAGCATTCATCACCTTTATTCTCAACCGCTTTGATAAGATGAGAAGCCAGGATGACGAGAAAAAATATGAGCTTGTCAGAGATTACCCTATTAATTCAGTTTGGATCGAGATTGATACCGATAAGATGACTCAGGTGATTGATAATATTCTTAACAATGCCATCAAGTACTCACCAGACGGTGGGAAAATCACTGTCAGCATGAAAACTACTGATGACCAGATGATTTTATCCATCAAAGACCAAGGTCTAGGTATTCCAAAGCAAGATTTGCCTAAGATTTTTGACCGCTTTTACCGTGTAGATCGTGCAAGAAGCCGGGCTCAAGGTGGAACTGGTCTAGGTCTGGCTATCGCAAAAGAAATCATCAAACAACACAATGGCTTTATATGGGCCAAAAGTGAATACGGTAAGGGATCGACCTTTACCATAGTGCTCCCTTATGATAAGGATGCCGTAAAAGAAGAAATATGGGAGGACGAAATAGAAGACTAGAATGAGTGAAAAAGGCTTTAAATACAGTATTTTAGCATCAGGTTCCAGTGGAAATTCCTTTTATCTGGAAACCCCAAAAAAGAAAATCCTAGTGGATGCAGGTTTGTCTGGTAAGAAAATTACAAGTCTGCTAGCTGAAATCAATCGCAAACCTGAAGATCTGGATGCGATTTTAATTACGCATGAGCATTCAGACCATATCCATGGGGTCGGTGTCTTGGCTCGCAAATATGGTATGGATCTTTACGCCAATGAAAAGACTTGGCAGGCTATGGAGAATAGTAAGTATCTTGGCAAGGTAGACTCTTCGCAAAAGCATATCTTTGAAATGGGCAAAACCAAAACCTTTGGTGATATCGACATTGAGAGTTTTGGAGTTAGCCATGATGCGGCAGCACCACAGTTTTACCGCTTTATGAAAGACGACAAGAGCTTCGTCATGCTGACCGATACAGGTTATGTTAGTGATCGTATGGCTGGGATTGTCGAAAATGCGGATGGTTACCTCATTGAGTCAAATCATGATGTAGAGATTTTGCGAGCAGGATCTTACGCTTGGCGTCTCAAACAGCGAATTCTATCGGATCTCGGTCACCTTTCTAACGAAGACGGAGCTGAGGCTATGATTCGTGCCATGGGAAATCGAACCAAGAAAATCTACCTTGGTCACTTGTCCAAAGAGAACAATATCAAGGAGCTGGCTCATATGACCATGGTCAATCAGCTAGCTCAAGCCGATTTGGGAGTCGGAGTTGACTTTAAGGTCTACGACACTTCACCAGATACCGCAACACCATTGACAGATATATAAAAAGAAGGCGAGTGCCTTCTTTTATTCTGAGTTTTATCAGGAATTTAGTGTGGTATAATGATTAAAAAAACTAAAGGAGTAGCAGTTTGAAGAGAAAATGGTTATTAAAGGATTACTATGACACAACGATTATCCTACTTGCATTGATATCCGTTGCCCTTGTCTTGCTTGGATTTGCTGAGGTGATTGATTTG
Source organism: Streptococcus oralis subsp. oralis (assembly GCF_002096435.1). Taxonomy (GTDB): domain Bacteria; phylum Bacillota; class Bacilli; order Lactobacillales; family Streptococcaceae; genus Streptococcus; species Streptococcus oralis_AA. The sequence goes on from NZ_NCUI01000024.1 coordinate 269,129, forward strand.
GATAATCCACCCTATAGTATTATTGACTTACTACTTTGGTTTATCTTTGTGGTGGATTATGGCTGGCGTTTCTTTACAAGTAAGGAAAAGTGGCGATTTCTTCTTGAAAATATTTTTGACTTGCTAGCTATCCTTCCTTTGAATGCTATTTTTACAGTATTTCGATTAGGGCGAATCTTCCGCCTAACAAGGCTGATAAAATTACTGAAACTAACTCGTCTTTTAAGAGTCGTTGGACTGACTGGCAAGTTGGAAAAGAAGGTTGGAAAACTCTTACGAACAAATGGCTTACTTTATATTTTCTATCTCAATTCCTTTATTGTACTGGTAGGTAGTTCAATTTTATCTGTTGTTGAAGAAAAATCTTTCTCAGATAGTCTTTGGTGGGCGCTTGTAACTGTAACGACTGTTGGTTATGGAGATATTGTTCCTGCGTCGATTTTTGGGAAGTGGTTAGCTATTTTACTAATGCTTGTTGGTATTGGCACAATAGGGATGTTAACAAGTGCCTTGACGAATTTTTTCGTGAAAGAGAATCCAGATGAACAGATAAAACTAGATAAACTCCAAGGCGAATTAATAACTCAAAGAATATTACTAGAGAAACAATCTGAGAAGATAGAAGGACTTCATAGAATGATACAAGATTTGCTTGAAAAAAAGTAATTTAGACTATACAAAAACCACTCGATGAGTGGTTTTTTTACAATCCAGCAAATTCCTTGATTTCTTGTGCGGACATGGAAGAGTCGCAACGGACATTGATTTGGCCATCTGCAATGTGAACAAATCCTGGTACGGTTGGAATTCCATAATGTGAGCGGAATTCTTGCAATTCATTGAGTTGGCTTGGTTCTTCACTGTTGATGAAGTAGATGTGGGCTTTAGTTTCAGCTACGACACCTGCCAATGTGCCAGCAAATTTACGGCAGTAAGGGCAAGTTTTGCGACCGATAAAGAAGGTTGCAGTTTCTTTCTTATCAAGTGCTTCTTGCGCACGCGCAACTGTAGTGACTTCAAGGTCTTTGATGTTTTCTAAAAATTGTTCCATGAGATTACCTCGCTTTCATTGATAAGTCTAGTATGCCATAAAGTTTCTAAAAATGCTTAGATTTGATACGAAAAAAGATGAGATTGGTTGGTCTCATCTTTTATAATTTATTATTTAACAAAAGCATTGATTTCCGCTTCGATGTTAGCAATCTTAGCTTGTGAATCTTCGTTGCTTTCACCCACAACGGCAATGTAGAACTTGATTTTTGGTTCTGTACCTGAAGGGCGAACTGCAATCCATGAACCGTCAGCAAGTGTGTATTTCAAAACATCGCTTGGAGGAGTTGTCAAGTTTGTAACAGTACCGTCAGCAGCAGTAGCAGTTTGAGCCTTGAAGTCTTCTACGACAGTGATAGCTGTTGTGTTCCATTCTTTTGGAGCATTGTTACGGAACTTAGCCATAATGGCTTTGATTTGTTCTGCACCATCAACACCAGAAAGGGTAACAGAGATTGTCTTTTCAGCGTAGTAGCCGTATTCTTTGTAGATTTCTTCGATACCATCAGCAAGTGTCAAACCACGTGAACGGTAGTAGGCAGCAAGTTCAGCAACGACAAGAACGGCTTGGATAGCATCTTTATCACGTACGAATGGTTTAATCAAGTAACCGAAGCTTTCTTCAAATCCCATCATGTAAGTGTGATTGTGTTTTTCTTCAAATTCTTGGATTTTTTCAGCGATAAATTTGAAGCCTGTCAAAACGTTGAACATGGTTGCGCCGTAGCTTTCAGCAATCTTCGTTACCAAGTCAGTTGAGACGATTGATTTGCAAAGGGCTGCATTTTCAGGAAGAGTTCCAGCATTTTTGTGGGCTTCCAAGATGTATTTAGCCATGATAGCGCCGATTTGGTTACCTGAAAGGTTGAGGTAGCTTCCATCTTTTTGAAGAACTTCAACACCAACACGGTCAGCGTCAGGGTCAGTTGCAACAAGCACATCTGCACCAACTTGACGACCAAGTTCTTCAGCAAGGGCGAAGGCTGCTTGGCTTTCTGGGTTTGGAGATTTTACAGTTGAGAAGTCAGGGTCAGCAGTCGCTTGCGCTTCAACGACTTGAACAGAATCAAATCCTGCTTGAGCAAGAGCAAGACGAGCCAACATTTCACCAGTACCATGAAGTGGTGTGTAGACAATCTTCATGTCTTTACCGAATTCTTCAATCAAGGTTGGGTTGATGTTTACGTCTTTAACTTCTTTAAGGTATTCTGCATCAACAGCTTCGCCAATGACTTCAATCAAGCCAGAAGCTTTTTCAGCTTCGACATCAGCAACTTCGACAGCGAATGGATTTTCGATAGCACGAATGTAAGTAGTCAAAGCGTCCGCGTCATGTGGAGGCATTTGCCCACCGTCTTCACCATAAACCTTGTAACCGTTAAATGGAGCAGGATTGTGGCTGGCAGTAATCATGATACCTGCGAAACAGTTGAGGTGACGAACAGCGAATGAGAGTTCTGGAGTTGGACGGAGGCTTTCAAATACGTAAGATTTGATACCGTGTTTAGCAAGAACTGCTGCAGATTCAAAGGCAAACTCAGGTGAGAAGTGACGGCTATCATAGGCAATCGCCACACCACGTTCTTTTTCATTTCCACCTTTTGATTCAATCAAACGAGCCAAACCTTCGGTAGCTTGACGAACAACGTAGATGTTGATGCGGTTTGTACCAGCACCGATCAAACCACGCATACCAGCAGTGCCAAATTCAAGATTGGTATAAAAGGCATCTTCCTTAGTTTTTTCGTCCATATTTTCCAAATCTTGACGAAGGTAGTCTGGAAGGTCAGCAAAATCGACCCATTTTTGATAATTTTCTTGGTAAGTCATAGAGTGTCTCCTTTGTTTATTTGCTTTAATCGCTTTCATTATATCACGATTTGACATTTTAGTAAAACGTTAGCATAACTTAAAATGTAGGAAATTTACTTATGCACTTTAGCGGGAAAATGGTGGGTACCATGCTAACTTATACTAAGTTAGGGATGAAAATTAATTATCTAACTTTTTTTAAAATATTAAAAGTTTATAGTATTTTAGTGAGATTTTTAAATAAAGTAAATCGTCAATATTGTTATATTCTATTCTTTTTATAAAGAATCCTTTAATGTATCAAATGAACATATAGAAAAATTTAAGTTAAAACTCTATAAATTTAAGATATTTTGAAAATATCTGGTTTCTGTTTTGATTTTTATTCTGCGTATGGTAAAATATAGTAAATCATTAAAGGAGAATCCATTATGAAAAAAATTCTTAAGCATTCTGCCTTGCTTTTATCAGCTTTAGCACTGGTTGCCTGTGGAGCTTCTAAGAAAGCAAGCGACAATGGTACAGCTTCAAACTCTAACTTTGAGGTTTCTGTAAAAGACGGTATGTATGTATTACCTAAAGATGAGGATTCATCATCAACATACCTTGCACTTCAAGTCGAAATCAAGAACAATCGCGATAAACAGTTTAGTTTTACTAGCCAAGATATCACGCTTTATAATGAAAAAGATGAAAAATTACAACCAATTCAAGTTTATGAAAGTGACAGTAAAACGAAATTTATGTCATATGGAGACAAACTTTCTAAAGGAAAGAGCGTTGCTGGTTATGTAGTTTATGAAGTCGACAAGAATGCTAAGTATGAACTTCACTTTGCGCCTAGCTTTTACGATGACATCAAAGAAGATTCTAAAAAGAATAACGATGTAGCAATCAAGGTGGATCCAAGTCAGTATGAAGACAATATTGATGAAGCAAAAGATGTAATGAAAAAATATGTTGATGCTGTTTACCTTAATGGGGAAAGCTCTGGTGGTGGAACGAACCTAAGTGCTACTGACAATAAGTCGCAAGTTGTAGCACTTGCTGATGATAAAAAATCTTCTGATGACAGTGCTGAATTCACAAACGATGTGAAAGCTGATAAAGAAGAGTTTATCAAGAAATTTACAGAGTCATTCGGAAAAGGTTTCTATAACTACAAACCTTCTGATTCAGAACTTAGAACATTCGCAGATGCTTACATCAAAGCAAATGCTAAGAGAGCAAAAGTTGATTACAAGGTGAAGACATACTTGCCAGATTATGCTGTTGTTTATGTTCGACCAGAAACAATCGACTTGGATAATTTGAATGTTCATGAATTGAGCCGTAAATTCTACGAAGAAAACAAAGGAAAATATAGCAACTACTCAGAAGCTATGAAAGCTGGTGAGAAATATATTTTAGAAAATGCACCAAGTCAATTTGATTCAACTCCTCTAGACACTAGTGATAACATGAAAAAAGAGGGTTATGAAATTAAAATGACCAAGAAAGATGGTAAATGGACCATCGACACCTCTTCTAAAAACTATAGTTTGAAAGATATGGCTCGCACATTCCGTGGAGGCATTGGATACTAAGATGAAAGGTTCGGGTTTATGACTCGAACTTTTTTCATTGCAATTGTGCAAAAGAGAAAAAGATAGTAAAATAGAGATATGATTATTTTACAAGCTAATAAAATTGAACGTTCTTTTGCAGGAGAGGTTCTTTTTGATAATATCAACCTGCAAGTTGATGAACGAGACAGGATTGCTCTTGTTGGGAAAAATGGTGCAGGTAAGTCTACTCTTTTAAAGATTTTGGTTGGAGAAGAGGAGCCAACTAGTGGAGAAATTAATAAGAAAAAAGATATCTCTCTGTCTTACCTAGCCCAAGATAGCCGTTTTGAGTCTGAAAATACCATCTACGATGAAATGCTTCACGTCTTTGATGACTTGCGTCGGACAGAGACACAACTGCGTCAGATGGAGTTGGAGATGGGTGAAAAGTCTGGTGAGGATTTGGATAAACTGATGGCGGATTATGATCGTTTATCAGAGAATTTCCGTCAGGATGGTGGCTTTACTTACGAAGCTGATATTCGAGCGATTTTGAATGGATTCAAGTTTGACGAGTCTATGTGGCAGATGAAAATTGCCGAGCTTTCGGGTGGTCAAAATACCCGTCTGGCACTGGCTAAAATGCTTCTTGAAAAGCCCAATCTCTTAGTCTTGGACGAGCCAACCAACCACTTGGATATTGAAACCATAGCCTGGCTAGAGAGTTACTTGGTGAACTATAGCGGCGCCCTCATTATTGTCAGTCACGACCGTTACTTTTTGGACAAGGTTGCGACGGTTACACTGGATTTGACTAAGCATTCCTTGGATCGTTATGTAGGTAATTACTCTCGCTTTGTTGAGTTGAAGGAGCAGAAGCTAGCTACTGAGGCAAAAAACTATGAAAAGCAACAGAAGGAAATCGCGGCTCTAGAAGACTTTGTCAATCGCAATCTAGTTCGAGCTTCAACGACCAAACGTGCTCAATCTCGCCGTAAACAACTAGAAAAAATGGAGCGTTTGGACAAGCCTGAAGCTGGCAAGAAATCAGCCAATATGACCTTCCAGTCTGAAAAAACGTCAGGAAATGTCGTTTTGACCGTTGAAAATGCGGCTATTGGTTATGATGGGGAAATATTGTCAGAGCCTATCAACCTTGACCTTCGTAAAATGAATGCTGTTGCCATCGTAGGACCAAATGGTATTGGTAAGTCAACCTTTATCAAGTCTATTGTGGATCAGATTCCTTTTATCAAAGGAGAAAAGCGATTTGGGGCCAATGTTGAGGTTGGCTACTATGACCAAACCCAAAGCAAGCTAACACCAAGTAATACGGTTCTGGATGAACTTTGGAATGATTTTAAATTGACATCAGAAGTTGAAATCCGCAACCGCCTCGGTGCCTTCCTTTTCTCAGGAGATGATGTTAAAAAGTCAGTCGGAATGCTGTCTGGTGGTGAACGAGCTCGTCTGTTGCTTGCCAAACTTTCAATGGAAAACAACAATTTCTTGATTTTGGACGAGCCGACCAACCACTTGGATATTGATAGCAAGGAAGTCTTGGAAAATGCTCTGATTGATTTTGATGGAACCCTTCTTTTTGTCAGCCACGACCGTTACTTTATCAATCGTGTAGCCACTCATGTACTGGAATTGTCTGAGAATGGTTCAACTCTTTACTTGGGAGATTATGACTACTATGTTGAGAAGAAAGCAGAAGTAGAAGCGATTCAGACAGAGGAAGCTTCAACTAGCAATCAAGCAAAAGAAGCAAGTTCAGCCAATGATTATCAAGCCCAGAAAGAAAGTCAGAAAGAAGCCCGTAAGCTCATGCGCCAAATAGAGAGTTTAGAGGCTGAAATCGAAGAGTTAGAAACTCAAAGTCAAGCAATTTCTGAACAGATGCTGGAAACCAACGATGCCGAAAAGCTCATGGAATTGCAGGCCGAACTGGATAAAATCAGCTATCGTCAGGAAGAAGCTATGCTTGAGTGGGAAGAATTATCGTTGCAGGTGTAAGAAATGGAACATCTTGGAAAGGTATTTCGTGAATTTCGAACAAGTGGGAAGTACTCCTTAAAAGAGGCGGCAGGTGAATCATGTTCAACCTCTCAGTTATCTCGCTTCGAGCTTGGGGAGTCTGATCTAGCAGTTTCTCGTTTCTTTGAGATTTTGGATAATATTCATGTGACCATTGAAAATTTCATGGACAAGGCTAGGGATTTTCAAAATCATGAACATGTTGCCTTGATGGCGCAGATTATTCCGCTTTACTACTCAAATGATATTGCAGGTTTTCAAAAGCTTCAAAAGGAACAGCTCAAGAAAGCAAAGAGTTCGACCAATCCCCTCTATTTTGAGCTGAATTGGATTCTGCTACAAGGCCTTATTTGTCAAAGAGATACTAGTTACAGTATTGAACAGAGTGATCTGGATAAGGTGGCGGATTATCTTTTTCAAACGCAAGAATGGACCATGTATGAGTTGATCCTTTTTGGTAATCTCTATACTTTCTACAATGTGGACTATGTGGCTCGGATTGGCAGAGAAGTCATGGAGCGAGAGGAGTACTATAAAGAAGTTGGTCGCCATCGAAAACTCGTTTTGATTCTAGCTCTTAACTGTTACCAGCATTGTTTGGAAAACCTTTCCTTTGCGGATGCGGACTATTTTGAGGGCTATGTGGAGAAGTTAATTGGAAATGGTATCAAGCTTTATGAGCGCAATATCTTCCATTATCTCAAAGGTTTCTCCCTCTACCAGAGAGACTTGAAAGCAGAAGGTTGTAGTCAGATGCAGGAAGCTATGCATATTTTTGATGTACTTGGACTTCCAGAGCAAGTGGCTTACTATCAGGAACATTATGAAAAATTTGTAAAAGATTAATTTTCCCAAATAAGGGAAAAACGAAGATACTCCTTTCAGTTTTGATACAATAGTTTCAAAATTTGAGAGGAGCTTTTTATATGAATCGACATGCAATCCAGTTGATTAGTCGTGGTGCTATTAATAAGATAGGAAATATGCTCTATGATTATGGAAACAGTGTTTGGCTGGCATCAATGGGAACGATAGGACAGACTGTTCTTGGGATTTATCAGATTTCTGAACTCGTCACATCGATTCTGGTCAATCCCTTTGGAGGAGTGATTTCAGACCGCTTTTCGCGTCGCAAAATTTTGATGACGACAGACTTGATTTGTGGTTTTCTCTGTTTAGCTATTTCTTTCATCAGAAATGATAGCTTGATGATTGCTGCCTTGATTTTTGCCAATATTGTTCAGGCAGTTGCCTTTGCATTTTCTCGTACGGCTAATAAAGCCATTATAACTGAGGTTGTAGAGAAAGACGAGATTGTGACCTATAATGCTCGCTTAGAGCTCGTTTTGCAGGTTGTAGGTGTTAGCTCCCCTGTACTTTCTTTCCTCGTTTTACAATTTGCCAGTCTCCATATGACGCTCGTTTTAGATGCCATTAGTTTTTTCATCGCATTTACCTTAGTAGCTTTCCTCCCCCAAAAAGAGACTCAGGAACAAGAGAAAAAGACTTTCAGCTGGAAAAATATTTTTTCTGATATGAAGGAAGGACTTGGCTATATCTGGCGCCAGCAAGAGATCTTTTTCCTTTTGTTAGTAGCGTCTAGTGTTAATTTCTTTTTTGCAGCCTTTGAATTTCTCCTCCCTTTTTCAAATCATCTATACGGGGTAGAAGGAGCTTATGCAAGTATTTTGACTATGGGCGCTATTGGTTCGATTATCGGAGCTCTTCTAGCTAGTAAAATAAAGGCAAGTGTTTATAATCTTTTGATTCTATTGGCTTTGACTGGAGTTGGAGTTTTTATGATGGGATTACCACTGCCAACTTTTCTTTCCTTTTCTGGAAATTTAGTTTGTGAACTGTTTATGACGATTTTTAATATTCACTTTTTTACTCAGGTGCAAACCAAGGTTGAGGGGGAATACTTGGGAAGAGTCCTAAGCACAATTTTTACATTAGCCATCCTATTTATGCCGATTGCCAAAGGCTTTATGACAGTGCTGCCAAGTGTTCATCTCTCTTCTTTCCTGATCATTGGAAGTGGGGTTATTGTCCTAGCTTGTTTATCCCTCGTTTATGTGCGAAGTCATTTTAAAAAAGAGTTATGATTTCTCTTTTTTAGAAAATATTTCTCTACAATCCATTTTTCAGCCCTTCTCTATTGTGAGGAGGGCTTGCTTTGTGGTAAAATGGGATTATGAATGAAAGAATGAATGAGTTAGTTGCCTTACTTAATCGTTATGCGACCGAGTACTATACGAGTGACAATCCCTCGGTTTTAGATAGCGAGTATGATCGCCTCTACCGAGAGTTGGTCGAATTGGAAGCCGCCTATCCGGATCAAGTTTTAGCAGACAGTCCAACTCATCGTGTTGGTGGTAAGGTTTTAGATGGTTTTGAAAAATACAGTCATCAGTATCCTCTATACAGTTTGCAGGATGCTTTTTCACGTGAAGAGTTAGAAGCTTTTGATGCGCGTGTTCGAAAGGAATTAGCCCAACCGACCTATATTTGCGAGTTGAAAATCGATGGTTTGTCTATCTCGCTTACGTATGAAAAAGGGATTTTGGTTGTTGGTGCCACACGTGGGGATGGGTCTATTGGAGAAAATATCACAGAAAACCTCAAGCGTGTCAAGGATATTCCTTTGACCTTGCCCGAAGAACTTGATATCACTGTTCGTGGGGAGTGTTACATGCCACGCGCTTCGTTTGATCAGGTTAACCAAGCCCGCCAAGAAAATGGAGAGCCTGAATTTGCTAATCCTCGTAATGCAGCAGCAGGAACCCTCCGTCAGTTGGATACAGCAGTAGTGGCCAAGCGTAATCTTGCGACTTTCCTCTATCAAGAAGTAAGCCCTTCTACTCGTGATAGCCAAGAAAAGGTCTTGGAGCATCTTGAACAGCTTGGTTTTGTGGTTAATCCTAAACGAATATTGGCTAAAAGCATAGATGAAATATGGGATTTTATCCAAGATGTAGGACAAGAACGGGAGAAACTGTCCTACGATATCGATGGGGTGGTAATCAAGGTCAATGACCTAGCAGGTCAAGAAGAACTCGGTTTTACCGTTAAAGCACCCAAGTGGGCAGTCGCCTATAAATTTCCCGCTGAAGAAAAAGAAGCCCAGCTCCTTTCAGTTGACTGGACAGTAGGTCGTACGGGTGTTGTGACTCCGACTGCCAATCTAACACCTGTTCAGCTTGCTGGGACCACTGTTAGTCGTGCAACACTGCACAACGTAGATTATATCGCCGAAAAGGATATCCGAAAGGGCGATACGGTTATTGTTTATAAGGCTGGAGATATCATTCCTGCTGTTTTGCGTGTGGTAGAGTCCAAGCGTGTTTCTGAAGAAAAACTAGATATTCCATCAAATTGCCCAAGTTGTGACAGTCACTTGCTTCATTTTGAAGATGAAGTGGCTCTTCGTTGTATCAATCCTCGCTGTCCTGCTCAAATCATGGAAGGCTTGATTCACTTTGCTTCTCGAGACGCTATGAATATTACAGGACTTGGTCCATCTATTGTTGAAAAGCTTTTTGCTGCCAATTTAGTCAAAGATGTGGCGGATATTTATCGTTTGAAAGTAGAAGATTTTCTCCTTTTAGAAGGTGTCAAGGAAAAGTCCGCTTCTAAACTGTATCAGGCTATTCAAGCATCTAAGGAAAACTCTGCTGAAAAGCTCTTGTTTGGTCTGGGAATTCGCCATGTCGGAAGCAAGGCTAGCCAACTCTTGCTCCAACATTTCCACTCTATTGAAAATCTAGCTCAAGCAGCCCCAGAGGAAGTAGCAAGTATCGAGAGCTTAGGTAGTGTGATTGCTCAAAGTCTTCAGACTTATTTTGCTACAGAAGGATCGAAGATTCTCTTAGACGAGTTGAAAGAAGCTGGAGTCAATCTGGACTACATGGGACAGACAGTAGTAGCAGATGCGGCCTTGTCAGGTTTGACAGTTGTATTAACAGGAAAATTGGAACGTCTCACGCGCTCAGAAGCCAAAAGCAAACTCGAAAGTCTGGGTGCCAAAGTCACAGGCAGTGTTTCTAAGAAAACGAATCTTGTCGTAGCAGGAGCAGATGCAGGTAGCAAACTCCAAAAAGCACAAGAACTAGGTATCGAAGTTCGAGATGAAGCTTGGCTAGAAAGTTTGTAAAGAATAGTTGATAACTAGATGTTAGATAGTCTGAAACTATCTCTCCTGATGTGTTTTTATATCTATTAATGCTATTCTCTATTGTGCTGAAATTCTCGAAAATTCTTCAGCACCACATAAAAAAAATTAAAATTAAAATTGAAATTAGGAATTAGGAAAAGAAATGTATAGATACCCAGTAGTCATCCATTTTCACCGAAAAAATGGGGATTATGATGCTTGTTCATTCAGTAGAAAACAGGCAGATGTTAAAGAAAATTTGTATTATGAAAATGACTATTTTGGAGCAAAATTCTCCTTTACAGTTACAAGTGCAGAAAGGCTCTATACTCTGACCTTTTCTGTCGAAATAGATGGAAAGGCAAAAGATTATCTCCTACGGTTTAACTATTATCCACTGTTGACTGAGGTTTGGATTTTGGATGGTGATGAGACGGTTTATTATTCTGAAAATCCAGCCATTGCAAGTCCTTGCTATAAAGATCGAAATCCGTTTGCTTTTGATAAAGCCCTTCACAGTGAAAGTTTTGATCACCATTGGGGATACCAAGGAGAGTTGGGTTATAGTATCTCTGACTACCAGACAAGCTTTAAACTCTGGGCTCCAACAGCTACAGCAGTCCAAGTTGTTGTTTATGAAAATACAAGTAACGACGCGTCGATTTGGAAAACCTTTAATCTTAATCGTGGAAATAGCTATTCATATAGTCATAAGTACAATACCATTGGTGTTTGGAGTGTAGACCTGGATGAAAATCTTGCAGGTAAAGCTTATCAGTATCAGATTGAGTTTCCACACCACCAGACCTTGACACGAGACCCATACACCATCGCTACAAGCCCTGATGGGAAACGTTCTGTCATCCTCTCTCGGCAAGATAGACAGGTAGAAGGATTCGAAGTTAAACATGGGACAGACGCTCCTTGGCGTTTGGAAAATCCATGTAAAGCCGTTATCTGTGAGATGCACATTCGTGATTTTACAAAATCACCGACATCTGGAGTTCCAGAAAACCTTCGAGGGACCTTCCTTGGGGCTGCCCAGACTGGAACGGTTAACCAGTATGGGCAAGCAACAGCCTTTGACTATATCAAAGAACTCGGCTGTAATTATGTTCAACTCCAACCAATCTTTGATCGCCATAAGGAATATGACGAGGATGGAAATGTAATCTATAACTGGGGTTATGACCCTCAAAACTACAATGCGCCAGAAACAAGTTTCTCTAGCAATCTAGATGATCCTGGACAGGTTATTCGAGACCTCAAGACCATGATTCAGGCCTATCATGATGCAGGAATCGGTGTCATCATCGACGTGGTTTATAATCACACCTTCTCAACGGTTGATGCGCCTTTCCAAACAACTGTACCAGATTATTACTACCGCATGAACCGAGATGGAACCTTCCAAAACGGAACAGGTGTAGGAAATGAAACCGCAAGCGAACACGAAATGTACCGCAAGTATATGATTGACTCACTCCTTTATTGGGTGAAAGAATACAATATTGACGGTTTCCGTTTCGACTTGATGGGAATTCACGATGTCAAAACCATGCAGGCAATTCGTTGGGCACTTGATGAAGTTGATCCCCGTATTATCATCTATGGAGAAGGCTGGGATATGGGGACAGGTCTTGCACCTTATGATAAGGCCAAGAAGGACAATGCTTACCAGATGCCAAATATTGGATTCTTCAACGACGATCAGCGTGATGCCATCAAAGGAGGAGAAGTTTACGGCTCAATCAAGGCAGGATTTGTTAGCGGTGCAGCTACAGAACCGATTGTAGCCAAAGCTATTCTTGGTAGCCGAGAGTTGGGTTCATATCTTAGTCCAAACCAAGTTCTTAACTACGTGGAAGCCCATGATAATTATAACTTGCATGATTTGTTAGCAACCCTTCACCCAGATCACAGTTCAGATAAGATTATGCGTCAGGTCGAGACAGCAACAGCGATGAGCATTCTTATGCAAGGGATGTCCTTTATAGAGCTGGGGCAAGAATTTGGTCGCACCAAACTCCTTGCTACAGGAGAAAATGGTGAGCTGACACCTGCAGATAGAGAACGTGCCATGAATAGTTACAATGCTCCAGATAGCGTCAACCAGGTCAACTGGGATTTAATCAATGAGAGACAAGAGAGCATTGACTTTATTCGCCAGATTATTCGCCTAAAAACGCAAAGGCATGTCTTCTCTTATCCTACATACGAAGAAATTTATCGTCATGTCTTCGTCCATACAGCTGCTGAAAATAGTGGATGGATTGTTTACGAAATTCACGGTGGAGCAGAGCAATTATTGGTGGTATTCAATGCCAAGGGGACTTCCTTCTACTTTGAAAATGCAGGAAATCTTGAAATGCTTGTGTCCAACAGTCGTTCTCAAGAGTCCAATGTGATTGATGATATCAGCGTTGCAGTCTTGAAAGTACTTTCATAGCAAATACTACAAAAAGGTTTAGTTAACTCTAGACCTTTTTTTATTTTTATTGAAAAACCAATATCTAATAGGAATAAATTTCAAATAATTTGAAGAGTCAAGTTTGTGAAAAAAATATCAATATTTTCTAAAAAGGGGTTGTAATTTTCTGAAAATTTGATAAAATAAGGTTTAATCATTTTCAGGAGGAAGAGAATTTGACAAATTATCAGAATTTAGTGAATGGAAAATGGAAATCATCAGAGAATGAAATTGCCATCTATTCTCCCATCAACCAAGAAAAGCTAGGTACAGTACCAGCTATGAGTCAGGCTGAAGTAGATGAGGCTATGAAAGCAGCGCGTGCAGCTCTCCCAGCATGGCGTGATTTAGCACCAGTTGAGCGTGCAGCTTATTTGCATAAGACAGCAGACATTTTGGAACGTGATAAAGAAAAAATTGGTACAATTCTTGCCAAAGAGGTTGCAAAAGGGATTAAAGCAGCTATTGGAGAAGTAGTACGTACAGCAGATTTGATTCGTTTTGCAGCTGAGGAAGGTCTCCGTATCACTGGACAAGCAATGGAAGGTGGCGGTTTTGAAGCTGCAAGTAAAAACAAGCTAGCCGTTGTTCGTCGTGAGCCAGTTGGAGTCGTCTTAGCTATTGCACCATTTAACTATCCAGTCAACCTTTCTGGATCCAAGATTGCTCCGGCTTTGATTGCAGGAAATGTCGTTATGTTTAAACCACCAACACAAGGATCTATTTCTGGTCTCTTGCTGGCTAAAGCGTTTGACGAAGCAGGAATCCCAGCAGGTGTCTTTAACACCATCACTGGACGTGGTTCTGAAATCGGAGACTACATCATCGAACACAAGGAAGTGAACTTCATTAACTTTACAGGTTCAACACCGATTGGGGAGCGTATTGGTCGTTTAGCTGGTATGCGCCCAATTATGCTGGAGCTTGGTGGAAAAGACGCAGCAATTGTTTTAGAAGATGCAGATTTAGAAAATGCAGCTAAGCAGATCGTAGGTGGTGCTTTTAGCTACTCTGGTCAGCGTTGTACTGCTATCAAACGTGTTTTGGTTGTGGAAAGCGTAGCAGACAGATTGGCTGAATTACTCCAAGCTGAAGTTGCTAAGCTAACAGTGGGGGATCCATTTGACAATGCAGATATCACACCTGTTATTGATAATGCTTCAGCTGATTTCATCTGGGGATTGATTGAAGATGCTCAGGAAAAAGGAGCTAAAGCGCTCAGCCTAATCAAACGTGAGAATAATCTCATTTGGCCAGGACTTTTTGATTATGTCACAAGAGATATGAAATTAGCCTGGGAAGAACCATTTGGACCTGTTCTCCCAATTATTCGAGTTGCAGATGCTAATGAAGCGCTAGAAATTGCTAATGAATCAGAATTCGGTCTTCAATCTTCAGTCTTTACAAATGACTTTAAGAAGGCATTTGAAATCGCTGAAAAACTTGAAGTTGGTACCGTTCATATTAATAATAAAACACAACGTGGACCAGATAATTTCCCATTCCTTGGTGTAAAAGGTTCTGGTGCAGGAGTACAAGGAATTAAATATAGTATCGAAGCGATGACAAATGTCAAATCCATTGTTTTTGATGTGAGATAATTTATAAAATCAGGAAAATAACTTCCTGATTTTATTTTTTCAAAAAAAATACAGTAAAAAATTGATAAAAAACGAATATTCTGGTATTATAATAAAAAAATATATGGAAATTGTTTCGTGTTCTATTTTCTGGATATCTTTTTTAAAATGCTAGGAAATTTTTTGAAGGCTTTCATAAAAAAATATGATTACCTTCGTAAATTACTTGAAAGTTATCTTAAAAGAGTGTATAATAGAATTATAGAAAACGCTTACAAAAGAAAGGGGATTGAATGAATAATCAAGAAGCATTAAGAACCTTTACTACAGGTGAGAATTTTCACCTCCAGCATTATTTAGGAGCACATAGAGAGGAGAAAAACGGAGAAATTGGCTATACCTTTAAGGTTTGGGCACCAAATGCACAAGCAGTTCATCTAGTTGGTGATTTTACTAATTGGGTTGAGAATCAAATTCCTATGGTTCGTAATGAAGCAGGTGTTTGGGAAGTCTTTACTAGTCAGGCTCAGGAAGGTCAGATTTATAAATATCATATCACGCGTGCAAATGGTCACCAGATTATGAAGATTGATCCGTTTGCAGTTTGTTTTGAAGCTAGACCGGGTACAGGAGCAGTTCTGACCAATATCCGTGAAAAGAAATGGAAAGATGGTCTTTGGCTAGCACGTCGCAAACGTTTGGGATTTTTCGAGAGACCAGTTAATATATATGAGGCCCATGCAGGATCTTGGAAGAGAAATCCAGACGGTAGTCCCTATACTTTTTCGCAACTGAAAGACGAGTTGATTCCATACTTAGTTGAGATGAACTATACACATATTGAGTTCATGCCTTTAATGGCTCACCCACTTGGCTTGAGCTGGGGCTATCAGCTTATGGGTTACTTTGCTTTTGAACATTCCTATGGCAGACCTGAGGAATTCCAAGATTTCGTTGAAGAGTGTCATATAAATAATATCGGTGTTATCGTAGACTGGGTTCCAGGTCATTTCACTATTAATGATGATGCATTAGCATATTATGATGGAACACCAACTTTTGAATACCAAGATCACAACAAGGCTCATAACTATGGTTGGGGTGCGCTGAATTTTGACCTCGGGAAAAATGAGGTCCAGTCTTTCTTGATTTCAAGTATTAAATTCTGGATTGATTTTTACCACTTAGATGGTATTCGGGTCGATGCAGTGAGCAATATGCTGTATCTAGATTATGATAATGCTCCTTGGACTCCAAACAAAGACGGTGGAAACCTTAACTATGAAGGTTATTATTTCCTTCAACGGTTAAACACAGTGATTAAGTTAGCTCATCCAGACATCATGATGATTGCAGAAGAAAGTTCATCAGCGACAAAGATTACTGGTATGAAAGAAATGGGTGGCCTTGGATTTGACTATAAATGGAATATGGGCTGGATGAACGACATTCTCCGTTTCTACGAGGAAGATCCGATTTATCGCAAGTATGACTTTAATCTTGTGACTTTCAGCTTTATGTATGTTTTCAATGAAAACTATCTCCTGCCTTTCTCACATGATGAAGTAGTTCATGGTAAGAAGAGTATGATGCATAAGATGTGGGGGGATCGCTACAATCAGTTCGCTGGTCTGCGCAATCTCTACACCTATCAAATTTGTCATCCAGGTAAGAAACTTTTGTTCATGGGTAGTGAGTACGGACAATTCCTAGAGTGGAAGTCTGAGGAGCAGTTGGAATGGTCTAATCTAGAAGATCCGATGAATGCCAAGATGAAGAATTTTACTTCTCAACTCAATCAATTCTATAAAGACCATCGCTGTCTTTGGGAAATTGATACTAGTTATGATGGTATCGAGATTATCGATGCTGATAATAGAGATCAGAGTGTCCTTTCCTTTATTCGTAAGGGCAAGAAGGACGAAATGTTAGTCTGTGTCTTTAACATGGCACCAGTTGAACGTAAGGACTTTACGATTGGTTTACCTGTTGCAGGTATTTACGAAGAAGTTTGGAATACAGAATTAGAAGAATGGGGAGGTGTGTGGAAAGAGCACAATCAAACAGTTCAGACTCAAGAAGGCTTATGGAAAGATTATGAGCAGACTTTGACCTTTACCTTGCCTGCCATGGGAGCAAGCATCTGGAAGATCAAGCGTCGTTTGAAACCAGCTAAGAAAAAAGAATAATGAGCTGTTGCTGATAATTTTTTAGATTTTAAAAACGGATGTACTTGTATTGGACTTGAAACACAAGAGAAATGGATTTCCTATTTTTTTATAAAAAGTTTGACTTCCGACCTTCTTTCGATTTTAACGTTCACATGTCTTTATAAAGGAGTAGAAAATGAAGAATGAAATGCTAGCTTTGATCCTTGCGGGTGGGCAAGGAACACGTCTCGGAAAACTCACTCAAAGCATTGCCAAACCGGCAGTGCAATTCGGTGGGCGCTACCGTATCATTGACTTTGCTCTTTCCAACTGTGCAAACTCTGGAATCCATAATGTTGGTGTGATTACGCAATACCAACCTCTTGCTTTGAACAACCATATCGGAAATGGTTCTAGCTGGGGATTGGATGGTATCAATTCAGGTGTCTCTATTTTACAACCTTATTCAGCCAGCGAAGGAAACCGTTGGTTTGAAGGGACTAGTCACGCTATCTACCAAAACATTGACTACATCGACAGTGTTAATCCTGAGTATGTTTTGATTCTTTCTGGTGACCACATCTACAAGATGGACTACGATGATATGCTTCAGTCCCACAAGGATAACAATGCCAGTTTGACAGTAGCTGTCCTAGACGTACCTCTCAAAGAAGCTAGCCGTTTTGGTATCATGAATACAGATGCCAATAATCGTATCGTTGAATTCGAAGAAAAACCTGCGCAACCTAAGTCTACAAAGGCTTCTATGGGGATTTATATTTTTGACTGGAAACGGCTTCGCAATATGCTTGTTGCTGCTGAAAAGAGCAATGTGGATATGTCAGACTTTGGTAAGAACGTTATCCCTAACTATCTCGAGTCTGGTGAAAGTGTCTATGCTTATGAATTTAATGGCTACTGGAAAGACGTTGGTACGATTGAGTCGCTTTGGGAAGCCAATATGGAGTACATTTCGCCAGAAAATGCTTTGGATAGCCGTAATCGTCAGTGGAAAATTTACTCAAGAAACTTGATTTCACCACCAAACTACTTTGGTGCGCATGCACACGTTGAAGATTCATTGGTCGTGGATGGATGTTTTGTAGATGGAACTGTTAAACGTTCGATTCTTTCAACAGAAGCACAAGTACGTGAAGGTGCCGAGGTTGTTGATTCTGTCATCATGAGTGGAGCTATCATTGGCCATGGAGCAAAGATTACTCGTGCTATTATTGGTGAGGGTGCCATTATTGCAGACGGAGTAGAGATTGACGGAACGGATGAAGTACAAGTAGTAGGATACAATGAAGTAGTGGGGGTAGCAACAGATGAAGATTGATAAATATTCAGCCATTTTAGGAAACACAGTTGGTTTTCATGATATGTCAACGTTAACAGAACACCGTCCGGTAGCTAGCTTGCCTTTCGGTGGGAAATACCGTTTGATTGACTTCCCCCTTTCCAGTCTTGCAAATGCAGGTGTTCGTAGTATCTTTGGTATTTTCCAACAAGATAATATCAGCTCAGTTTTCGACCATATCCGTTCAGGTCGTGAGTGGGGATTGTCAACCCTTCTAAGTCACTACTATCTAGGAATTTACAATACTCGTGTTGAAAGCAGTACAGTTGGAAAAGAGTATTACCAACAGCTTCTCACCTACTTGAGACGTTCAGGTTCAAACCAAACCGTTTCGATTAACTGCGATGTTTTGGTGAATATTGATTTGAATCAAGTCTTTCACCTGCACAATACAACAAAAGGACCGATTACAGTTGTATATAAGAAACTTCCCAAGAAAGACATTTCTGATGTGAATGCTATCTTGGAAATTGATGAAACAGACCATGTTCGTTCCCATAAACTCTTTGATAACAAATCTACAGATGAACTCTTCAACATGTCTACAGATATCTTTGTTGTGGACACTCCTTGGTTGATTGAACGACTTGAAGAAGAGGCTCAGAAAGAATATCCTGAAAAGTTGCGCTATGTTCTTCGCGATTTAGCTGTAAAAGAAGGAGCTTTTGCTTACGAATACACAGGCTACTTAGCAAACATTCATTCTGTTCAGTCTTATTATCAAGCAAACATCGATATGCTTGAATCTAAAAAATTCTACTCACTTTTCTCACCAAATCAAAAGATTTATACAAAAGTTAAGAATGAAGAACCAACCTACTATGCGAATACTTCAAAAGTAAGTACTTCTCAGTTTGCTTCTGGTAGTATCATTGAGGGTGAAGTAGTTCAGTCAGTCCTATCTCGTAACATTTATGTTCACAAGGATAGTGTGGTGAAGGACAGCATTCTATTTCCTCGAGTTGTGATTGGTCAAGGTGCCCAGGTTGAATATGCTATCTTGGATAAGGGAGTTGAGGTTGCGGACGGTGTTGTCATTCGAGGCACAGCAGAGCATCCAGTTGTAGTGAAGAAGGGTGAAACAGTAACAGAGGACATTTATTCATGAAAATTTTATTTGTAGCGGCAGAAGGAGCACCCTTTTCAAAAACAGGTGGTTTGGGCGATGTCATTGGCGCACTTCCCAAATCACTTGTAAAAGCGGGGCACGAAGTTGCAGTTTTCTTGCCTTATTATGATATGGTAGAAGCTAAGTTCGGAGACCAGATAGAGGATGTTCTTCACTTTGAAGTTAGTGTAGGATGGCGTAGACAGTACTGTGGTATTAAAAAAACTGTCTTGAATGGTGTAACCTTCTACTTCATTGATAATCAGTATTATTTCTTCCGTGGTCATGTGTATGGTGATTTTGACGACGGTGAGCGCTTTGCCTTTTTCCAACTGGCTGCTCTTGAGGCCATGGAACGCATTGGCTTTATCCCTGACCTTCTCCATGTTCATGATTACCACACAGCCATGATTCCCTTCTTGTTAAAAGAAAAGTACCATTGGATTCAGGCATATCAAGGAATCAGAACCGTTTTAACCATTCATAATTTGGAATTTCAAGGTCAATTTTCTGAAGGGATGTTGTGGGATT
Organism: Streptococcus oralis subsp. oralis; assembly: GCF_002096435.1. Classification (GTDB taxonomy): domain Bacteria; phylum Bacillota; class Bacilli; order Lactobacillales; family Streptococcaceae; genus Streptococcus; species Streptococcus oralis_AA. Next base: position 288,930 of record NZ_NCUI01000024.1, read on the forward strand.
TGTTTGGTGTTGGGTTTGAACGCTATGCTGATGGCACCCTTCGCTGGAATGATTGTCTCAATTGGATGAAAGCTGGTATTCTCTACGCGGATCGTGTCTCAACCGTTTCCCCTAGCTATGCGCACGAGATTATGACCAGTCAGTTTGGTTGCGGTTTGGATCAGATTCTTCGGATGGAGTCAGGTAAGGTTTCAGGTATAGTTAATGGTATTGACGCAGATCTTTATAATCCTCAAACAGACCCACTTTTAGACTATCATTTTGATAAGGAAGATTTGTCTGGAAAAGCTCAAAACAAAGCAAAATTGCAAGAGAGAGTTGGGTTGCCTGTGCGAGCAGATGTTCCACTAGTTGGGATTGTCTCTCGATTGACACGCCAAAAAGGTTTTGATGTTGTGGTAGAATGCTTGCATCGTTTCTTACAGGAGGACGTTCAAATAGTCCTTTTAGGAACAGGTGACCCGGCTTTTGAACATTCCTTCTCTTGGTTTGCTCAAGTCTATCCTGACAAGCTATCAGCAAATATCACTTTTGATGTCAAACTTGCTCAAGAAATCTACGCAGCTTGTGATCTCTTCCTCATGCCAAGTCGTTTTGAACCATGCGGCTTGTCTCAAATGATGGCGATGCGCTATGGAACTCTACCATTGGTTCATGAGGTTGGTGGTTTGCGTGATACAGTTCAATCCTTCAATCCGATCGAAGGAACTGGAACTGGATTTAGCTTTGATAATTTAACACCATACTGGCTTAACTGGAGTTTCCAAACAGCCTTGGATGTTTATAAGTACCAGCCGGAAGTTTGGAGAAATCTACAAAAACAAGCTATGGAATGTGATTTCTCATGGGATACAGCCTGCAAATCTTACCTGGACTTGTACCATAGTTTAGTCAACTAATAGATAAAATCGTATGATTCTTTCATACGATTTTTGGGCTGTTTAGAAAGGAAAGCTTATGTCTCAAGTAAAAGGCTTGTGTGTCATGGACGTTGACGGCACCCTGATAGCAGAAGAGGTGATTGATCTTTTAGGAAAAGAAGCAGGTTGTGAAGAAGAAATATCGCAGGTTACAAGCCAGGCAATGCGAGGTGAATTGGACTTTGAAACAAGTTTACGAGCGAGGGTAGCTTTGTTAAAAAGCCTTCCGGTTTCGGTCTTTGATACTGTCATCAAATCCATTCATCTGTCCAAGAATACCCAAGAATTTATCTCCATACTTCAAAAGAAGGGCATCCTAGTCGGTCTAGTGTCTGGTGGATTTGCACCAATAGTTGAGAGATTAGCAGAATCCCTTGGTATCTCCTATTTCTCTGCCAACCAGTTAGAAGTCAAAGACGGTTTTTTAACAGGAAAATTAGTTGGTGAAATTGTGACAGGTCAAGTAAAACAAGATACTCTTGAGAAATGGAAAAAAGAACTGAAACTTCCCAAAGAAAGAACGATTGCTATCGGTGATGGTGCCAATGACCTCTTGATGTTAAAGACAGCAGGATGGAGTATTGCATTTTGTGCCAAAGAAGTCGTAAAATCCGAGATAGCTTGTCATGTAGATACGAGGGATTTTTTAGAAGTTCTACCTTTGATTGATTTCTTAGAATGAGAGGGAACTATGAAAATTGTAATTGCACCCGATTCTTTTAAAGAAAGTTTGACGGCAGAAGAGGTTGCTCAAGCTATAAAAAGAGGATTCCAAAAATCGATAGCAGATGTAGAATGTCTGCTTTGCCCTGTAGGTGATGGTGGGGAAGGAACTGTAGACGCTATCCGACATTCTCTTGAACTCGAAGAAAAATGGCAAGAGGTTACGGGGCCTTTTGGGCTAAAAGAATCCATGCGCTACTTTCACAAAGATCAAATAGCGCTCTTCGAAGTTGCTGACTTGGTTGGTCTTGGGAAGATTCCGCGGGAGAAACGAAATCCCCTTCACATCCAAACCAAAGGTATCGGAGAGTTGATTCGTCATCTCGTTGATCAAGGGATGAAAGAAATCTATATCGGAGTTGGTGGTACGGCTAGTAATGACGGTGGAATAGGCATCGCTGCTGGTTTAGGTTATCGTTTTTATGATAAGAATGGAAAAGAATTGCCAGCTTGCGGTCAGACTTTGCTTGAGTTCGATTCAGTTTCAAATAGCAAGTTGTATAGGATTCCTGAAGATGTGAAAATTCGAATTTTAGCAGATGTCGTGAGCCCTCTATGTGGTCATCAAGGGGCAACCTATACATTTGGAAAACAAAAGGGTTTGGAACCTGCTTTGTTTGAAACAGTAGATTTGGCTATACAGCGGTTCTATGAAAAATTTTCACCATCAACCCTCTCTCTTAAAGGAGCAGGAGCCGGCGGTGGGATTGCGGCTGGGCTCTGTGCCTTTGCTGAGGCCACTATCGTATCTGGGATTGACACTTGTTTAGATTTGATTGATTTTGATAAGAAAGTTGCAGGGGCAGACTTGGTTATCGTTGGAGAAGGGAGACTGGACAGTCAAAGCTTTGTTGGAAAAGCTCCGATCGGAGTAGCAAAAAGAACCCCTAATGGAGTTCCTGTTATTGCTATTTGTGGTAGTCTTGCTGATGATTTACCTTCCCTACCATTCGAAAATATACAAGCAACCTTTTCTATTTTAGAAAAAAGTGAACCTTTGGAAGACAGTCTAAAAAATGCAAGACTCTATTTGGAGCACACATCTACTAATATTGGTCGTTTATTAAATATGAGAAATCATTAACCAAACCATTTTTTCCAGATAGATTTTTTAGGAGCTTCTGCCTTTTTCTCCTCCCAGAGGTTTGAGAAAGCAAGTCTAAGGTCTTTTTCGTCTACTTGAACAGGTTCATTTGTATGAATGACAAGACCAAAAGGAGAGGTGATATGATCATCTGAAACAATAGTCGCCTGACAGTTGCTTTCTTTTGCTTGTTTTAAGTAAAAGACCTGTTTGTCAAACTCGATATTTGGTGAAATCTTCACAAAAAGTGCCTCTACCTTTTCTTGAAAACCCTCTAAAATAGAGAAAAATCCATGTTCTAATTCAGAACTATTGGCAGTACTGATATCCGCGTAGCCAAGAACTCTTTCCTCGAAAGTCCCGAGATAGCGGCGTTGTTCGTCAGGGTTTAATTTCGGCCCACCGTGAGCTTTTTCTAGTAGTTGTTTTGATAAATCTGTCATAAAAACAGTATATCACAAAAATCGCAAGAAAACAGACAAAAGAAAGCGATTACTTTATAAAGTTAAGGAAAATTTGCACAAAGATAACGTTTTTTCTTGAAAAACGCTTATTTTTAAGGTATCATAGAGGTGTAAAAAATTTAACTCAAAGGAGAGTAAAAAATGTCAATTATTACTGATGTTTACGCTCGCGAAGTCCTAGACTCACGCGGTAACCCAACACTTGAAGTAGAAGTTTATACTGAATCAGGTGCTTTCGGACGTGGTATGGTTCCATCAGGAGCTTCTACTGGTGAACACGAAGCAGTTGAACTTCGCGACGGTGACAAATCTCGTTACGGTGGTCTTGGTACACAAAAAGCTGTTGACAACGTAAACAACATCATTGCTGAAGCAATCATCGGCTACGATGTACGTGACCAACAAGCTATCGACCGTGCTATGATCGCACTTGACGGTACTCCTAATAAAGGTAAATTGGGTGCAAACGCAATTCTTGGTGTGTCTATCGCTGTAGCTCGTGCTGCTGCTGACTACCTTGAAATCCCACTTTACAGCTACCTTGGTGGATTCAACACTAAAGTTCTTCCAACTCCAATGATGAACATCATCAACGGTGGTTCTCACTCTGACGCTCCAATCGCTTTCCAAGAATTCATGATCGTACCTGCTGGTGCACCATCATTCAAAGAAGCTCTTCGTTGGGGTGCTGAAATCTTCCACGCACTTAAGAAAATCCTTAAATCACGTGGTTTGGAAACTGCCGTAGGTGACGAAGGTGGATTCGCTCCTCGTTTCGAAGGAACTGAAGACGGTGTTGAAACTATCCTTGCTGCGATCGAGGCTGCTGGATATGTTCCTGGTAAAGACGTATTTATCGGATTTGACTGTGCTTCGTCAGAATTCTACGATAAAGAACGTAAAGTTTACGACTACACTAAATTCGAAGGTGAAGGAGCAGCTGTACGTACTGCTGCAGAACAAATCGACTACCTTGAAGAATTGGTAAACAAATACCCAATCATTACTATCGAAGATGGTATGGACGAAAACGACTGGGACGGTTGGAAAGCTCTTACTGAACGTCTTGGTGGTAAAGTTCAATTGGTTGGTGACGACTTCTTCGTAACAAACACTTCTTACCTTGAAAAAGGTATTGCAGAAGGTGCTGCTAACTCAATCCTTATCAAAGTTAACCAAATCGGTACTCTTACTGAAACATTCGACGCTATCGAAATGGCGAAAGAAGCTGGTTACACTGCCGTTGTATCACACCGTTCAGGTGAAACTGAAGATTCAACAATCGCTGACATCGCAGTTGCAACTAACGCAGGACAAATCAAGACTGGTTCACTTTCACGTACAGACCGTATTGCTAAATACAACCAATTGCTTCGTATCGAAGACCAACTTGGTGAAGTAGCTGAATACCGTGGATTGAAATCATTCTACAACCTTAAAAAATAATCGTTGATTTAACAACGTTTTTAGCCCCTCGGATTTTTTCCGAAGGGCTTTTTTTCTGTTCAGGGGGCAAAAAGGGGGCAGTGTTTATGGTATAATAGACTAAAAACTTGTATTAGGAAGAAATTATGTCTAAAGAGATTGATATTGAGTATTACCATCAATTAGCACTGCAAAAGCAGAAGGAGCATCGTAAAGTGTTAGCTAATCTAAAGAAAAAGCCACCAAAGAATCTAGATAAGATAGCTCAGCAGATCCACCAAGAAGTCTTTGCTGAGATTGATTGCACTGCCTGTGCCAACTGTTGCAAGACTTTGGGGCCCGACTTTAAAGAAGCAGATATTACCCGTATTGCTAAGTACTTTAAGATGAAATTACCGGCTTTTGAAGCGGAATTCCTTCAGGTGGATGAAGATGGTGATAAAGTTTTCAAATCCATGCCTTGCCCCTTTCTAGGAGGAGACAATCTCTGCTCCATCTATGACGTTCGTCCCAAGGCCTGTCGTGAATTCCCCCATACAGATCGTAAAAAGATCCACCAAATCAACCATTTGACGATTAAGAATACCTTGACCTGCCCTGCAGCCTATCTCTTTGTTGAGAAATTAAAAGATAAGTTATAGAATTTACACCTTTAAATCTTGTACAAAGATTCTAGGGTGGAAGTATCTTGTATTTGTTAGAATATAGATAGAATTGAACACGAACTAAAAGCTATGCGAAAAAGAAAAACTTACCTAGAACCAGCGTTAATTTTCCTATTTTCACTTTGCTTTTAATGACCTTTGTATCTTATGGAGGTAAGAAAAGAAGAATATGATGCATCAATTCAATCAAACTATGGATTATTTGGAGCAGCAACTGACTGGAGAAGTGGATATGAAAAGATTTCAGCAGCTATCGGGCTATTCTTACCCTCTCTTTAGCAGGTTATTTTCTATCCTGGCAGATATGACATTAGCAGAATACTTGCGCAATCGCAGGCTATCAGAAGCTGTGACAGACTTGCGGGAAGGCTCTGAGAAAGTCATTGATATAGCAATGAAATACGGCTATGAGTCTTCTGACGCCTTCAGCACAGCCTTCAAGAAATTCCATGGTGCAACTCCCTCAGAAGTTCGAAATGGAAAACCTTATCGAATCTTTCCTATACTTCAATTATCCTTAAAGATTACAGGAGGAAAGAACATGGATATCAAGATTCAAAAGAAGCCTGCATTTATCGTGGCAGGTGTCCTATTGGAAGCTATTGACAATAGCAAATGCCCGTCTGCTTGGGAGAAACTCTATGCAACTCACAGTATTAAAAGCCTAGAAGGCTTGGGTAGCGGCCAATCCCTTGGCGTCTGCTCGGATGTCAAAGAAGGTGAAATTATCGACTATATGGCTGCTTACGATGTGACGGATAAAACTAAAGCAGAAGAACTAGGTCTGTCCATCAAAGATATCCCAGCCGCTGAATATGCTATCGTACCAGTCAAAGGCCCTATACCTGCTAGCATTCACAGTGCTTGGAAATATGCCTTGGAGGTCTTTTTCCCAGAAACAGGCTATCGCCACTCAGGAGCGCCAGACTTTGAAGTCTATACCGAAGGTGACATGTCGTCACCAGACTATCAAATGGAACTCTGGATACCAGTGATTAAGAACTAGATCATTTTCTGACAATTTATAAAAATGCAAATCGAACTCTGTAGAAAGAATCTCTACAGAGTTTTTAATTGTTGACATTCATGTCTGTAAACAAACAGACCATATTTTTTGTTTGGATTTTATGGGGCATGCGAATAGTTTTCTCGGTATAATAGTCCCATAGAAGATAAGGAGGCAAGAATATGCAGATGTATTTTGGAGATGTGTCACTTTGCTATAGTTATTCATTGGCAATGGCACTGGATGCCTATGGTTATGACTTTAAAGCAGAGTTTTTAGAGGCAATCATGGTAATGGGAAATGGCGCTAGTATCGTAAAGGAAGATGACCAGCACCCTCTAGTATTCTTTGATAACGGAATGCCAGATCTCTCTATCTCCCATTCCTTAAAAATACTAGGGTTTGACTATGAGGATTTCTATCTAAAAGATAGAGCAGAAGTTGATTTGGAAGAAATTAAAAGAAAGTTGGAAACCTTTCTGACTAATGGACCTGTCGTACTGGGGCCTCTTGATATGGGCCATCTGACCTACAATCCCAATCACACAATCCTTTATGGTGTGGATCACTTTGTAACCGTGTATGACATTGATGATCAGTACCTCTATTTGCACGATCCAGCTGGTTTTGCCTGTATGAAGGTTGCTTTTAATGACATACTAGAAGCATGGAAGGCAGAGGCTATTGACTATAAGCGCGGAGCCTACTCCATGTGGGGAAATTTTAAGAAGGTCAAGAGTCCTAGTCAGACTGAAATCTATCAAGAAACAGCAAGGATTATGAAGACCCGATATCTGAATGGTCAAAGTGGTGTGTTGGAATGCTATGCAAAAGTAGTTGCTGAAAACGGCTTAAATACGGAGCAAAGACAACTGCACCAGTATTTTAGCTTTAAACTTGCAGCTGTTCGAAATCTCTATCTCAGTAAGTTCTTAAAAGATCATGATCCGAAAGGGGCAAGATTAAAAGAAGAATTGGCTACTCTATTTAGCCAAGCCCATCTTTCATGTTTAAAAGAAGATTATCAAGAACTAGCCCACTTGCTTTATCAGATGGCTGAAGTGGATGGTCGTTTTAGAGATTTATATGTAAAGTAGTGACTATAAGCATAAAAAAATAGTTAGTAAAAGCAGCTTTTCGTAAAATGAAGAACTGCTTTTTGATTATGGTATAATGAAGTAAGAAAATAGCTTATTCTAGTTGAAGATGAAGGGAGAACTCCCATGCCTAGACCAAAAACGAAAGAGGAGCTAGTGTTAGCCTCTAAGGAAAACTATGAAAAGCTCAATCACTTTATATCTAAATTAAGTGAAGAGGAGCTACAGACTCCTTTTGATTTTTCAAAAGACCAAAAGAAAAAAGAAGCTCACTGGAATAGAGATAAAAATCTACGGGATGTTTTGATCCATCTATATGAATGGCAGCAATTACTTTTAACTTGGGTACATTCTAATCAAAAAGGTCAAGAAAGAACTTTTCTCCCTGAACCTTATAATTGGAAAACTTATGGGGAAATGAATGTCGCTATTTGGAAGAAGCATCAGAAAACGTCCGTAGAAGAAGCGACCAAACTCCTCAATCAATCGCATAAAAAGGTTTTAGAGTTAATGGAAGGCTTCAGCAATGACGAATTGTTCACAAAAGGTACCTATAAATGGACGGGTGGGACAAGTCTAGGTTCCTACTTTGTCAGTAGCACCTCCAGTCACTATGACTGGGCTCTGAAAAAACTCAAAGCTCATCAGAAAAATTGTAAGGTATAGATGGACTGTTTGAAATGGCAAGAATCAGTTCTTTTAAACGTAAGATAAAAGCAAAGGGCTATCAAGTGATGTAGCCCTTTTGAGTTATACAAGCAGATTACCATGCAAAAGCTGTCGTTGGAGCATTGAGGGCTTCTAGCCATTGCTTATTTTTTACAGGGCAAAGAGTTACGGATATACCTGCCATATCCAAACTGGTCATAAATGTTCCTGATTTTATAAAGGTAATAGTGACTCCTTCAATTTCTAAGAGTTGAAGGAGATCATTGATAAATATCCCCATTTCTAGGTTGGTAGTAGTGCCTAGATTATTTACAAGCAATATAAATTGATCCCCATTTTTCCAATGATAGTGCAATCTTAATTTGCTTATAATTTCATTTGCAAGGATTTCCGAAGATTGAAATGGGACGATACGATAACCTTCTTCACCGTGTATCCCAATGCCATAAGAAATATTTCCTTCTTCCAAGCTAAATAGTGGAAGGGTGGTTTGGGGTAGACTAGCGGATTTCGTTGCAAAGCCAATCGTTGCGATTTCGGGAGCAAGTTGATGACCTAAATCGGTTAGTTGTTCTATGTCGGTACCATTTTGAGCTGCAAATCCTAGGATTTTATGAAGTAAGATTGTCCCTGCAAGCCCTCTTCCTCTAATTTGAAATCTATTGTGAGGTTCAATTGAAATATCGTCGTGTGCTAGACTATAGCCGACTTTAATTCCTTCTTTTCTAGCAGTGTTAATGGCCGAGCTAAATTCTTTGATGTCTGCTTCGAAATTTTTTACAATGATGAAGACACCGTGACCATTGTTTAAAAAACGAATGGACTCTAAGATTTCAGTTCTTGTAGGAGGAGTAAATAATTGGCCATAGATAGCAGCAGTAAGCATTCCTTCTCCCACATATCCAATATGCGCAGGTTCGTGACCGGAACCTCCACCCGACAATATTGGAACCTGATGAGGATTGCGATTTTTTTGATAGACTAATGGTAAGGTAGGGTGCTTTTCTAATTTAGGATGACTGCTGACAGTTGCCGAAATGTAACTTGAAATAATTTTCTGTTTATGATTTGAAATAAATGTCATTGTGGTCTCTTTCCAATAATTGTCATGATTAGAAAGTCTGGTTGTGGAACTGGACTTTTTTTATTGACGTAAGCTTTCACGATTTCTGCTAGAGCATGTGAATGGTAGTCTAACAAAAAACAAGTATAAGCAGAAGAATCGATATCAATCTGACCGTATTCTCTTAAAATTTTTGATACAAGCAAGCGACAGTAGCTGATAAAGTGGTCATAAAAGTTATTTTGCCCTTGAATATCAAAAAGTTGAATATAAAAGTCACGCTCTTGTTCGAAATAAAAAAATAATTCTTGTAATAGTTTTTGGCCCGAAATGAAGTCCAAGTTATTGGTGATATACTCGGTTAAGTCATTTTCAAATATCCAGTCTAGCAGTTCATATTTGTCAAGAAAGTGATTGTAAAAGGTCTGTCTACGAATGCCAGCTGATTCCATGATATCTACAATGGAGATTTTGTCAAAATCTCTAGTAGGTAATAGGTCTCTAAATGCCTTGGCAATCCGTTTTTTTGTAATAAGTGATGATGCCATTGGAAGCCTTTCTGTTACTTACTTCATTTTACCAAAAAAATGTTTTAAACGGGTTTAAAAGGGGACAAATAATAGAATCTGTCCCTTATCATCCAGCAATAAAAAATATATAATGAAAGCGAAAACAAAGGTACATGCCAAAAGGAGTTTCTCATGAAAAAAATTATAAATGAACCGACACAAGTTGTTGATGAAATGTTGCAGGGATTGTCATTCATGCATGATGACTTGGTAGAACGCTTAGATGGCTTTGATGTCATTGTTAGAAAGGCAGAAAAGACAGGAAAAGTTGGACTCATTTCAGGTGGAGGTTCAGGACATGAACCAAGTCATGCTGGATTTGTAGGAGATGGAATGTTGTCTGCTGCCATTTGTGGAGCAGTCTTCACTTCACCTACTCCGGACCAAATTTTAGAAGCCATTAAGGCGGCTGATGAAGGTGCTGGAGTTTGCATGGTCATCAAGAACTATTCTGGTGACATTATGAACTTTGAAATTGCACAAGAACTTGCTGAAATGGAAGGTATTGATGTAGCAAGTGTTGTAGTCGATGATGATATTGCGGTTGAAAATAGCCTCTATACCCAAGGTCGTCGAGGTGTCGCAGGTACTATATTAGTCCATAAAATTTTGGGAGATGCGGCTCGTTCTGGTAAATCATTAGCTGAAATGAAGGACTTGGCCGATAAACTTGTGTTAGAAATTAAAACAATTGGGCTGGCCCTGTCTGGAGCAACCGTTCCTGAAGTTGGGAAACCAGGATTTGTTTTAGAAGATGATGAATTTGAATATGGTGTTGGTATTCATGGTGAGCCGGGATATAAGAAAGAGAAAATGCAACCTTCAGCACAATTGGCTTCAGAATTGGTTGAAAAATTATCTGAAGGTTTCCAACTTAAGGCTGGTGAACGCTATGGGCTTCTCATCAATGGTTTAGGAAGCACTCCTCTTATGGAGCAATATGTATTTGCAAATGATGTGGCTAAATTACTCCATGAAAAAGGTGTTGAGTTGGCATTTAAGAAAATTGGAAACTATATGACATCAATTGATATGGCTGGCTTGTCATTAACATTGATTCGATTGGCAGATGATGAGTGGTTGGATGCTCTAAATGCCCCTGTTACTACACCAGCTTGGTAAAACTCAAGGAGAAAATGTCAAATGAATGCTGAACAAGCACTTGAATGGATGAAGCTTTTTAATGAAAAGATTCAAGAACAGAAAGATTACCTTAGTGAGTTAGACACTCCTATAGGGGATGGAGACCACGGTGGAAATATGGCGCGTGGAATGGCTGCAGTTATGGAAAACATAGAAGGAAAGCAATTTGAGACCAGCAGTGATGTTTTTAAACTTGTCTCAATGCAACTACTGAGTAAGGTAGGCGGTGCTTCTGGTCCCTTG